>NZ_DASSWP010000014.1:0-2051 GCF_035704785.1 Gracilimonas sp. | reverse complement strand
AAAAGCATCGTGACTATCCTCCCCGCAAGCCGCAGCGAGCTGCACTTACTGTCCCTCCGGAGGGACACAGGTTCATGCCAATTTTTCCAGCAAAGGTAAGAATTTATCTCTCTTTGGAGAGAGACAGGATTCAGTTTTACTGGAATCCAGAGAGAGGAAAGTGTTGAATACATAATCAAATTCATAAAACGACAAAACATTCATGACAGATAATAATAAAGACAACTGGCCTCTTTGGGAGGTTTTCACACAACCAAAGTCAGGAAAACCCCACGAGCATGCCGGAAGCCTTCACGCTGCCGATAAGGAAATGGCACTCCAAAATGCGAGAGATACTTATGCCCGCAGAAATGAAGGGGTGAGTATTTGGGTGGTGGAATCAAAGCACATTACTGCTTCTACTCCTGATGACATGGGGCCGTTCTTTGATCCGGCGAATGATAAACCGTACCGACATCCGCAATTTTACAGTGTACCCAGAGCCGTTAAGAAGAGGTCTTAGTTATTGGTTAATGGTTAATCGTGGTTTGGATCAACGCAAATAACCATTACACAAATAACGATTAAAAAAAAGTAATTGATTACAAGAATGACTGCTGAAACTAAAGAATTGACGAAAAAAGAAGCATTCCTAAATTATCTGCTCCGGTTGGCCGATGACCGGCTTATACTTGGTCAACGCATGTCAGAATGGTGCGGGCACGGACCTCAGCTTGAGGAAGATCTCGCAATGGCCAATATGGCTTTGGATCTTATCGGTCATGCTACTGCACTTTACGAATATGCTTCAGAGATCGAAGATGAGGGGCATGACGAAGACTATTTTGCTTACTTCCGGGATGATCGCGATTTCACCAATCTCCAGCTATGCGAACTTCCTAAAGGAGATTTCGGATTTACCATTGCCCGACAATTTTTATTCAGCGCGTTCAGTTATTTCCAGTACGAACGATTAAAAGACGCCAAAGATGAACAATTTGCCGGAATGGTTAATAAACATCTGAAAGAGATCAAATATCACCTAAGACATTCAAGAGAGTGGGTATTGCGTTTGGGTGACGGAACCGAAGAAAGTCACGATCGAGTTCAGGAAGCATTTGATGAACTTTGGATGTACATCGGTGAATTGTTTTATATGGATGAAGTAGACGAACGGATGATCAAAGAAGGTCTAGGTGTCGATTCATTAGAATTCAAAAAAGAATGGAAGAAATTTGTAGAAGATACGTTAACAGAAGCGACACTCACGGTTCCGGATTGGGATCAATTTATGATGAGCGGCAGCCGCAAAGGAATTCATACCGAGCATTTGGGCCATATTTTAGCTCAGATGCAGTTTTTACGCCGTTCACATCCCGATGCCGAGTGGAAATAATTATAGACTTGAGACGTAAGACATAAGATTTCATCTTTGCTCAATTATCATCTTTTATCTTACGTCTTACATCTTGCTACTAAAAAATGCCAACCATCCAACTACATACCGAAAAGCAGATCTGGGACTTCCTGAGGGAAGTGACCGATCCAGAGATCCCTGTCTTGAACATCGTGGAAATAGGAATTGCTCGGAAAGTTGAAGTATCTGAAGATGGCAAAGTATTGGTGAAGATTACTCCTACCTATTCCGGCTGCCCGGCCATGAATGCCATTGAAAAACTGGTGAATGAGAAACTTGAAGAACGCGGTGTTGAAGATTTTGAAGTGAAACTTGATTTCGCCGAAACCTGGACTACCGATTGGATGACCAAGGAAGCCAAAACCAAACTCAAAGACTACGGCATCGCTCCTCCCGAAAAAACCGAAGAAGAAGGTGACTTTCTAAAGAGTTTATCCAGCACCAAGGTAGTCCCTTGCCCATTTTGTGATTCTTTTGAAACGGAGTTGGTGAGTCAGTTTGGTTCTACTGCATGCAAATCCCAGTATTTCTGTAATGAGTGTGATCAGCCCTTCGAACATTTTAAGTGCATCTAGGATCACAGATTTTAATGATTTTTGGATTACACAGATTATTACTCGCTCAAAATAGCTCAGTTTTTTTAAATCAACTATTT
>NZ_DASSWP010000216.1:0-9425 GCF_035704785.1 Gracilimonas sp. | reverse complement strand
AATCCTGTCTCTCTCCAAAGAGAGACAGGTTCTTGCCAGTCAAACTATTTTGCCCCTCAATCTATTCTTTAGCAAACGGCAAAAACCTTGTGTCCCTTTGGAGGGACAGCAAGAACAGCGCCCGCTGTTACTTGCGGGGAGGACTGGCGCCAGGGCCTCAGTGATTGGCATGCCAAGAATTTACTTTCCTGCCCCAAAAGTCCGCTCCAACCCAGAGCCGTCGGAGCGAGGCCCAGGAATCAGATATGTCAGATGATTGAATTTTTATTCAATCCAATCCCTGTACAACTCCGGACGGCGATCTCTGAGAAACAACCGTTGGGCGTGGGAGCTTTTTACTTCTTCAAGATCAACATCACAGTAAAGAATCTCTTCGGTGCCGGTACCTGCTCTTGCTATGACCTTTCCTTCCGGATCACAAATAAAAGACTCCCCTGCAAAAGTAAGCTTGGCTTCCTCTCCCACCCGGTTACATAAAGCCGTAAAATATCCGTTTTGGAAAGATGCCGTTCGCACTTCGGCTTCATATAATCCGTCCGGCCATTCACCCACTGAACCTGCCTGCGGGATGAACACGATCTCTGCACCTGCAACAGCCAGTGCCCGCATATATTCAGGATAATGGCGGTCGTAACAAATTGCGACTCCGATCTTGCCAAATGGAGTTTCATAAACCGGGGCTCCATTATTACCGGGCGTATAATAAGCTTGTTCATAAAAACAGGCGTAGTCTGTGATATGAACCATCCTTGTAGTTCCCAAAATAGTCCCGTCGGTATTGATCACGGGAGAGCTGTCATACAAGTCATATAAAGAGTCACCTTCTCTCTCATATAAATTCAGGACGATCACTACCCCAAATTCTTTGGCGATCTCTGAAAATGCATCCGTTATGGGACCCGGAATGGATTCCGCATGTTTAGCCGGGTCTTTTGGATCCTGATACTGAGGATAAAAAGGTTCGAAAGCTAATTCTGCAAAACAAATAATATCAGCTCCGGATGAAGCAGCTTCACGAGCCGCCTTTAATCCTCTGCTTAAATTCAGCTTTTTATCTTCAGTACAGGATTGCTGCACAAGCGCGATCTTCATAGAGATTCAGTAGTTAGTGAGAAATAGACTCAAAACTACGAAACAGGATCCAATATTCAAGCTTACTGATTGAATTCTCGAATTTTAAATATCCGGGTTTGCAGCTTTCTTGCGATCACGTAATTTTTTTATGGCATAACCACCGCCGGCCGCTGCAAGCAGACTTAAACCACCGTCAATTGGGGCCGGGCTTGGAGTTGCAGGAAGTCCTGGGGTTTTGCCATGTCATGATGCTAAATATTAGAAAAACTTGACAAATTGCACCTATGATCAGTCCACTATCTACCAATCCAACACTCTCTCTTTAACGAACTCTCATATACCCCAAATAAAAAAGGCTCCAAATTGGAGCCTTATAAAAAATCTTATTTTTTCTTCTTGTGTCTGTTTTTTCTCAGACGCTTTTTACGCTTGTGTTTAGCTATTTTCGCGCGCTTTCTTTTTTTACCACTCGGCATAAATACTCACCTAAATGTGTTTTATAAAAATTACTGTTGTTCGAACGGCCATAAAAATAAGAAGAAATGACAGGTTTTCTAAATCAATTTTCAACCATATGTGATTCGTTCACTGCTTCTTTAAAATCTTTCGACATTTTAAGCACAGGAGCATACTGTTCCGGCACAATTACTTCTTCGTTAGTTTTAGGATTTCGAGCTACTCTCTGGGCCCTTTTTACAACTTTAAAACTGCCAAAGCCACGTAATTCAATATTCTCACCACGTTTCATGGCATCGATTACTGTTTCCATGAAACCGTTTACTACAGCCTCAGTTTCAACTTTGGTCAGGCCTACAGATGAAGAAATAACATCTACTATATCTGCTTTAGTCATGATCTAAAAGGTTGATTTTTATTTTATCTATGGGTTTAAAAATACTACAATGAAAACAAAGCTACTAAGAAATCGTTCACTCTTATCTGTAAAAATTCTTTTTTTGATCTTTTCATTCCTCACCCCTCCGGTCTTCTCTTTTAATCTGTAATGATCTCTTAGGGCAGACACAATGAATATTCAGAGTACCCTGTTTAATAAGTTTCCAAATGTTATCCTTTAATATTCCCAAATGTTTTTTACTTTCACCGTGCCTTCTTATTAAATATCCTTAACCAAAAAATTTTATTCATGGAAGTATTTGAAAATGTTGTGAACTGGATGAACAATCTGGTTTGGTCTACCCCGGAGCAATTCCCAATAATGGTGGTGGTTCTTTTGGGATTTGGAATTTTTATCACCCTTCGACTTGGTTTTGTTCAGATACGTCGATTCAGTCACGGGATTAAATCTGTAATGGGTTTCTACGATGATCCTGATGATATTGGAGATGTAAATCACTTTCAGGCCTTAACAACTGCTCTTTCCGCTACGGTAGGTATTGGTAATATTGCAGGTGTTGCTATTGCAATTCACTATGGAGGGCCCGGTGCACTCTTCTGGATGTGGGTAACAGCATTTTTTGGAATGGCTATTAAATACACAGAATGTACACTTGCTGTAGAATATAGGATCCAGAATAAAGATGGTTCTGTATCAGGTGGTCCTATGTATTATATAGAAAGAGGTCTAGGCTCAAACTGGAAATGGCTGGCCGTTTTCTTTGCCGCAATGGCGGTAATTTGTTCTTTCTTAACCGGTAATGCTGTTCAGGCTAACACTGTAGCTGACACCATGTATAGCACGTTCCTGATTCCAAGCTGGGTTTCAGGATTAGTAACCGCAACTTTTGTAGGCGTAGTGATTATAGGCGGAATAAAACGGATTGGGCAGGTAACAGCTCGGCTGATGCCACTTATGGCACTTATTTATGTATTTGGTGCACTCGTTATTCTTACGCTTAACGCCGGAAATGTGATCCCCGCTTTTGGTACTATTTTCACTACTGCATTTACTCCTGAAGCAGGCCTCTTTGGTGTTGGTTCCGGGGTATTCCTCACGACGTTAGTGTGGGGTATTAAACGGGGACTATTCTCAAATGAAGCGGGACAGGGTTCTGCCCCTATTGCACACGGTGCTGCAAAAACTGACGAACCTGTTCGTGAAGGCGTTGTAGCTTTACTCGAGCCATTTATTGATACCATCGTAGTATGTACCATGACAGGACTGGTCATTGTTGCTACCGGGGTATGGGATCAACGCCATGACATGGTATATGAGCCAGGTAACAGCAATAATACCGTAGAAATAACAGACGGAAGCAACACACTGATTATCGAAGACGGTGAACCAGTAAACGGAACTGTACTAAGAAATAATTTTGAAACCGGCGTATTCTTCCTGGATCTTGAAGACAGAGAAGAATTTTCAGGTTCATTAAATGTTAGCACCGGCACCTTTACTGATGAAGCAGGGAATGTAGTTGCTACTGTTTATACAAGCATCATTGAAAATGGTGCACCGCTTACCTCCCTTGCTTTTGAAAAAGGACTGGCACCTATCTTTCCATATGGGAAACATTTAGTTACGTTTTGTGTGCTCTTATTTGGTATTTCAACAGCTATAAGCTGGAGTTATTATGGAGACCGATCTATACAGTATCTGGCAGGTGACGGATCTATCATTTACTATAAGATCATATATTTAGTTATGCACTTTTTAGGAGCTATTTTCCCGCTGGCCACTGTCTGGGCTATTGGAGATATTGCACTTGGATTGATGACTTTCCCGAATATCATCGCTCTTTTTGCCCTTTCAGGTTCTGTGGCAGTAGCCAGCAAGACCTACTTCAAGAAAATGGAAATGGAAGAGTTAGAGGAAAAAAATTAATAACTCATGGCCCAAGTCACTGAAATAGACCACCCGGTTGTAAAGCACTATCTCAGTATTTTACGTAATAAAAAAACTGAGACAGCTGCCTTTCGCCGGGCAATGGGAAGTATAGGAACTATTCTTGCTTATCAGGCACTTTCTGATTTACCACTCAAAACACAAGAGGTGGAAACACCCATACAAACAACTATGGGACATAAAGCTGGGCCTGAGGTTTTTGTGATTCCTATTTTAAGAGCCGGACTCAGCCTGGTGGATGGCATTATTAATTTTATGCCGGATGCTAAAGTAGGGCATATTGGCGTTTATCGAGATGAGAAGACTCACGAACCAGTAAATTACTATCACAATTTTCCGGGCGGCCTTAATAACGCCTATACCCTTGTAGTTGATCCTATGTTGGCTACAGGAGGAAGCGGATCTCATGCTCTGAATTTTTTAAAAGAAAACGGAGCCGACAACATCCGTTTTGTTTCATTAATTTGTGCTCCTGAGGGAGTAGAAAGGCTACAAAAAGATCATCCCGATGTTCCAATAATAACAGCCGCAATAGATGAAAAACTTAACAAAGACGCATTTATCGTACCAGGCCTCGGCGATGCCGGAGACCGTTACTTTGGCACACTTTAGATGCCTGTTATTTTTTCTTATTGCTACCACGATCATTTCAGGTTGTGGCGACCTTTCTGAATATGAAAATAAACAGGTTAAAGAAGCCCTGAGTGATTCTCTTTTCAACCTTACAGAAAGCTGGAATATTGATATGGAGATAATGGAAGAAGGCCAGCTTAAACTTAAGTTAACCGGCAGCTATGCTGCTTCTATTAAGAATGAAACGAGGAACATCACCAGAATAAGCGGACCTGTTTATATTGAGATCTTTAATGAAAATGGGCAACCGGAAACATTTGTTAATTCTGACAGCGCCGTTTATAAACCGGATGAATCCATCTTTGAACTTTTTGGAAATGTGAAGGTTAAAGCCCCGGGAGATAAACGGCTCTACTCAACTTACCTGAAGTGGGAACGTGCAAGCGATCAGGTAAGTACGCCCGAATCACTTACCATCGTCACCCCTACCGACAGCATCAATGCCATAGGCTTTTACGGTGATTCTGATCTCAGTAACTACACCCTGCGAGAAGTAAGAGGAGAGACAATAATTAATTGAAAACATCTGTATACATAATCGTTTTGGTTTCAGGGATCGTTCTTTCTGCTCTCCCCATACAAAAAGTATGGGCACAAACACGGGTTCAAATAGAAAGAGCTGAAGAAGTTGAAATGATTACCCGAGACGGTGAACCTGTCAGAAAATTGTATCAGGCTCGAATAATAATCGGCAACATTGAAATGGTATCTGACAGTGCATGGCATTTTTTAAACCGTGATGAGATCCAGGCCTTTGGCAATATTCAAATTGATACACCGGACGAGACCATCTGGACTGACACGCTTTTTTATAATGCCGATCAGGAAGTAAGCCAACTCCGTGGCCGGGTTATCATTTTGCAAGACAGCACTACTCTTTTCGGTGAAAGTGTTGACTATAATTTTCTAACCAAAGTAGCACAATTTCAATCCGGGATAAGGCTTGAGGATGAAGGAGGGACCCTTATCGCTCAAAGAGGAACATATTTTCAAAATCAGGATAGTGCTATATTTAGAGGAAATGTACAATTAGCCGACACGGCCCAGTATGCGGAAGGGGATAGCCTTTTTATCAATCGAAAATCAGAGTTTCTGCAGCTTTACAGTAATATTTTTGTAGTTGACAGCACTAACAACGGTCTTTTGACAGGGGAATTCCTTGAAGCTGACTCAACCGGGAGAAGATATGTTGAAGGGAACGCTTACCTTCGTCGTGTCAGTTCAGATACAACAGATACCACCCACATTAATTCTGACAAACTGCTAATGCTTGATCAGGATACAACAAACATTATTCGCTCTTTCGGGAATGTCAGCGTTTGGTCCCCTGATTTTTCATCTGTCTCCGATACTCTTTTATACGATTCTTCCACTGAGGTTTTTGAACTCATTTCAAATCCTATTGCTTGGCATAAAAATATTCAGCTGACCGCTCCATATATAACCGTACAAATGGATAGCAATGAAGTACGCCAACTAAATGCTTACCATAAAACAATCACTGTTCAAGAAGACAGTGTAACCGGCCGTTTGCACCAGATCAAGGGCGATACATTGATTGCCGACTTCGCTGATGGCAATATTTCCCGCATAAAAGTTTATCCAAACAGCCAGGTGCTCTACCATACAAAAAATGAACAGGGTGAACCGGATGGAGCCGTTCAATATTCTTCTCCTCAAACCATTATGTATTTCAACGAAAACGAACTTACCCGGGTTGTTGCAGGCAAGAATGATGGATATTTCTTTGAGGAATTTCCGGGATTAAAAGACCGAACTTTGGAGGGTTTTACCTGGGATCCAAACCTAAGACCGGAGCGTCCGAAAACTGAGGCTGAGCCCAGATTTCCTCCTGTTCCACAGATCAGACCGTTTGAACTTCCTAAACGCTTCGTTGAATATTTACAGCAAAAAAATACTGATCAATAACCAAATTCAGGATCGCTTATGAGCTCTTGGACCCTCAAATCTATTCCGCCACATGACTGGTTCCTTTGCCTGGATGTTGAATCCTATTTCGATCACGAGCATGAACCGGAAAAAGTTTTTGAAGAAGGATTTATCCGCCCTGTTCCCATTGGGGATACGGATGTTATAGTAACCGTATTTTTTAACGGAGATCCCGAAAATCCGGAATTCCATATCAAGTCTGCCGAATCTTTATCCAAAGAAGAAATTACGGAAGCCAATAAAAGTCTGACTAAGATCTTCGGAACAGACATGGATTTGCGTCCACTCTACGATCAGGCCAAAGACGATAATGTACTGGGAAGTAAACTCTCGGAACTATACGGGCTGAAACGTATGACCCGAGCCAATCTTTTTGAAGATATTTTATACCGTATCGTCCAAATGCAGATGAATCATAAGCCGACTGCCAAAAAGATGATGTTCAAGATCCGTGAGGCCTACGGCTCAGCACTCATGCTCGGGAAACAATCCTTTCCAGCCTGGCCTCGTCCCCATCAGCTCATGAAAGCAGATCCTGCCAACATTCGAAAATTAGGTCCTACCCTTCGAAAGGGACAATACCTGGTGGGCTTGGCCAACGACATTGTAGCGGGGAATGTGAATATGGATCACTTAATGGAATGCGATCCACAGGAATTCTACGACATTATCACGAACATAAAAGGAATCGGTCCAACCTCCGGACAGGACCTGATGATGATGCGCGGACGGACGGATGCCGTCTTCCCTTCCAACAAAAAAGCCGATGAAGAAAAGGGACTGCGCCGGTGGATCATCTACAGCTACGGAGAAGATCCCCACAACACGTCCGAAGAACGCTTTCAGGAACTCATCCAAAACTGGAAAGGCTATGAAGCCGCAGCACTTGAGTTTCTATATGTGAATTATGTTTTGAAGGAGAAGGAAGAGCGGGCTAAAAAGTGATTTTGCCCTCAGTCTAGCCCCGAAGGGGTGACCTACCTTAACATCGGGTGTAGCCCGATGTTGAAAGATATCTCTATGTCACTAGCCCTGAAAGGGCGGCATAACCTTGTAGAATCAATCCACAGAATTTATTCTAATCCCATACATAACGCTCATCATAGTCTACGTTATATTTTTTTTAAAATGCCAGGTACTCTTCTTGAAAAGTTTTCTTTCTGTGATGCTCTTTTTGGTTTACTATATATTTTGTCACAACGTTCACTTCGGATGGATTTACCGAAAACGCTCCATAGCCATCTTGCCAATAAAACTGCTTTAATTCATCAGATTTAGTCTTTATCCATTTTGAAGAGTGAGATTTTAATTCCTCCAGTAATTTTATCAAGGCTATTTTCTTCGACATTCTGCATAAAATATGCACGTGATCCATATATCCTCCAATTTTTATAGGCGGAGACTCCATTCGATTACAGATCCCACCGAGGTAAGCATAAAGTTCATCTTCTATCTCCGGTTTTATAAAAGGCTGGCGATGTTTAGTACTAAAGATAATGTGAATGTAGTTTTGAACGAGTGATTGGCCCATAGCTTTTATATTTCGCCCTTTCAGGGCTTATTTAGATAGTTGTTGTTTACTTCTCTTCCACAGGGCTACACCCTGTGTTCTGGTAAATCACCCCTTCGGGGCTAACATCTATACTATAATAAACGGAAGTGATATATAACATCACTTTCCTTATAAGAAGTCTCTTAAGCTTGAAAAATTCAACCTAAAAATATTACTGGCACCACAAAAAACTAATCTCCAACCGGATTTTCATAAAGGGCAAAATTAGCTTCATCTAAGCGCACTCCGAGATGATGTTCAGAAACGTGCGTTAAAAAAGTGTCTTTTGGAAGGCTGACCAGGTCCGTTATTTCACCTTCCATATTTAATACGAGCCATATATCTCCGCTCCCTCTTAAATTTGATTTGAGCCAAATTTTATCATTGTTGAAAAGCATGTTATCAGCTCCTGCTTTTACTTCCGGTAGTAAAGATTCTACATCGCCCCAATCTCCGGTATGAAATCCCTCGACTTCTGCCTTGATCGAATCTTTTTCAGTAGAGGAAATTTCTTCAGTTGGTAAATCCACAGAAATAGTTCGTAGTGTATCAAAATCCGCATTGATCTCGGCGATTAAATCAGTACGAGTGTCGTAAAGCAGTAGTGACCTCCTCTCCGGGGCCGCTACAATAAATTGGCTATCTGAGAAAGGCACCATCATGGCCGTTCCTGCTCTTCCATTTATTAAATCACCCAGCGGTGCATATAGCTTGCCTTTAAGAGCGATGGATTCCCCATATTCTTCATTCTCCAAATCATATTTGATGAGTAATTTATCATCCATCTTGTCTACCACAAGCTGAGAGTTGCTCAACTCCAACAGCAAGCTTCCTTTTTCAAATGTCGGATAGGCTCTGTCAACCCTGTACTCCTGATGAGATCCCACTAAAAACTCTTCAATTAAGGAAAGATCTTCCCGGTCGAATATCACGATCTTTTGAAGATTCTGATCATACACGTAGATCTCGTTTTCTCCCATGGTTGGAACTCCAACATCCATCAGTTCGCCCGGGCCCCTGCCCTCTGCTGTCTTGGCGAGGACCTCGTTACCATCCCTGTTTGTTTTTACCAAAGTTGCCGGACCCCAGATAGGCAAAATAACTCCGCCCTCATCCGTTGCAAAAGAATTGAGTCCCAGAAATGAATAATAAAGCGAATCTATGTGGTCGAATTGTTGAATTTTAGCCGGGACTTTTACCACCAATTCCTCATAGTTTGAGGTATTTTTCTTGTTCTCTGATTCCGTGCAGCCCGAAGCAATCAAAATCAATGTAATATAGAACAGCTTACTCTTTACAAGTCGATCGATCCCGCATCTCATTTATTTTCTATGTATATAAATATTGTGATTACTAAACTTCAGCCAAATGTAAGAGAAATTTTTTAAAAGCATATAAATACTATCTTATCGA
>NZ_DASSWP010000151.1:0-14466 GCF_035704785.1 Gracilimonas sp. | reverse complement strand
TGGTCGACCTATAAAATGTCTCACGCCATTCGCAGAATATGGGATCAGATGCCTGATCCAAAATGGTGTATTGCCATGGGTGCCTGCGCATCAACCGGCGGAATGCACCGTTGCTATGGTGTGGTTCAGGGGGTGGATAATTATTTACCGGTAGATGCATACGTATCAGGATGCCCTCCCCGACCCGACGCTCTTCTTCATGCTTTGATGAAGATACAAGACAAAATTAAAACTGAGCATTCTGTTTTATTAGATACCTAAGAATATGAGTTTAGAATTGAACGATACATTACAAGGCGTTGTAGACGGGCTTTCTTCTGATCACTCGGAAGATCTCATTGAAGTCTATCAATCTTGCGATCACATCTACATCCGAGTGGAAGCTGAAAACATTGTTAAGATCTGTAACTATCTCAAAACAGAGCACCGCTTTATATATCTGACTGACATAATCGGAACTGACCGGTACACATCTGATGAGCGTTTTGAAGTGATCTATAACATGATGAACCTCAAAACTCGCGATCGTATATTTTTAAAGACCAGGGTTGAAGAAGAAAATCCAAAAATAGATACTGTTTCTTCAGTTTGGAAATCAGCCGGTTGGTTAGAACGCGAAGTTTACGATATGTATGGTATTCTTTTTGAAGGTCACCCTGATCTTCGAAGAATTTACATGCCGGAAGATTTTGATTACTTCCCGCTAAGAAAAGAATTTCCGCTGTTGGGTATTCCCGGTTCCATTGAGCTGCCTAACACAACCCCAGATACGGAGTAAGGCATGAAACTCACTGATATTAATAGTAAAGTAGATCCGAAGTTTTTTAAGGAGCACCAACGAGGAATATATAAAAGCCTTGAGGACAAACATACAACCATCGAGGATATTGACAGTGAAGACCCACTTAATTCCAAGATGATCCTCAATATGGGGCCTCAGCATCCCGCTACACACGGTGTGCTTCGTTTGATCCTTCAACTTCGAGGCGAGCTTATTGAGAAGACCAAGATCGATATTGGTTATTTGCACCGTGGTGTAGAAAAAATTGCAGAGAATAAAACCTACCAGGAATTCATGCCCTATACTGACCGCATGGATTACCTCTCTCCTTACAGCAATAATGTAGCCCTTTGTATGGCTGTTGAGAAGCTTGCTGAAGTTGAAGTACCTGAGCGGGCTCAATACATCCGTATGATCTGTATGGAATTGGCTCGTATTTCTTCCCACCTGCTTTGGTTAGGAACCATGGTCATGGATGCAGGAGCTATCTCTTTTTTCATCTGGACCTTCCGCGAACGTGAAAAGATCTATGATATTTTTGATGAAGTAGCCGGACACCGCTTTACGGTTTCGCATTCCCGAATTGGCGGTGTCGCTAATGATTTCACAGATGATGCTGTTGCCCGGATCAAGGAATTCATTCAAACTTTTCCTAACGAACTTAAAGACTGGCACGGGCTTTTAGACCGTAACCGAATTTTCATTGACAGAAATAAAGATGTAGGAATCGTTAGAACAGAAGATGCCATAGACCTTGGTGCAACTGGGCCCGTATTGAGAGCCTCTGGGTACGGAGTTGATCAACGTATCATCACTCCTTATTTGAAGTATGATGAAATTGATTTTGAAGTCCCTACCCGCCTTGAAGGGGATAATCTTGCTCGTTATTTCGTGCGAATGGAAGAGATGGCTGAAAGTATCCGGATCATTGAACAATGTTTTGATAAAATGCCAAAAGGCCCGATCCGAGCAAACAATGCAAAACATGCCTATCCATCCAAAGATGAAGTGTACTACTCAATGGAAGGCATGATCCATGATTTTATGATGACCGATACCGGGATCTGTCCTCCGGCCGGCAAAGAAGTATATCATGCTGTAGAATCTCCAAAAGGAGAATTAGGCTATTTCATTCAAAGTGATGGAACCGGCCACCCCTGGAGATTGAAAGTCAATGCTCCATCCTTCCGCAACCTTCAGGTATTGGAGAATATTCTAGACGGAGAAATGGTAGCTGATACGGTAGTTATAATTGGTGGAATTGACCCTGTAATGGGAGAAGCAGATAAATAAGATGGAAGAAACGTACGAATTCACAAAAGAAGACTTAGAAGAAATTGAAGCCATAAAGGCCAAATTTCCGGAAGTAATGCCGGCTACCCTCCCCACACTTTGGGTGGCACAAAGAAGATTTGGGCATGTTGAACCTCCGGTGCAGCGCTTGGTTGCTAAAACTTTAGATCTGCCTGAATCTCATGTTCATGGTGTAGCTACTTTTTACACGCAATATTATAAAGAACGTAAAGGAAAATACGTTTTGGATGTGTGCACTACTACAAGCTGTCAGCTTTGCGGTGGATACAAGATGTTACACTACCTGGAAGACAAGCTTGGCATTAAAGCAGGTGAGACTACCGAAGACGGGATGTTCAGCATTCAATCTGTAGAATGCCTTGGCGCCTGTGGGTATGCCCCAATGATGCAGATCACAAATGATGTTTATGTCAACAATCTCACCGAAGAAAAACTCGATAAGGTTATTGACAGCCTGAAAGAAGGTAAAATGCCAGAATTTGAATCCGTAGGAATGCCTCTCCTCGAAAATATTAATAACAAGTAATTATGGCTTCTGATTGGAAATCTTTTGAACCGGTACTTATTCCAGACATTCCAAACCTGGACAAGATCGATGTATATATCAAAAACGGTGGCTACAAAGCACTTGAAAACGTTATTAAAGGTGATGACTGGACTCCGGAAAGCGTAGTCAATGAAGTAAAAGAAGCCAACATCCGCGGACGTGGCGGAGCGGGTTTCAATGCGGGGCTAAAGTGGTCATTCATGCCCCCTGCTGACGGCGGTCCCCGTTACCTTGCTTGTAACGGAGATGAATCTGAGCCGGGCACTTTCAAAGACCGCAAGATCTTTGAATACAATCCCCATCTTTTTATTGAAGGTGCATTGATCGCAGCCTATGCGATGAAAGTAACTACTATATATGTATATATCCGTGGAGAATATTATTCATGGATCAAGATGATGGAGAAGGCATTACAAGATGCCCGCGACAAAGGTTTTATCGGAAAGAATTTGTTTGGTACCGACTATAGCGTAGAATTTGAAGTAACCGGAGGAGCCGGAGCTTACATCTGTGGTGAGGAAACTTCCATGTTGGAATCGCTGGAAGGTAAACGGGGATATCCTCGTGTTAAACCTCCCTTCCCTGCTCAAAAAGGACTTTGGGGCCGCCCGACCACCATCAACAATATTGAAACACTGGCTAACGTGCCCTTAGTAATAAATAATGGGGCAGCTTGGTTCAAGAATATTGGAGCAGAAACACATCCCGGTCCGGTACTTTATGGGATATCAGGTCATGTAAATCGACCCGGAGTGTATGAATTACCTTCCGGAGTTCCGGTGATGGACCTCATCAATGATGTTGCCCAGGGAATTAGAGGTGGCAAGAAACTGAAGGGATTGATTCCCGGTGGATCTTCCACTCCAATACTCCGTGCCGACCAGCTTGAAGGAGTGTCCATGGATGCCGATTCACTGCGAGAAGCCGGCTCTATGATGGGAACGGCCGGAATGATCGTAATGGACGAAGACACAGACATGGTAGATGCATTGTGGAGAATATCACATTTTTATCAACATGAGTCTTGTGGACAATGTACCCCGTGCCGTGATGGTACCGGTTGGTTAGAAAAGATATTATTGAAGATCAAAAACGGTGAAGGTGAGATCAGAGATCTTGATCTGCTTTTAGATGTAACCACCCAAATGGAAGGCCGAACCATTTGTGCCCTGGCTGATGCCGCTGCATGGCCCGTTCGACATACTATCAACCGTTTCAGAGACGAATTTGAAGCGCGCTGCAAGAAATCAGTTCACGCAGTAGCGTGAGGGATTTATTATTGATGATTGTTGATTTTTGATTTGTTCTGATCAACAGTCACAAATCGAAAATCAACAATTTTGAACAAGGATGATTTAATATTAAGGACAAAAGATTTTGCACACAGATGTGTTAAGTTGGCTGTTAGTTTGCCAACATCATATTTGGGTAACCATATTAAAGGGCAACTGATAAGATGCGGTACTTCAGTTGCTGCGAATTACAGAGCTGCTTGCATTGCTCATAGTAAAGCAGCTTTCACCGCAAAATTGAGCATAGTTATTGAAGAAGCTGATGAAAGTGAATTTTGGATGCAATTTATAATTGATGAAAACCTCAAGCCAATACAATTGGTTGAGCCTCTTTTAAAAGAAGCGAACGAGTTAGCATCAATTTTTATAATCTCCAGAAAAACAGCGCAAAGAAAATGATTGTTTTTGATTGAATCATCAATCAAAAATCAAAAATCAACAATCCAATATGTCAGAAATATTTATAGACGGACAACGATACGAATTTGAGGAAGGCGACGACCGTGGCGTTCTTCAGTTCATTTTAGATCAAGGCAAAGAAGTTCCATTCTTTTGCTACCATCCTGAAATGAGCGCCCCCGCAAACTGCCGACAGTGTTTTGTAAAAGCAGGTACTCCTGTTAAAAACCGTGAAACCGGTGAATTTGAACTGGATGAAAACGGGGAACGTGAAATCCGATGGTTCCCAAAAATGCAAACTTCATGTTCGCTGGGAATGCAGGATGGAATGGTTATCAAAACCCAAGAATCGGATGAAGAAGTCGCCAGGGCTCAAAAAGATACCATGGAGTTTTTACTTGTCAACCATCCTTTGGATTGTCCTATTTGTGATCAGGCCGGTGAATGCCCGCTTCAAATTCAGACTTACAAATATGGTCCTGAAGGCAGTCGATTTGAAGTAAAGAAAGTACACAGACCTAAACGAGTTCAACTCGGACCGAGAGTTACTTTAGATGCCGAGCGTTGCATCAACTGTACGCGCTGTGTTCGCTTTACTGACGAGATCAGTGAAACCCATCAGCTTACCATTGTTCAGCGTGGTGATAAAAATTACCCAATGACTGCACCGGGACGTGAATTTGACGATCCTTATTCGTTAAATACCGTTGATATTTGCCCTGTGGGAGCTCTTACTTCTTCCGATTTTAGATTTAAGGCACGTGTTTGGGAGATGAATCAAACTCCAAGCATTGATATTACCAATGGTAAAGGAACCAATATTGACATTTGGACAAGGGATAACTTGGTAATGCGAATTACACCAAGATATAATGGTGAAGTAAATAACCATTGGATGGCAGATTCCGGACGAGAAGCCTATAGAAGGTTTAATGAAAACCGTATCTCCCGCCCTGCTATCAAGTTGGATGGTGATAATCAAACAAAAACATCCTGGAACAATGCTATTGAGACATTTGCTGAGACTTTAGAATCTCACAAACCGGAAGATGTGCTGGTTCTAGGAAGTGCTCATGCTTCCGTTGAAGAAAATTATGCGTTGATGAAAGTATTCAACCTATGGGGTGTAAATAACTTTAAGTTTGCTCCTCATATTATTGAGGGTGCCGGAGATGATTTCCTGTTAACCGATGATCAGGCTCCAAATACTTCAGGAGTGAAATTATTGGGATATGAGGAAAACTCAGATCTTGCCTCTGAGGTCAATAAAGCCAAGATCGTTATCATGCTTTCTGATGAGCTTGTAGATCGTAATGTTCTTTCTGCAGATGATCTAAAAGGCAAATACAGTATTTTACTTTCTACCAATGAATGTGAGACATCGAAAGTGGCTGATCTGGTGATACCCATAACCTGCATTGCTGAACATGCTGCAAGTTATGTGAATGTAGACGGACGAATTCAACGCTCCTTCCCTGCCAAAGAAACCCAGTACACCCACAGAAGTCTTAATATGGAAATGTCTCAGGGACGATTGGACCGATACGGAACCAATTTTGATAATTGGGTAACTGAAGATAATAAAGTTGATTGTGCTCCGGCCTGGGATATTATGAACCAGCTTGCAGACCGAATGGGATTAAACATATCATTTGGAGACTCCAGAAGTATTATGAATGATATTGCATCTTCTAATCCCGCTTTTGAAAATATTAGTCATGAACGCATGGATAATGAAATGGGCGTTAACCTAAATCCTTCAAACAAAAAAGAGGCAACTGCATAAATGAGTACAGGTGGAATTGATCTTTTCGGACTTTTATTTATCCCAACCTGGGTTGCTGTTCTTAGTTTAGGTGTTTTTACTTACCTGAATTCAGCCGCTGTGTTGGTTTATGCTGAGCGGCGTATCGCCTCATTTATTCAGAACCGTGTGGGGCCTAATCGTGTTGGTCCTTTTGGGCTATTACAACCCATTGCCGATGTAGTGAAACTGCTTCTTAAAGAGGATGTGACACCGGCTCAAGGCTTTAAAACGATCCATGCCATTGCACCGATGATTCCCGTTATAACCGCATTGTTGTCGGTGGCAGTGATCCCCTTTGGTGAAACATTATATGTAACGGATATTAATGCAGGCGTTCTCTTTATTTTGGCCGTTGCTTCTTTGGGAGTTTATGGAGTAACCCTTGCAGGCTGGTCATCGAACAGTAAATATTCCCTTCTGGGTGGATTGCGTGCTGCTGCACAAATGATCAGTTATGAACTGCCAATGGGTATGGCCGTTGCTTCCGTAGTATTGGTTGCCGGTTCTTTAAGTGTTGTCGAAATCGCCGCTTCTCAGGAACATTTATGGAATGTATTCATAAATCCAATTGGAGCTGTGATATTTATTATTGCTGCTTTTGCTGAAGCCAACCGAACTCCTTTCGACCTGGTTGAGGCTGAGCAAGAGCTTGTAGGAGGTTTTCACACGGAATACAGTGGCATGAAATTCGGAATGTTCTTCCTTGCTGAGTACATGCACGTATTTATTGGAAGTATTTTGATCACTACTTTCTTCTTTGGAAGCTATCACCTCCCATTTGCCGGTTATTGGTTACCTGAATTAAGCCCAATGGTTAAAGGTATTTTGGATGTGACTGTATTCATGAGTAAAGTGATATTCTGGTGCTTCGTATTCATTTGGGTGCGCTGGACAATCCCTCGCTTCAAATACAATCAGGTAATGAAACTTGGATGGGGACGACTGCTACCTCTTAGTATCCTGAACTTTATGTTGATAGCCGCAGGAATGTATGCTTACACCCATCTGTTTTGATCTTAAGAAACTAACTAACTTATTTTTAGTATAGACAAAGCCGGTTCATAGCCGGCTTTTTTATTATATCAGAACTGTCAAATGTTAAACTCTACTCGCATGAATTGCCTAACCATTACATGCGATATCAACTTCCTGTCTATTTCTTTACCATAAAAAAAGGTTCTTGACCTAATATTATCAAAAAAACCAACGGAGCTTGTTATGAAAGTATTAAAATCTATCCTACTGCTGTTCAGTTTATTCCTGATCTCATCCTGTACTATTTATGATAATGATGTAGAAGGCGAGGTTGACCTCGTTTATTCAAGCACTATCACTATCAGGGCAAATGATTTTGCATATGAAGATGATTTCATCTCAGTTGCTACCTATGGATGGGATAATCTGGATGAAGAAATGGTTGATTATGGCATGGTTTTGGGGTATCTCCGTTTTGAGGGAACAACAGCGTGGCATTCCCTTCCCTTTTCAGTTCCATTCGAAAACGACTTGGTTAACCTTCGATTCTCTTTTGACGTGAATGACGTTAGTCTGATAGTGGAAGGAGAGGTAGCAGGTAACAATCAGGCTAATGCTAATTTATTTGACAGAGATATACTCAGGGTTATTGCCATCCCTCCATCTGCCATAGTGAGAGGAAAAGGCATAAATTATCGGAACTATGAGCAAGTTAGTGAGTTGTATGGATTAGAGGACTAAAATAATTTGCAACAAATCACTAATGAAAGTATCATTTAGTAAATTAACTCTCACAAATTAAAACTATCCTATGAAAAATATCATCACTAAAATTGGATTTGTTACTCTTTTTTCGATGCTAACATTAACCATACAAGCTCAAAATTTACCTGAAACAGGTAGTTTAGGTATTCGGGCAAACCTAACAGGGCAAGGAACCATTGAGCTACCCTACATGCTGAATGATGAGCTGTCTTTAGCACCTTTTATAGGTTTAAACTCTACACAAGACCAAACCACTAACTTTACGATCGGCGTCAGTCCCCGTTACTATGTTTCAACCGGTAATTCTATTGCAACATATGCAACGGGTGTTTTTGGAATATCGAATACGTCTTTCTCCAACGCCAATAACTCCATTACCGATTTTAATTTAGGCATTGGATATGGAGCCGAATACTTCTTCGCAAATCGATTCAGCGTTAGTGCTGATGCAAATTTAAATGCCCGCTTTGGTGACAGTGCTACAAACATTGCCACAGTTGCCCGGGTATCAGCTTCTATTTATTTCTAAATAGAAAGCTTAATTCTTTCTTTTTAAAAGCCGCATTTAAACATGCGGCTTTTTTTATTTGATAGGTATAATTATTAATTTATTTTAATAATTGAAAATTCTTTTATACTGTGGTAAATCATTGCGTTGGCTTGCAAAATAAAGATTAATGAGACCACGCTATTAAATCAGCAACCGATATCATTTAAATAATAAGAAGCAACCCGCTAAGGAGTTACAGGTATGATAGATCGGCAAAAAATTATCCAAATATTCAAGGCTTCCCCTACTCCTACATCTATTGTTTTACCGGATGATCCGAAGTTTACTTTTGTGCAAGTTAACGAAGCTTATACTAAAATGACTCAGACCAAAGCTGAGGAGCTGATCGGTAACTCACTTTTTGAATCCTTTCCTGAAAATCCTGATGAGATAAAACCAACAGGCGTAGAACGCCTCAGAAATTCCTTTCGAAAAGTCATCGCTGAGAAACAACAGCACAGAATGGAAAGTATCAGATATGATATAAAATTAGATGACGGACAGTACAAGCAAATCTACTGGGAAGTTATCAATACTCCTGTTTTCGATGATGAAGGGAACGTTGAATTCATCATTAATTCAGCAACTAATATTACAGAGCAGGTGCTCAGCAAAAGAGCTAACCGACTCATGTTAAATAATTCTGAAGACAGTTTTATTCTTCTTGATATGAACTTGATCATTCAGAGCTTTAATAACAATTTTGCTCAAAATTATAAGGACATCTTCGGAATTGAGGTAAAAAAAGGAGACTCAGTCTTAGACTACGTACAACCTGAACGCCTTGATATTGTAAAAGGAATTTATGAGCGTGTTTTAAAAGGTGAAACCATAACAGGTGAACTTCCCGCAAAAACTAAAGATGGTGCTGATCGGTATTTCACTATCAAATATAAGCCTGCAGAAGATGAAAAAGGAAACATCATTGGCTCATTTATTTCAATTTTAGAAAAAACGAAAGAACATAAAGCCAAGTTAGAATTGGAACAAAATGAGGCTAGATACCGGGCCTTGGCAGAACATGGGAACGACGTCCTTTTTATCCTGAACTCTGATGGTGCTCCTTTTTATGCCTCTCCTTCCATTGAAAATGTTTTAGGATACACTCAACAAGAAGCTCTGGAGATGGACATGCTCAAGATTGTTCATCCTGATGACATAGAAATGATGATGGGTGAGGTCCAAAAATGCCTGGAGAATCCCGGTGTTCCCATGAGCCCCCCTCCAGCCCGAATGAAAGACAAACAAGGAAACTGGCATTGGTTTGAAG
This sequence comes from Gracilimonas sp., assembly GCF_035704785.1. Lineage (GTDB taxonomy): Bacteria > Bacteroidota > Rhodothermia > Balneolales > Balneolaceae > Gracilimonas. The sequence goes on along the minus strand of NZ_DASSWP010000151.1, from coordinate 4,766 downwards.
GTACTATTACTAATATGTTGGATGATCCGGCAATCAATGGGATCGTAGATAATTTCAGGGAAATTACGGATCGATATGAGGCAGAACAAGAAGTACACGAAGCCAAGGAAAAGTATCAGACGCTTATACAGACGATTGATGGAGTTGTTTGGGAGGCGGAACCGGGCACTTTGTATGTAACATATATGAGTCCGCAGGCTCTCTCCATCTTAGGTCATGATCCCGATGTTTGGGCATCTACCATTCACTTTTGGAGAGACCATATTCATCCAGATGATCGTAAAGAAACGTATGCCAAATTCGAAAAATTTACTAAAGCCGGTCAAAACCATGAGCTTGAGTATCGTTACCAAAAAGGAAATGGAGAATATATATGGGTTCGTGATGTAGTTACGGTAATTACAGAAAATGGAAAGCCGGAGATCATTCGCGGAGTTATCATTGACATAAACAAGGAGAAAGAGCTTCAAATTGAGCTTGATAAAGTCTATGAAATGGGCTCTATCGGTAACTGGGAAGTGGATATGATCAATGACAAATTATATTGGTCGGATGTGGTAAAGAAAACATTTGAAGTTGATCCTGATTTTGAACCTGAATTGGAAACCGCTATCGAGTTTTATACGAAAGGTGAAAATCGGGATTCCATACAGGAAGCAGTTGATAAAGCGATGGCTGAGGGAGTTTCCTATGATGTTGAATTACAAATTACTACAGCAAAAGGAAATAAAAAGTGGATCCGTAATATCGGGAAACCTGAATTCAAGGATGGAAAGTGTATCAGAGTTTATGGAAGCACCCAGGACATTACTGAGCGGAAAGAAGCGGAGTTAGAGCTAAAAAGATCTCATGAAGCCTTAGTTGAAAGAATTAAGGAGCAGCGCTGCTTATATGACATCGCAAATTTAAATGATAGTGATCTTAGTATACCTGAACTGCTTGAAAAGGCTGCTGATATTATTCCACAAGGCATGTTGTTTGAAGAGATTGCACAAGCTCGTATAACATGGGATAGTCAACATTACGATTCAAAAAGCTTTGCCGGTTTAAAGAAAAAACTAAGTATAACAGAAGGCAAAAAAAGTAAATCTAAAAGTGATATACAGGTAACAGTCGGGTATTCAAAAAATTCAGATGCTTCAAAAGATCTGAGAATTTTAGAGGAAGAAAAGGTTCTGTTGAAAGCCATTCATAATCAGCTGAGCCAAAAGATTGACCAAATTCTAAAACGAAAGCAGATTCGGGAAGCTGATCAAAAGTTCCGAAATGTGGTAGAACACAGTACCAATATGTTTTACCAGCATGATTTGAATGGCGTGTTGACCTATGTGAGCCCCCAAAGCATCGATTTCTTAGGCTATACTTCTAAGAAAGCGATGCGTGACTGGACAGATTTCATCACCGATCATCCTATAAATAAAAAAGGGGAAGCCCTTACTCATAAAGCGATCGAAACCGGTGAGGTTCAAGAAGCCTATGAGCTGCAATTGAAAACAGCCTCCGGAAATATAATCTGGGTAGAGGTCAATGAAGCTCCACTGTTGCGTGATGGAAAAGTTACCGGAATTGTCGGCTCACTTACAGATATCACAGAACGCAAGAAAGCTCATTTATCACTTAAAAAAGCATTTGAAGAGAAAGAAAGTATCCTGGAAAGTATTGGAGACGGTTTTTTCACCGTTAACAAGAATTGGATCGTTACCTATTGGAACAGAGCCGCTGAAAGACTGCTTCATACCCCTAAACAAACGATTTTAGGTAATAATCTGTGGGATATATTTGAGGATGCGGTTGATTTAATTTCATACACAAACTATCATCGCGCATTACACGAAGGAAAATCCATAGATTTTGAGGACTATTATCCCACTTTAGATAAATGGTTTGATATCAGTGCTTATCCTTCTGAGGAGGGTTTGTCTGTATTTTTCAAAGACATCACCGACCGGAAGAAAAATGAAGAAGAGATCAGACGTATTAACGAACGCTTCGAAAAAGTTACCAAAGCTACAAATGATGCAATTTGGGACTTTGATGTCAGTGAAGACACACTGTTTTGGGGCAAGGGCTTTGAGAAATTATTCGGCTACGATCTTAACGAAATAAACCCAAGTTTTGAATTCCTTATCAGCCTGATACATCCAGGTGACAGAAGTCGTGTGGTGCAAAAAATTGAACAAAAAATGGCGGATAGTTCAATCTCTGATTGGTATGAAGAATATAGATTTTTAAGAAATGACGGTTCCTATGCTCATGTGATTGATAGAGCCATTTTTATAAGAAATAAAAAAGGAAAGGTTATACGCGTGGTGGGTGCAATGACCGATCTTACAAAGCAAAAAGAATACGAAGAGTCTTTACAAAGACTGAATGCCGAGTTGCAACAACGTGCAGCCGAACTCGCAATTTCCAATGCAGAGCTCGAACAATTCGCCTATGTTGCTTCGCATGATCTTCAAGAGCCTCTGAGGATGATTACCAGCTTCCTTACCCAACTGGACAAAAAATACAGTGATAAACTGGATACAAAGGCCAATGAATACATTAACTTTGCAGTTGAAGGGGCTCAGAGAATGCGTCAGATTATACTTGATCTGCTAAATTACTCACGTTTGCATCAGGAAGACATACAAAGAGAAAATGTAGATCTTAATAAAATATTAAATGACGCCAAATCTCTGGAGAATGCCCAGATTTCAGATAGAAAAGCAAAGATCACAAATGATGAATTACCAACGGTAAAAGCAAATTCCGGAGCGATTAAACAAGTATTCCAAAACGTGTTAAATAATGGTCTTAAATATCAAAAGCCGGACAGTATTCCTGAAATACACATCAGCGCGAAGGAATCAGACACACACTGGAAGATAATTTTTAAGGACAATGGTATCGGAATTAATCCCGAGTTTCAGGATAACATCTTTCAAATATTCCAGCGCTTGCATACCCGAGATCAATATTCTGGAACGGGAATCGGACTGGCAATAAGTAAAAAGATCGTAGAACGTCATGGTGGGCATATCTGGGTAGAGTCTGAAGAAGGAAAAGGAAGTACATTCTTTTTTACAATAGAAAAATAAAAATAACTTTTGGGGATAAATATGAAGTATCACTTTTATAAATATTTCATATCTATGTGTTAAATGAACAGAGTAAAAAAATTTTGGAATAAATATCGGGAGATCATTGCCCATAATTGTACTGATGACCTGATAGCAGATACTTCTCTCATTTACTGGCAGAATAAATTGTTTGCCGCCTCAATTATCTATTTGATACCATTTAGTATTATTGCAGTTTTACCGGGAATGTATGTTGCCTATAAATCCAGCCTGCTCGGGTTAATAGCAGTGGATTCATTAGCCGTCATCATTGTATTTATCGTTGCTTTTGTTCCGGGGATTTCTGTTTTCCTTCGTAAAATTCTTTTTAACGCAGTATTATATGCCGTTTCAACTGCCCTACTCTTCTACCTGGGTTCATTTGGCCCGGGTTTACTGTATCTGCTGGCCATTACCATTTTTATATTGCTGACCCTTGATACTTTTTATGGTTATATAGCACTAGCCTTGAATACATTGATCTGTATAATCATAGGTTTGCTTATCTATTTTAGTTCCGGTGAAATATTGATATTACATGAGTATGCCTTAGATACCTGGATCGCAGTTTCTGTCAATCTTATCTTTTTGAGTGCTACTGCTGTCGTACTCATACCCATATTATTCAAAGGATTACAATCTGCTATTATTGAAGAAAACAACCTCAGGTCAACATTAGAAATTGAACAGAAGAAGCTGCAAAGCTCCATTTTTCAGCTAAAAGATAAGAATGAAGAGCTACAACATTTTGCCTACTCGGTGTCTCATGATCTTAAAGAGCCTTTGAGAATGATCCAAAGCTTTATGGAATTGCTTAATAAGAAATATGCCGACCAGCTTGATGAAAAAGCTCGAAAGTATATTTATTTTGCTACTGATGGAGCTAAGAGAATGTCGATTTCAATTGATGACTTGTTAGAGTATTCACGTGTAGGACGATTATATACCAATACTGAACTGATTCAAAGTTACGACATGGTTCAGGAAGTCCTTCAAATACTGGAAGGAGAAATTGAAAGCAAAGATGCCAAGATAGATATTGGAAAACTACCTGAGATCAATGCAGTTCCCGTAACATTTCGTATGTTAATACAGAATCTCATATAAAATGCATTAAAGTATCAAGAAACAGGGAAAAGGCCGGAAATTCAAATCAATTCCCATGAGACAAAACACCATTGGGAGTTTTCCATAAAGGATAACGGTATCGGTATAGACCCTGAATATCATGATGAAATATTTAGCCTCTTCAGGAGACTTCATACCAAGGATACCTATCAAGGAAGTGGTATAGGGCTTGCCATTTGCAAGAAAATTGTAGAGCAACATGGCGGCCGGATCTGGACAGAATCTGAGGAAAATAAAGGAAGTATATTTTATTTTACAATTTCAAAAAACAATCAATAGATCAATGAAATTTGACGTATAATGAACTATAAGAGTGGATTTACGGCGATCAGCAAGTTTGAAGTGCGGAATAATATGGAGGTTCAAGTTAGGGAAGCCTTCAAGAACCGGCCTCATTTAGTGGATGATGCCCCCGGTTTTCTCGGCTTGCAGGTGCTGTCCCCCAAAGAGAATAATGCTGAATTCTGGCTCATCACCCATTGGGAAATGGAAGAACACTTTCATGACTGGCATGATAACCATCGCAGTGAAGCACAT
>NZ_DASSWP010000172.1:0-4771 GCF_035704785.1 Gracilimonas sp. | reverse complement strand
ACAGTAGTCGGATGAAGTTTTTCATTTCTTTTATTTTTAAGGATTTAAGAATATTTAAAGATAATAAATTCTATTCTAATATTAATTTTTTAGAAAATGAATAAAACCATTCGGATTACTTCTTGAAAAACAGGAAATTCTTTCCTTGGTGAACCAAATAAAAAATCGATTTCTTTTATGTCATTGTCCGTCCTTAATAGGACAGCAAAGTCTGTTTTTACCACTTTTGATCTTAAAATTTCGTTGTATTTGTTCACGAAAAGTATTTGTTCACGAATGTTGAACAATAAATAATAATGAACAAAAGCATCTTAGTGTGAGTGAACTACCCCACCCACGGCATAGCCGATGAGTAGGCTTCTGACTTCTCAGATAATTGAGTGTTACCACTTCTTACATCATCTCCATCAGTGTAATCGCCAGTTCCTGACGATGCCATTCTTAATCCTTTCTTGAGGATATTAATGGCGGCGTTTTCATCTCTTTGGAGGTGATGTCCATTTGGGCACCTCCATTCTCTTGTGGAAAGCTTCAGATCTTTATTGATCCATCCGCACTTATTACAAGTCTTTGAACTTGGATAGAACCGGTCGATCTTTATGACCTGTTTGTCATCCCAATCTGCCTTGTATTCCAGGAATTCTACAAAAGTACCCCAACTACCATCTGCGATGTGTTTGGCTAGTTTAGAATTGGCCATCATATATACTATGCCCAAGTCTTCTATGACAATGACATCGTTCTGATTGACTAGTCGGCGGGATATCTGATGTAGCCAGTCTCTTCTGGCGTTTCTTATCTTCTCGTGTATGCGGGCAACCTTTCGTCTTTGTTTCTCATACGAATGACTGCCTTTTTGTTTACGAGAAAGATCTTTTTGGGCACGTGCTAAGCTTCTTTCATATTTTCTGGTATACCGGTTGTTTTTAAAGTATTCTGCATCAGAGGTAACGATCAAATGGTTTATCCCCAGATCTACCCCCACTTGGCCACCTGTTTTTGGCCTGGGCTGATAGAGTTGCTGGGTCAATATGGATACGTTGTATTTTCCCGTCGATGTCCTGGAAAAGGTAACTCTTCTAATATCTCCTTCCATTTTCCTGTGAACAATACATCGGATCCCTTCCTTGAACTTTGGGACAGACAGTTTTCCCTCGGAAAGAGTAATATTTTGGGGAACCGTAAAGCTGTTCTTTCCTCTCTTTGACTTGAACCTGGGAAACCCGCTCTTGCCACTATAGAATTTGAGGTAGGCGGTATCCAGACAGCGCAGGGCAAACTGCAAAGATTGGCTGTTGATTTCATTGAGCCAGACAGTATCTTCTTGTTTTTTAAGATCAGTCAGGGATTTAGCCTGCTGGTTATATCCATCAGATCGCCCAGTTGATCCATACTGTTCCTTGCGCTGATTTAGAAAATGATTGTAGACAAATCTCATGCACCCAAAATGCTTCTCCAGCAATTCTTGTTGAGCTCGAGTAGGCTTCAATCTAAAGTAATATGTCTTGTATATCACCTTCATATTCACGAAGATACGAAAATTTCTTAAAGTTTTGTGAACATGCCCGTTATTTTACAAAGACACATTCACAAAACTTTAGAAATCATGTCCAAAAGCAACTACATTACTACAAACCATTCAAAACACTACCTCAAATGTCACCTTATATTGGTCTGCAAATACCGAAAGTCAGTACTTGTGGGCCAGCTGGATATAGACCTCAAATCCATATTTCACACTATTTCTAACCAGCCGGATTTTGAAATAGAAGTTTTTGAAAGTGACAGAGATCATGTGCATTTTCTTCTGCGCTACATACCCAGATTATCCAATTCGCAGATTGTCAGACGACTAAAACAGGAATCCACTCACCAGCTTTGGAAGTTGCATTACTCCCTACTTCATAAGCAATATTGGAACCAGAATCTACTTTGGTCTGATGGCTATTTTGTCTGCTCAATAGGCGAAGCATCTCCAGAAACCATCAGGAACTATATTCTTTCTCAGGGTTAATCGCTTACATCCCATCCACACCTAAAGTGATGAATGGGTTTTACGCTCAGTTTATAAAAAGAAAACCTATTACTTGTTCAATGCTTCAGCTCCACCAACAATTTCAAGTATCTCGTTGGTAATAGATGCCTGTCTTGCTTTGTTATAAGACAATTTAAGTGCATCTCTAAGTTCTGTCGCGTTATCTGTCGCTTTATGCATTGCAGTCATTCTTGCTCCGTGTTCGGAAGCAAAAGAATCTCTCAGTGCCTTATAGAGATGTATCTTCAGTGATTTCGGAATCAGTTCCTCAACAATTTCCTCCTTAGAAGGCTCGAAAATATAATCTGCGGTATTTTTTTCCTCCTGATTTTCATCGGGAACGATCGGAAGAAACTGTTCGGTCATGACGATCTGAGTGGCAGCATTCTTAAACTGGTTGTATACAATGACAATCTTATCGTACTTCTTCTCCGAAAACTGCAACATCAGGTCTTCCGCAATAGCTGAAGTTGCCTCAAAATTCAGATCATCATAAACTGCATTGTTGTTCTTATAAATTTCAAAAGATTTCTTGAGGATATCATTGGCTTTCTTTCCAAGTCCCATCACCTCAACATTCTTTCCTTTATACTCGGTAGCAGCAAGTCTTTTAACAGCTTTTATAATATTGGTGTTAAAGGCACCCGCCAGTCCCCTGTTGGAAGAAACTGCAACAATAAGAATATTGTTCAACTCTCGTTGATCAGAATATTTACTTCCTTGTTCATCACCGAGACTCGCACTGAGATTCTGCAATAACTCAGTGAGTTTTTCGGCATATGGCCTCATCGCATCAATAGCATCCTGGGCCCTGCTCAATTTAGCAGCCGATACCATTTTCATGGCACTGGTTATCTGCATCGTCGAGGAAACCGAAGTTATTCTGCTCCTAAGTTCTTTTAAATTTGCCATTTCTTAGTAACGATTTAATGATCTCAACCCACCAAATTCCGGCCAGTTTCAGATATTAAGCATCTTTTTTATTTATATTTTGCCGATAATTCCTTAGCAACCTTAGTCAGGGTATCGGTTACTTCATCTGTCAGTTTTCCTGATTTCAAAGTATCGAGCACATCACGGTGCTTAGCATCAAGATAATTTAGGTAATCCTTTTCGAATTCCCGAACTCTTTCTACCGGAACATCTCTTAAAAGGTTTTTGGAACCTGCATAAATGATCGCAATCTGGTTTTCAACCGGGTATGGATCATTTTGAGCCTGCTTGAGGATCTCCACGTTACGTTTTCCTTTTTCAATCACGCCCATTGTTGCTTTATCCAGGTCAGAACCGAATTTAGCAAAAGCTTCCAATTCCCGGTACTGTGCCTGGTCAAGTTTCAGGGTACCCGCAACCTTCTTCATCGATTTAATTTGAGCATTTCCACCAACCCTGGAAACTGATATCCCAACATTAATTGCAGGACGAACCCCGGAATTAAATAAATCGGAAGTCAGGAATATCTGTCCGTCTGTAATGGAAATAACATTCGTAGGAATATATGCCGATACATCTCCCGCCTGCGTCTCGATAAGTGGAAGGGCTGTTAAAGAACCTCCTCCTTTTACCTTGTCCTTAAGAACATCGGGGAGATCATTCATCGTCGCGGCAATCCCATCATCATTAATGACTTTAGCGGAACGCTCGAGTAATCTTGAGTGAAGGAAGAAAACATCCCCAGGGTATGCTTCACGTCCCGGTGGACGTCTAAGAAGCAATGATATTTCACGATAAGCAACTGCCTGTTTGGAAAGATCATCATAAACAATAAGTGCAGGGCGTCCGGTATCCCTGAAATATTCTCCTATCGCCGCTCCCGCAAATGGAGCATATACCTGCATGGCAGCAGGATCAGAAGCATTCGCTGAAACAATGGTAGTATATTGCATTGCTCCTTTATCTTCCAGGGTTTTTGCGATTCCGGCAACAGTAGAGGCTTTTTGTCCTATGGCAACATAGATACAATAAACCGGTTCCCCGGCATCAAAAAATTCTTTCTGGTTAAGAATGGTATCAATACAAACGGTAGTTTTCCCCGTCTGACGGTCACCAATTACAAGTTCCCGCTGTCCTCTTCCCACCGGTACCATTGCATCAATGGATTTAATTCCGGTCTGCAGAGGTTCTGTCACGGGCTCTCTGAAAATAACACCCGGGGCTTTACGTTCGAGTGGCATCTGGAAAGTTTCACCTTCAATAGGACCTTTACCGTCTATTGGAGCACCAAGAGTATCAACTACTCTCCCTACTATTCCCTCTCCTACATCTATCGAAGCAATTCTTTTGGTTCTCTTAACCGTTGCACCTTCTTTGATCTCGTTATACGATCCAAGGAGCACCACCCCGACATTGTCCTCTTCAAGATTGAGGACAATACCTTCAAGGCCAGTTTCGAATTCAACCAGCTCCCCGTATTGTGCATTGGCAAGACCGTAAATATTAGCAATTCCATCACCGATATTAAGAACAGTCCCCACTTCACTTAAAGAAGCCTTAGCTTCAAATCCTGAAAGTTGTTTTTTCAATATTGCTGATACTTCAGCCGGATTAATTTCTGCCATAATTATTTGGAATTAAAAGCCGGTCACATCGAGCGGCCGTTTTAATTAAATTTTTGAAATATATGCGTCGTTTTTAAATTCCCTTTTAAGGTTTCTCAGCTGAGAAGCGATACTTGCGTTGTACTGCAGGTCACCTACTCTTAGGATGAACCCTCCAAGTATGCTCTCGTCCACCAGG
>NZ_DASSWP010000218.1:0-10417 GCF_035704785.1 Gracilimonas sp. | reverse complement strand
TAACCGGACTCCTAATTCACCATTCAAACCGAAACCTGATTCAAAATAGGCCGTTAGATAAGGACTTAGTATCTGTGAGCCCTCGTCTATCCCATTGAGTTCAAAATTCAGCTCCTGTATATTGAACCCGGCCAAAAAGCGTACACTTTCAAATTTGTTATACATACCGAAAAGATCTGAATTCAAAAGTGAGGCCGACGGATTGAATACTCCAAAGGCATCCGTGAACTTTCGTTCTGTCTGGGTGAAAGTAGTGGCATGTCTAAGTTCAAGGTCACCTGTTTCATAATTCACCCGGGCTCCGGTGTTCAATAAACTTGCTTCATACCGATTATCTCCATCTGCAAATGCCCCGGCGTCATAATCACCGTCATAGTCTGAATAATTTAGAAACGGGGTTATGGTGAATCCTTCAAAAGCATCTAAAGAAATTCGCGTTGATATTGCCCGGCGTTCAAAGCCATCTTTATTAAAGCCTGAATTTTGACCCGGCTCTGCTTCTGTAATTCCCTCCGTAAAATCTCTGGAAAGATTTACAGAATATCCCAGAATGCCTGATCTCCCATTAGCTCCTAAAGAGAGCTCGTTTGTATTGAAAGATCCGTATGCGGTTTTTGCATGGAATTTAATTTTCTCATCCGATGACTTCCTTGTAATAATATTTATTACTCCGGCAATGGCATCAGAACCGTATAAGGTACTCATGCTTCCTTTTACTATCTCGATGCGCTCCACATTCTCCAATGGGATCAAACGCAGGTCAAAAGCCCCCCCCTCACCGGAAGGATCGGAAACAGGAAATCCATCGATCAAAATAAGAGTGTATTGGGTTGATGCCCCCCGCAAATAAACCGATTTATCTTTCCCCGGACTTGATAAAGCCCCGTTTATTTGAATACCACTTTGTTGATTCAAAAGCTCTGAGATGGAGGAACCGGCATTACGTTCAATTTCCTGCCGGCCAATAACCGTAACAGGTTTTGTAGTCTCCCGTTCTCCGGTTTCGGTTTTTGAAACGGTGACCACAATTTCACCTAAGTCGAGAGTATCTGCAACTTGGGAAAACCCCACTTGAGAAACCGCCAGTAAAAATATAAAAGCTATGGTTGTTTTGTAATTCATAGTATCATTTTAAAGTTCTGAAATTAATTTGACGGGTAAATAGCTCTCATCATCTGAAAATAACATACAGGTATAGCACGGCCATAAAAAAATCAAGCTGTGTAAAATCCCGGTAAGAAATAAGATTTTGAAAACATAAATCTGAAACTGCACATCCTTTTACCCGAAAGAGGTGCGTCGGTTAAATGATGGCAGGTCTCCTGGCTTTCCGTTGGCAGCGCCTTCCCGTCTCATATTTTGAAACAGTGGCAAAGGTGAGGCTGCAGGTAATCCGCCAGTGGCGGATTCGGATTACAGTTGCGGGAACAGCTCTCGTATCTCACGAGATTCCCTTTTAACTCCGGGCGATTTTACGTCTGCCCGAGACCATCATTAATTGAATTTGAAACTAACCACATTGTCGCAAATATCAAATGAAACTTTTGGAATTTCTGATTTTCGGCCTCAATAGCAGAATTACAGATTCCTTAATTTATAACACTGTGCTTATTCATACATGCTCACAGAAAATTTAATCCATCTATTCTATTACAAACTTTTATTGCAAAATAATCTGTCATAGATAGCTTGAGCCTTATTTATTAAAGGTTTCTAGGTATAAACACCTAGAACAAAATTTAGGTGTTTTGCTCAATTTAGACTATAGCAAAAATTGGTTATGTTGGGTACAGATTATTGCAGATCTCGTTGGTTATCACATTTAATTCGTGATTTGGATTTATACTGATCAGGTCTTTTAAAAAAATGAGGTTTATTATTATGAGTACAGTTGAGAAAATTTCAACAGGCATTTCGGGGTTGGATGAGGTTTTAGATGGGGGACTTATTCCCAAGCAATCCTATCTGATCCAAGGCGGTCCGGGGACAGGAAAATCAACCATTGGATACCATTTTCTGGAGCAAGGTGTCAAGGACGGTGAATCTTCATTATATATCTCCTTTGGTGAAAGTAATGAACACGTTCATGTTAATACCAAAAAATTAGGGATCAACCTTAAAGGGGTTCACTTTTTAGACCTTAATCCTGAAACCGATATCACCAAAGATTTTGATGCTTATTCTGTTTTCTCATCTGCTGAAGTTGAGTCATCTTCAATTTTCGAACCTATTGTAAAGGCCGTTGAAAAGCATCAGCCTAAAAGGGTGTTTCTTGATTCTATAACCATGTTTCAGTTTTTGAATCAGGATCCCTTCCAAACCCGAAATATGGCGCTTGCCTTTATCAAATATATCTGCAGCAACGGAGCTACCTTAGTAATGACCTCGGAACTCTCTGAAAAATCAACAGAAAAGGAAGCAACTTTTTGGGTAGATGGCATCATGAATCTTGTATTCGCTGATTCCTGGAGAAAATTAAATGTCGTAAAATACAGGGGGTCTGATTTCAGAAACGGCAATCATGCTTTCAAAATAAATAGTTCTGGATTTATTGTGTTTCCCGCCCTTTCTCCAAATAAATACAGCCGAAATTTTATAACCGAGCCCGTCTCATCAGGTATAAAAGAACTGGATACACTCCTGAATGGCGGAATTGAGCAAGGCACAACCTCACTTGTAACCGGACCCAGTGGTGTCGGTAAAACAAATTTATGTGTACAGTTTTTAAAAGAAGCAGCTAACCGGGGCGAACGTTCAGCTATCTATACTTTTGAGGAATCAAAGGAAGTCATCGTTAAACGGTCCGAATCCATTAATGTACCTATACAGGGTATGTTAGATAAAGGGTTTTTGAAGATCGAATCTATTGAACCTTTATCATATTCACCGGATGAATTTTCAAAAATGGTAAGAACCGATGTTGAGGAAAATGGCACTAAGTTTGTAATGCTGGATTCTATTGGCGGTTATGGAATGGCTGTAAAAGAAGAGAATACGCTTGAGCGCCTTCATTCTCTTACTGTGTATTTACAGAATATGGGCGTTACCACTTTCCTTCTTAACGAAACAAAAAGTATTACCGGTACGCTGGAGGCCACTAATATCCATGCCAGTTATCTCGCAGACAACATCATTTTTCTACGTTACCTGGAAATGGAAGGCGAGCTTCAAAAAGCTATCGGTGTGCTGAAGAAGAGATTAAGTGATTTCGAGAAATCCATCCGAAAATTTGATATCACAAAAGACGGAATTCATGTAGGCGATAAACTTACCGGATTCAAGGGAATTTTAAGCGGTGCTCCCGAAGCCCGGTAATTCAATAATTGATTATAAAATCAACTAAACCATAATGGTCGAATATATTTCCATAGATCAAAAAGCCCTCGGCAGCAAGTCTACCATCTTGCTTTCGTTGAATCGGTCTGCCGACCGAAGGCTGATCAAGAAAAATATATCCGGTGATTTCAGGGTAATTGATAGCTTAGATACATCACTTTCGTCTTCAGGTTTCGACCTCTGTATCACTGACCTGCAAAGTTTTCAATCCAACAGAAAAGAGTTAACGGAATTGAAAAACGAAGCTCTTCCTGTTTACCTACCGATCATACTCTTAGTTGAAGACACTCGCATCCTGAAGAATCATCAGGCGGTATGGGATCTCGTTGATGATGTCATCGAAATTCCCGTACCTATGAAAATGCTGGAGATGAGGGTTAAAAATCAGCTGCGAAGCCGAATGCATTCCCTGCAAATTGCGAGGCAAAATGAGAAACTCCATATTCTTGAAAAGGCAGTTAATTCAACAAATGTTGGTATTACTATAACTGATGCTAACAAAAAAGATCAACCTATTGTTTTTGTAAATGATGGCTTTACTAAATTAACCGGCTATACACGTGAAGAAATTATAGGGAAGAATTGCCGTTTCCTGCAAGAAGATGACCGGGATCAAGACGTATTGAAAGATATGCGGGATTATATCAAGAATGGCAAAAAAGGGCGAAGTATCCTCCGTAATTATAAAAAAGACGGAACTCCTTTTTGGAATGAACTTTCTATTGCCCCTATAAAAGATAAACACCATGAGGTTTCTCATTTTATTGGTGTGCAGAATGATGTGACAAAGCTGATTGAGACTCAGGAAGCCCTTAAGGATGAAAGAGATTTACAGCAACTTGTAACTGAGAATTCTACGGATATGATCTCCCGGCACTCTCTTGATGGCACTTATTTGTATGTAACACCATCCAGTGAACAATTACTAGGCTATACTCCAGAAGAATTGGTTGGTAATAATGCCTTTGATTTTTTCCACCCCGATGATTTTGAACTTGTTGATGAAGCTCACAAAGTACTTTACGAGAACCCCGGTAATAATGAGACTGTTACTGTTGCTTATAGAAAAAAAACCAAATCAGGGGAGTACAAATGGGTAGAGACCGTAAGCAGGGCTTCACTTAATCCCGAGGATAATACCATAGTAGAGATCCAATCCAATACCAGGGATATATCAACTCGTAAGAAGCATGAACAAGAACTTGAATATGCAGTCCACGAAAAAAATGTGCTGCTTCAGGAAATCCATCATCGTGTCAAAAACAACCTCGCAGTTATTTCTGGCCTGTTACAAATTCAGCAATTTGAAACAGAAGATGAAGCTCTCAACAAGATACTTGGCAACAGTGTTTCCCGTATCAAATCCATGGCACTTATCCACGAGAAGCTGTATCGCTCTAAGTCGCTAAGCCATCTTGAGTTTGATGACTACTTAAAAGACCTCATCTCTACTATTTCAAGATCTCAAACTCATAATAACAACTTCGAGATACAGATAGAGTCTGATAAAACCATTTTAAATGTAAATCAGGGAGTCCCCTGTGCACTGATACTAAATGAGATTATATCCAATGCAATTGAACATGCTTTTGTTGGACGAGAGCACGGTACTATTTGGGTAAGTTTAAAAGAAAACGGTGACCGGATAACCATTTCAATAAAAGATGATGGGATAGGAATTCCGGATGGATTACTGGAAAAAAGAAGACAATCAATGGGCTTAACCATCATACAGACCCTTATTAAGCAACTACATTCAAAACTTGAAGTTATCGTGGATAATGGCACAAAATTCAGCTTCTCATTTGAAAAGCAAAACATCAAAGGTGCTCACAGCCGATTTGTTTGATCTGCCTGATTTATAGTTTTTGTAAAAAGTAAATTATTTACATTGACTTACTGGCTGATTCTGCTAATAATTCGGGCGGCTAAATAAGATCTACTAACCCATTTATTACAGAATATCATCATGAAAAAGCTCAATAAAATCATGCTTTTTGCCGGAGGACTAACTTTGGGTTTCCTTCTGGCCTTCACTCTCATCCAGGACAAAAATACTCCCATTACTTCGGCAATGATCCAAGATGCCGCTTCCGTTATAGGGCTTGAATTCACACAAACTGAGAGGGACACGATGATCGATGCTTTGGAAGATACCCGTGAAGACCTCGAGGCTATCCGGGACTTAAAACTAAATAACTCTACTCCGCCTGCCATCAATTTCAATCCTATTCCCGTTGGAAAGCGATTTAATTTTCAGCAGCGAGCACAAGTCTGGGATCTTCCAACTAATGTTGAGCTTCCCGAAGATCGCAACGAATTAGCTTTTTATACCATCGGTGAATTGGCTTCACTTATAAAAGATCGTAAGATCTCTTCTGTTGAATTGACTGAGTTTTTCCTTGACCGCATTGAAGAACATGATGATAAACTTGAGGCCATAATAACAGTGACCCGGGAACGCGCCCTGGAAAGAGCCGAACAAATGGATGTGGAATTGGAACAGGGTATTTACAGAGGCCCGTTACATGGAATTCCTTACGGTGCCAAAGACCTGTTGGCAGTTGAAGGATATAAGACCACTTGGGGTGCAGCTCCATATAAAGATCAGCAGATCAATGAGACAGCAACCGTTGTTAACAAACTAGATGATGCTGGCGCGATACTTATTGCAAAAACGACCCTTGGGGCGCTCGCTTATGGAGACATTTGGTTCGGTGGGCGTACCAATAATCCCTGGAACCTTGAACAAGGTTCAAGTGGATCTTCTGCAGGGTCTGCCTCAGGTACTGCGGCAGGATTATTCCCATTTGCGATCGGGTCTGAGACCTTAGGTTCATTGGTATCTCCTTCAACAAGAAACGGTACTACTGCGCTTCGCCCAACCTACGGCAGAGTGAGCAGAACAGGAGCTATGGCTTTAAGCTGGACGATGGATAAAATTGGCCCTATCACCCGAAGCGTAGAAGATGCAGCAATAGTTTTTAACGCTATATATGGGCCGGATGGCATTGATCAAACCATCATTGACTTACCTTTTAACTACAATGCAGATCTGGACATCAAAACGCTGCGGATCGGCTACTTAAGATCTGCATTTGAGCAAGATTACTGGAATAAACAAAGAGACAGCCTGGTTCTGGAGACCTTTCGTAATATGGATGTGGAATTGATCCCAATCGATCTTCCTGATTATGAAGTTGGACCACTCCGCCTGATATTAACCGCTGAAGGTGCCGCTGCTTTTGATCAGCTTACACTTACCGATCAGGATGATATGATGCAATGGCAGTCTCCCAATGCATGGCCAAATACATTTCGTGCGGCTCATTTTATTCCGGCTATCGAATACATCAATGCCAACCGTGCTCGTTATGAGCTGATTCAAAAGATGGATTCAGTAATGCAGCAAGTTGATGTGTATATCTCTCCTGCATTTGGCGGCGGGAATTTACTGATCACTAATTTAACCGGACATCCAAGCGTGGTTCTACCCAATGGCTTTACGGATGGAGGGAGCCCGACAAGTATTACTTTTGTGGGAGATCTTTTTGATGAAGCATCTTTATTGTCAGTAGCAAAAGCTTACCAGGAAGCTACCAACCACCACAAAAAACATCCTCCCCTATTTATAGATTGATCTGCTGCTGAAAATGGAATTAGAAGCACATTATGAACAGCTATGGGTTAATGCTATTCAAAAATTCAGATCCGGCGAATTCAAGCTGGATCATAAGATCAGCGATCCGGCAGATGACCGTTATGGATTGACTTTACTAATACGTCCCACGCTTGAGATCAGGCTTCGGATCTCTGAAATGTTGCGTGATCTGCACCCTCTTGCACCTGATCAATATTATTATCCGGTCTCAGATATGCACATCACGGCACTTTCTATTATTTCATGTCAACCGGGTTTTACCCTCCAACAAATTGATACCAGTGAATACATCCAGACCATTCGATCCGCTGTTGATCAGATCACTCCTTTCCAGATCAACTTCCGGGGCCTCACTGCTTCGCCGTCTGCTTTAATGATCTGTGGTTATCCGGAGAATGAAAGCCTTAATAAGCTGCGAAATTTACTTAGAACATCATTCGAAAAAACTTCTCTATATCACACTATTGATAAGCGATACAAATTACAGACTGCTCATATTACGGCTCTTCGTTTCAGTAATAAGCTTTCCGATCATGAGAATTTTGTCCAAAAGCTCCAATCTATTAAAGACATTTCATTTGGAATAGACACGATTCAGGAATTAGAATTAGTGGGAAATGACTGGTATCAAAGAAAGGAGAAGGTAACTCCGGTGAAGAGATTCGTTATTTAATAAAAATTTATCCGGCAATACCCCCCCCACTCCTATTTCAAATGTGAAGGTTTTAATTTATCTAAGCGATGCTACTCTTTCAGCATTTATATATAATGTATCAATCCGTGATTTTCTATATTGAAACAACATCTCAAAAGATCATTACTAATGGAGACATCTTATAAAGTTCCTGACAAAACCCGAATTGGCCATGTTCATTTAAAAGTTGCTGACTTGCAACGCTCTTTAAATTTTTATTGCGGACTGTTAGGCTTTGAGTTGATCACTACCTATGGAGATCAGGCCGCTTTTATTTCTGCAGGAGGATACCACCACCATATTGGATTAAACACGTGGCAAAGTAAAGGTGCACCTCCCGCGCCAAAACGAAGCGCTGGCTTGTTCCACACGGCTATCCTCTACCCTACCCGAAAAGACCTTGCTGAAATTCTTCAGCGGCTTATTGATGCCGAGTATCCGATCTCCGGAGCTTCTGATCATGGAGTTTCCGAAGCCATCTATTTGGACGATCCGGATGAAAATGGAGTTGAATTGTACCGTGATCGCCCCGAAAGTGAGTGGCCACGGACGGATGATGGCAAAATAGAAATGTTCACCAAATCACTTGATCTTGAAGATCTGATTAGTGAGTTAAAGTGAAGTGAGCTGAATTTATTTACTGTATCCTAATATTAGAGCCATTATCTTTATCATCTTATTCAAATCAAAAACTTCTTCCATGACCAAACTCATTACTTTTCTTTCGATTTTTATCTTCGGTTTTTCTTCCAGCACCAGTGAAACCTTGCGTTGGGGACAGATAGGACACCGTGCCACAGGCCACATTGCCGAACAATACCTCACCGAAAAAGCGGCTGCTGAAGTAAACCGTGTGTTGGGAAATGAAAGTCTTGCGGAAGTAAGTACCTGGATGGACGAAGTTCGCTCTGATGGCGGCTACGACTATATGGCTCCATGGCACTATGTAACTGTCCCGGCCGGTGAAACCTATGAATCGGCCGAAAAAAATCCTGAGGGAGATATTATCTGGGCCATTGATAAAGTGGTCTCTGAATTGAAAGAAGGTGGATTAACACCAAAGCAAGAAGCTGAAAATTTAAAAGTCTTGGTTCACCTTGTAGGTGATCTCCATCAACCGCTTCATGTTGGTAACGGAACTGACCGAGGAGGAAATGATGTCAGGCTTCAATGGTTCTGGGAAGAATCTAATTTACACCGCGTTTGGGACAGCGAGATGGTCGATGACAAACAGCTTAGCTTTACCGAATTATCAAGGTTTATCAATCATCCTACCCAAGAACAAATTGAAGAATGGCAAAACAGTTCGGTATTAGAATGGGCCTACGAATCTCAGGCATTACTGCCTCAGGTGTACGATATGCCCGAAAACAAAGAACTTAGCTACGAATATGCCTACAAAAACTGGGATACCGTTGAAATGCGCCTGTTAAAAGCAGGGGTACGTATGGCCGGCTTGATCAATGAGATCTATAGGTAAGTGAAAACATTAAGAGTGTTAAAAGTGAGCTTTAACTCCGAATAGCTGCTAAATTTTAAATAATCTCTATCACTTTTTCACACATTACTCCCAAATAAAGTTTGGTATTGGGCAGAAATAAGGAGACCTTATAAGTGCAAATTAATTAAAGGCAACATCGGTATTTTTTCATTTAGTACAGTAATAGTTTCCCTTCTCTGGTTTGTATAACTAACATTTAATTCTCGCAGCCGATTTTAGAAATGAAATATGCTCATTCTTTAAGCATATAGTACACTGTGCCTGCGAACAACACTTATATATTTATATTATGGAATACGGTAAAGTAAAATGGTTCGATACTCAAAAAGGTTTTGGGTTTATCCAACCTGACAATGGTGACAAAGACATTTTTGTTCACCGAAACAACATTGAGAACCTCGGATTTAACGAAGGCATCAATGATGGCGAAGAAGTTGAATTTTCTGTGGAAGAAACTGACAAAGGCCTTAGCGCTACTGAAGTTTATATCCTCGAATAATTTAACAATTCGAAGAAATTAGAGCCCCGATCATTAAGTTGTTCGGGGCTTTTTTTGTGCCTATGCTTTCCAGTTTATTTTCTAAGACCATTCCCTTCTGTCCCATAAAGCGGTAATTTTGATCGTCACTCCTATTCTTAATCAAATCCGCTAATGAAACCGACTATCATTACTATTATCTTGCTCACGCTTAGTAACGTTTTTATGACCTTTGCCTGGTATGGACATCTCAAAGAACTGAACACCAAACCCTGGGTCATTGCTGCAGTGATAAGCTGGGGTATTGCCTTTTTTGAATACATGCTTCAGGTGCCCGCTAACCGAATAGGTTATACCGTAATGGGTATCGGGGAACTGAAGATTTTACAGGAAGTGATTGCTTTAACGGTCTTCGTACCCTTCGCTCTTTATTACATGAAGGAACCTCTCAAGCTGGATTACCTTTGGGCAGCACTATGCATTCTAGGTGCCGTATTCTTTATCTTCAGATCTAAACTTTTTGGAACATAAAAAAGGTCACCTACCAGATGACCTTTCCAATTGAATAAATAAAATATTTAATCTCAATATTTAGCCGGCATTCCTTCTTCAGGCATTGAATTTCGGATAAATTCCCGGATATCCTCATTAGATGTAGCAAGGTCTTCAGCTCGCAAATACATCATGTGTCCGGAACGGTAACCTTTAAATGACATGCGGTCTCTTAACTTTCCACTCGGGTCTGTG
>NZ_DASSWP010000210.1:0-4943 GCF_035704785.1 Gracilimonas sp. | reverse complement strand
CAATATGGAGCTTTAGTGAAGTTAGAGCATTTATTAGTGACTCAGTTCCGAAATCAAGTTTAATATTTTCTAAAAAATATTTCGTTGAATATGCATTGAGAGTTCTCGTAAATCTTTTGCCATCCATCATGCACTTAAAATTGTTTATGAAATCTGCGGCAGAGTTAGGATTCATTGAGTGTTTATCCGCAAGCTGACTACGTCCATCTTGGAATGATATTTCTCCCAAATAGACAGCTTTGGAGATATTATAAGCTTGATGAGTTTGTTTTTCTGTAATTTTCATAATCAAATTGCAAGATGGTGGAATTGCCCGTACCATAATCTTATCCGAACAAGCCTTCACTTTAAGTATTCGTATAATCCCCGGTTTACCCACCAATATAACACCTTAAACCATTATTGCAAGTGGAGATAGCACGTACTGCATTTTTCATTTTGTTGCATGTTCTCCATCCATCACCCCGCCCCCGACGATTGAGGGTTCGAGGCCATTACAAAAAAACATCCGTCGGAGCCGAAATGATGGATTCCAACCGTTCTAAATTCAACATTCGATGATCCTTGTTCGATGTTCCGCCCAGCTTTAGCTCTTTTTTCGCAGCCGGTCCCGATTATCGGGATGTTTCTTTTGTCGGCACAAAAGAAACAGGAAGACGATTACGGGTAACAGATCATTATTAAGGCACGGGGAGCCGGAGCTTCCTGGAATGCATTGTCCCCCCGACCAATTCGGGGGGAGAGCTTAGCAACGAGAAAGAAAAGTAGAGATGGAATTCATTGCAAGCTTTTCGGACCGGAAGGTCCATGATTGCATTCCCAAGTAGGACGTTGGGAACGAGGTAAAAACATCCGTCGGGGCCGAAATGATGGATTCCAACCGTTCTGCATTCATTATTCGATGTTCCTTGTTCGATGTTCAGATATTCATCCAAATTTTGACCATTCTGAGACTTATATAAATATCAGCCGACAACCTGTAACGGATATAGCCCCTGAATTGAATAATTTTTTGCCATGTCCACAAGAAGTGACCAAGAGCAGACTTTTATTATATATGCTTATCAAAAAAACCTAAAAAAAAGAGAATCAAGACCATGGAAACAACGACTATGACAAACGATAAAAAAGAAGGGAAAATGGCTAAAGAGATAGAAAATTACACTGCAGAAATACCCTCAGACGCCTTTTTGTGGTCAGCTTTTACTGTGATGACCGTTTCATTAACCCTTAAGATGTTACAAAAAAATGACCTCGCACTGTTTGTGGGTCAGTGGGCCGCTCCAATATTATTGATGGGCGTATATAATAAGATTGTGAAAGTTGAAGGTTCAGATTGAATATCCCGTTCAACAACAGAGCAGTAGGAAGCTGATTTAAAAATACTAAACAAGATTGTTGTAAAACAACAACATATAAGTCACAAAAATTACTACTAATCAAAAAATAATAGAACTATGAAATCAAGAATTTTATCCTCATCCACCATTACCGGACAGAATGTCCACAATCTAAATGATGAAAATATAGGCGAAATCAAAGACTTAATGATCGATCTGAACAATGCAGAAATTGCATATGCTGTGTTGTCATTCGGAGGTTTTATGGGGATTGGCAACAAGTTATTTGCCATCCCAATGGAAGCCCTTCAGTTTTCAGATAATGATGATACGATACGGCTGGATGTCAACAAAGAGAAACTGGAACATGCTCCCAGCTTTGACAAAGACAACTGGCCAATGACCGCCGATAACCAGTTCATGGATTCTGTATACAGCCATTATGGATACAAGAACCGGCGACACGCTATGGCTAAATAAATACTTTTTCTCTCTACAAGTAGACTTTAATCTATTTTACAGAGAGACCAAGTTATTTTGTTACAAAGACGACAGATATCCTTCATTTCAAGATCTATAAATCAAGAAATGCAAGGG
Source organism: Gracilimonas sp. (assembly GCF_035704785.1). Taxonomy (GTDB): domain Bacteria; phylum Bacteroidota; class Rhodothermia; order Balneolales; family Balneolaceae; genus Gracilimonas. Next base: position 3,006 of record NZ_DASSWP010000210.1, on the reverse strand, counting down.
TATCTTTTTTATTCAACTACACTCGTTCCCAACAACACTGTCAGAAATGATCTATAGCCGGCCTTAGAAAAAGGAGCGTTAGAAGATGACGGATTGAAGCATTAAGAAGGCACGGGAAGCTGGAGCTTCCAGGACTGCATTGCTAAGCCGGAGCTTAGCAACGAGGATAAAGAATATCTTTTTTTACACTCGTTCGCATCCCCTTGGTTCCACTTCAACTATAATTTACCAATGATGAATCTATGGCTGTTGCTTTTATCCTTTTTGGAACGTTGACCGGAACATCCCTGATGACTTTATTCAGCTATTTTCTATCAAGAAAAGCAAACAGAAATTTCAGGGAACCGGTCTTACTTAATCAATTATTATTCGATCTCCCCCTTTTCGAGTTTAAAAGTAAGCCCATCCTTCCGGGATGGATCTTACATTATGCCGTTGGCTTTATTTTTGTAATCGGCTTCCATTTTTTTTGGAAGATGGCCTCTATTACCCCATCCCTTCTTAGTGGCTCTATATTAGGCCTGTTTTGTGGCATGTTAGGTGTAGCCGGATGGCATCTTGTGTTTTTACTCCATCCAAAACCCCCATCCATAGAATTAAAAGAATACTATATCCATCTTATAGTGGCTCATATTATTTTCGGATTTGGGGCTGCAGCAGGATATAAATTAGTTAGTTGAGAGTTGAAAGTTGATAGGGTGATTATCACTTTATCAACTCTCAATCCCCCCTCCTCAGATTTATATAAACATCAGCCAAAAAATATATAACGGATATTGTGACTGAAATAAATATGTTTTTTAAACATGTCCTAAAAGGGCAATTAATATTCAGTAAAATAATCCAAAGGCTACTATGGATAACACAAATGAAATTAATCCCTATACCCATGAACCAAAAAAGGGAGTATCCTGGAGAGCCATCTTTGCAGGTACATTGACGGTATTGTCAATTCTGCTGATACTCAATTTAATAGGACTCGCTATAGGACTGGGTACCATCGAGCCCTCTGAGGAAAACAATCCGTTGAGTGGAATTGGAACCGGGGCCGTGATATGGTGGGTCGTTAGCAATTTAATAGCGCTCTTTGCCGGTGGATTTGTCGCTGCTCGGGTGGGTGTTTCCCTTACTAATATCAGTGGTGTAGTACAGGGAATCATGACCTGGGGTCTGTATGCACTTATCTCAGCTTGGATATTAACAACGGCGGTCGGCACCGTTATATCGGGTGTTGGAAGTGCGGTTGGCGGTATAATTTCCACAACGGGACAGGCTGCAGGCGATGCACTTGCACCGGTGATTGAAAAGCAGGTTGAAGATCTTGACCTATCACTGGAAGGTGCTAAAGAACAATTTTATTCTCTGATGAGAGATGCAGGCGGTAATCCCGAGGAAATGCAGGATAATGCCTCTCAAGAAATCAGGGATGGTGATGTTGAGCAGGCTTTCAGAGATGCCAAGGACAGATTAAATCAGACATTCAAAGAGGTAGACAAGGAGAAACTTGTTAGTATACTGGTTGAACGTACAGACATGTCCCGGAGTGAAGCTGATAGTGCTGTCGCCAATGTTCTGGCTGATTATGAATCATTGCGTAAGGATGTAGATGAATTCCTTGCCAGGGCAAAAGAGACGGCAATAGAAAAGGGAGAAAAAGCCGCTGAAGCAGGAGCTAAAGCAGCCGTTTATATGTCTATCGCCCTCATACTTGGATTGTTTGCCGCTTCCTTAGGAGGAGTATTAGGTGTTAAAGATCTCAGGGATGATTATGAGACTCATTATGTACACCATGATAACGCATTTGATTCGCATGTGCATCGCGGACCGCATCCTTCTGAAGAAACGGATATATAATAAATCGGCTCAGAGAGCCTAAAATAAGGTATAACCGGCCTTAAAAAAAGAGCGTTGATTCGATCAATGAACTGCGAACTGCAATTGGTGATTGTTGAATAGAAGAAGTTTAAACAAATTGTCATCCCGCGAGTGCGTGCTAATTGGCTAAGGGCAAAGCCACTGAACACGAGGGATCTCAATGTTTGAATTACCTGCTAAGTCTTGGTTTGAGATCCTTCGCGGGATAACTCCCAAACTTACATTCAACAACTTCGCGCTCAGGATGACGACTCTTGGGGTTGAATTCAGCTTTTTATCATTCCCAACCGGGAGGTGGGGAATGAGTCACATCGGCTCAGCGAGCCGATGTACGCACCGCTGTTACTGAACCATATCAACCCAGCGGTTCTTTTTGCCACTTTCTATTGCCTTGTGAATGAATTTCACTCCCATCAGACCGTCTTGTACCGTAGGGAAATCTGTGGCTAATTCGTCCGGCTCTTTTCCATTTTTCTTTGCCTGTAAAGTGAGTGCCACATTTTTATAGATATTGGCAAAAGCCTCTAAAAATCCTTCGGGATGTCCCGGCGGAATGCGAATATTAAAACCTGCTGCATCAGATAAATAGGAGTTGCCCCGCTTATGGATCTCCTCCGGCTTGTCAGGATATTTCACCCTTAAATAATTGGGTGATTCCTGATCCCATTCCAGTGAGGCTTCCGTACCATAGACTCTGATGTTCAAAGGATTTTCTTCCCCAACCGATACCTGCGACGCATACAGGATTCCCCGAACTCCACCTTCGTAGTGAATCAGCATGTTGGCATCATCTTCAAGGGTCCTCCCTTCTACAAAAGAGGTAGTATCCGCAAAGAGTTTTTCTATCTGCAGGCCTGTAATATATTCCACAAGGTTTTCTGCATGGGTTCCTATATCGGCAATAGCTGCCGAAACACCGGCTTTTTTGGGATCAGTCCGCCACTCCGCCTGTTTATTTCCCTGCTCTTCCACGGGTTCAGCCAGCCAGCCCTGCGGGTATTCAACGACAATCTTTCGAAGCGATCCCAGCTTTCCGTTTTGAACCATATGCCGGGCTTCTTTCACCATTGGATAGCCGGTATAATTATGAGTCAGCGCAAAAATTACCTCGTGTTTTTCCACCAGCCGGCA
>NZ_DASSWP010000145.1:0-6209 GCF_035704785.1 Gracilimonas sp. | reverse complement strand
GCTCAATGGGGGCTGGGTAATGATCCGATTCGTCCGTTTATTTATGATACATTTATTGAAGATGGATTTAGTCGATCTGTGATCAATGAAAATGTTTACCCCAATCCATCCAATGCGCTATATAATGCTGTAACCGGAAACAGTGGCGGATTGTTCTTTATCGGCGATCAGGCTAATGAAGCCTATGAAAATCTTCCCGTTCCTATCTATGCCCCGCCGATCTGGGAGGGCGGTTCCAGTTACTCTCATTTGGATCAGGCAACATTTACAAATACTGAAAATGCCCTGATGCGCCCCCGAATCGACAACGCATTTGCCATTCACTCCCCGGGCCCCGTAATGTGTGGAATTTTTGCAGACACAGGCTGGCCACTCGGTGGCGGTTGTTTTGCATTGCTGGGTGCTGAAGCCATAGTTGAAGTGGATGATACAGAGATCGATTTTGGAGTTACAAACGTCAATAACCGCCTCGATACCACTATTGTGATCAGTAACAGTATCGATTCAGAAAATGCACTTGTGGCTCGGGTTGACTTATCTTCCCAAAACTCTGCCTTTTTATTGGATAACAGCAACGGTTCTATATTTCTGAATCTTGAACCGGGTGAAAGTCAGGAGATCCAGGTAACATATCGTCCACAATCTGCCCGAAAAGATTCAGTTAATATCCGTATTTATCATAACGATGCCATTAGAGAAAATCCTATTTTGATCACACTAAAAGGCGATGCGCTGGAGGAGAACAGAGTAGTGGAGCTTGAACAAAACTACCCAAATCCATTCAATCCCTACACAAATATTTCATACAAACTTCCTCAGAATTCCTATGTAAAACTTCAGATCTTTGACATGGTTGGCAAACTGGTACAAACCGTTGTTGATGGCGAGCAAAGCCGTGGGCGTAATGTGCACCGCGTACAAGCCGATGATTGGGCAAGTGGTGTATATATTTACCGCATAATAGTAGAAGGCAGGGCCGAAACGCGTAAATTAATGTTGTTAAAATAGTTTTTAACAAGTATTTCTGAAGCACAAGCTTATGAGCTTTATTCTGTTGAGTACGGCTAATCTAACTCTCGAAAAAAAGATTGAATTTATATAAAAAGAAATACAGGGTTTTAAGCTCAATACTGCTGGGTCTTTTCTTGAGTTTATCGGTGGTATTGATGTGGTATCAAAATCATCAAAAAACAGAAGCATCGAGGGCGGTAAATATAAATGAGACCGGAGAATTGTTGGTTCAGCAATTTCAAAAAAGAGTTCTCGGGAGTATTAATACACTTGAAAACTTAAAGAGCCGGCTCGAGATAACAAATGGAGATTATTTTGAATATTGGGAGTATGATGCTTCTTTGATCATAGATCAGAATCCTTCCTTTTTGTTAGTAGAGTGGATTGATACGAATATGATTATTCAGAGAGTGGAACCGATGGAAGGCAACGAAGAAGCCATTGGATTAGACATCTCAAATTTGGATTATCGTCGTTCTGACTGGGAGAGAGCAAGAGACCAGTCACATATAAATTTTACTCATTGGTTAGAACTGGTGCAGGGGCCAAGTGCTTTTCTGGTGGATGCTCCTGTTTATTTTGAAGGTAAATTTCAGGGTACTATTACCGCGGCAATGGATTTTGCGCAACAATTTAATGCTATCATGGAAGGGCTAGATCAATACCATGTCACATTAAAAGACGAAAATGGCGTGATATTCTATGAAAGTGGTGAGAAGCCCTCAGTCAATTCTAAAAAGAAATTTGAAAGTACTATTCCTCTGAGAAGAGCAAACTTAAATTCAGGAAACTGGGCCTTCTCTTTAGTTCCGAATAGGATCTATGAATCCGAGCAGTCAGATTGGGGTTTAAATCTAAACCTTGTACTCGGAATATTGCTCAGTGTTTTGGCCTCTGTGCTTTTCTTCTTTATGCAGACGGCTTATTCTGCACAAAGAGAAGCCAACAATGCCAATGAGAAGATCAGGGCTCTTATTGGGTCATCTCCGATGGCTATCTATGCTATTGATAGTGAAGGAACAGTAACCGATTTCTGGAATAAAGCTGCCGAAGAATTGTTAGGATGGAGTAAAGAAGAAGTTTTAGGCCATTTTATGCCTCATGTTGCGGATGAAAAGAAAGAAGAGTATAAAAAGCTGATGGCCGATATTATGAAAGACGGAGGTTTAAGGAATAAGGAAATCGTACGTACACGTAAGGATGGTTCACAGGTGTATCTAAGATTAAATGTAGGCCGAATGGTGGAAGACAAAGTGTACGGACAACTAATGCTGGTAACACTTGAAGACATCACAGTTGAAAAGGAATATCGGGAAAAGCTGGAAAATTCAGTGCATGAAAAAGAAGTACTGCTTTCCGAAGTTCATCACCGAGTAAAAAATAACCTCGCGATAATTATAGGTTTGATCGAATTACAAAAACAAGGATTGGAAAGCGAAAAGCTGAAAATGATTCTGAAGGAAACTCAAAACCGGATGTATTCGATCGCGGGTGTACATGAGTTGCTGTACAACACAGATAATTTCACTGAAATCACCTTTGAAGAATATGCAATCAAGCTGATCGATCGTATTCGGACTATGTTTGACTCTCAGGAACAAGAGGTCGTGATCAGTCACCGTTTTGAGACCAAGAGGTTGAATATAAATCAGGCTATTCCTTTAGGCCTTTTGTTGAATGAGCTTATCACGAATTCATTCAAACATGCTTTTGATGAGGGAAAGAAAGGAGAGATCTCCATCCGTTTATTTGAAGAAAATGATATGATAAAAGCGGAGTATTCTGATAATGGCAAAGGGGTAGATAAAGACTTCTTCAAATCATCAAATACCCTGGGTGTCACCCTTATAAAAACGCTGTTAAGTCAGATTGGCGCTACATATGAACTTGTTGGGGGAGAAGGGTTTCACATCAAATTTCAATTTAATGTAAAGGGCAGGGGTTCTCATTCTAATCTTTGATGATTTGATTATTGCTTTCCATTTCCATTCTACTTTCATTTTCTTTACTATCCAACCATAGTTAAACCATTATCTTATAAACTAAGGGTACATGGCAGATGCCAACTTAAATCCTGAACAAAAAGCCAGAAATAAAATCGACCGGATGCTGGAACAAGCCGGTTGGGTAGTTCAGGATTACAGGAAAATTGATTTTAAAGCCGGTTCAGGAATTGCCGTTCGGGAATATCCTACAGACAGTGGACCAGCCGATTATATGCTACTGGTGGATAAAAAGCCCGTTGGAGTGATTGAGGCAAAACGGGAAGATGAAGCGCACCGTATTTCCAAAGTAGAAGAACAGTCCACCCGATATGCAACCAGCGAACTGAAACACTTTGGGGAAGTGGAGATCCCTTTTCTGTATGAAAGCACCGGAGAGATCACACGGTTTACAGATCAGCGAGATCCCAAGCCAAGAGCCCGTGAAGTATTTTCTTTCCATCGCCCGAAAACCCTGATTAAAAGAACAGAACAGCGGTCACTTCGGGATCGGCTTCAGGATTTGCCGGAGTTAAATGTTGAGGGGTTACGTGAATGCCAGGTTACAGCAATCAATAACCTTGATACGTCTTTTAATGAAGCCCGACCAAAGGCATTGGTACAGATGGCTACCGGGTCGGGTAAGACTTTCACAGCTATCACCACCATTTATCGGTTGCTAAAACATGCAGGTGCAAAACGGGTGCTGTTTCTTGTGGATACGAAGAATCTTGGGGAACAGGCCGAGCAGGAGTTTATGCAGTACACCCCCTCCGATGACAATCGTAAATTCACAGAGCTGTATCCCGTTCAGAGATTGCAATCCAGTTATATCGCCCCTGATAATAAGGTGACCATCAGTACTATTCAGCGGCTTTACTCTATGATGAAAGGGGAAGAAGTTGATGATTCGGTTGATGAAGAAAATCCGAATGAAAGGTATATGCCGGATGAACCGCTGCCGGTAGTGTATAATGAAAAGATCCCGATTGAGTTTTTTGATGTTATCGTCATTGATGAATGTCACCGTTCGATCTACAACTTGTGGAAACAGGTGCTCGATTACTTTGACAGTTTCTTGGTTGGGCTTACCGCTACTCCTGATAAACGAACCTTCGCCTTCTTCAACGAAAATGTGGTCAGTGAATATTCTCATGAAAAAGCCGTAGCAGATGGAGTGAATGTAGGGTATGATGTCTTCACCATAGAAACGAAGATTAGCAAGGAAGGGGCTAAAATTGAAGCCGAAGAGTTTGTGGATAAGCGGGAAAAGCTTACCCGTAAAACCCGGTGGGAACAGCTGGAGGATGAGGTGGAATATACCAGCACTTCCTTGGATAAAGACATTGTTAACCCCAGTCAGATTCGCAACATCATTAAGGCATTTAAAAATAAGCTGCCTGAAATATTCCCTGGAAGGACAGAAATCCCCAAAACCCTCATCTTTGCCAAAACTGACAGTCATGCCGATGACATCATCCAAATGGTGCGGGAGGAATTTGCGGAAGGCAATGAGTTCTGTAAGAAGGTGACCTATAAGATTGAGGAAGATCCGAAATCAGTACTGGCACAGTTTCGAAATGAGTATTACCCAAGAATTGCGGTTACGGTGGATATGATTGCCACCGGTACGGATGTGAAACCGCTGGAGTGCCTGCTGTTTATGCGGGATGTGAAGAGCCGGAACTATTTTGAGCAGATGAAAGGTCGCGGTACCCGAACGCTCGATAAAGAAGGACTGATCAAAGTTACCCCCTCTGCCAAGACCGATAAAACCCATTTTGTGATTGTGGATGCGGTTGGGGTGACTAAATCCGTGAAAACCGATAGCCGTCCGCTGGAACGTAAGAGAACCGTTCCACTGAAAGATCTTTTGATGGGCATTATGATGGGTAGCGAAGATGAAGATTTCTATACCTCGGCAGCCAACCGACTTGCCCGGCTTGAACAGCAACTGGATGACAGTGATAAAAAAGACTTCAAAGAGAAAACCGGGAAAACCATCAACCGGGTAACACATGAACTCCTCGATGCCTTCAACCCGGATGCCGTAGAGGATCTGTCAGAAAGCAAGGGGATTGAACCCGGTGAAGCCAGAAAACAACTCATTGAGAAAGCCTCTTCTACTTTTACCGGTGATATCATTGATTACATCGACAATGTTCGAAAGATCAAAGAACAGATCATTGATGTAGTGAATACCGATGAGGTCACCTATGCCGGATGGGATAAAGAACAAAAGAAGCAGGCAGAAACTCTGGTCGAAAACTTTAAGGCATTTCTGGAGGAGCACAAAGATGAAATTGCAGCTCTCTCCATTTTCTATAATGAACCGTACCGGCGCCGAGAGGTGACCTTTAAGATGATGAAGGAAGTCCTGGATTTGATTAAGCAAAAGAAGCCTCAGATGGCTCCGCTGAATGTTTGGAATGCCTGGGAGCAGGTGGAGGGGGGTAATGGCACTTCCCCTAAAAACGAACTTATGGCATTGGTATCACTGATTCGTAACGCTTCGGGTATTGATAAGCGGCTTACCCCTTACGATAAAACCGTTAATAAGAACTTTCAGGACTGGATTTTTGGCAAACATGCCGGTAAGCCCAAGTTCAGTGAAGAACAGATGAATTGGCTAAGGATGATCAAAGACCATATTGCCACCTCCGTTCATTTCAGTAAAGACGATCTGGATTATGCACCCTTTGATGCTAAAGGCGGGGTTGGGAAAATGTACCAGCTATTCGGGGATGAGATGGATGACATTATTGAGGAGATGAATGAGGAGCTGGTGGCTTGACAGGAGAATTAATTTTGCCAACAGTTTGGCCCTAATTCATCGATCAGACGGCTCTTTACAGGATTTGAGAGTATGGCCGTAGAATCAGCCGTCAGGTCGGGTTCGGAGTTTAATTTCAGGCACTCCGGTCTAACGGCTCCAAGTCCGTCTGACCGATTGTTTGACAAGCACAACCAACGCTTATTCCAGTCCATTGGAATATAGATTTCCTTATTCTAATGAAACAATATATATTAGAATAAGATATTTTATAATACAACGCATTAGAATATGGAAAAAATTAAGTACCACAATCTGCCTCTGTTGCCTCCTGAAAAGGATGTTCTTCCTCCTTTGAAGCTCATCACTGAAGCTTATCATGCTATAGGTGAACTAAAAGGAAGGATGTACCGGGATGTGATTAATCCAAATCTGATTGTTGG
>NZ_DASSWP010000183.1:0-7426 GCF_035704785.1 Gracilimonas sp. | reverse complement strand
GGTGGGTGCTTGCACTGCTCTTTTTTCTGCCGGATGTTTCCTTTGCAGCTTATTTAATTAATACAAAAATCGGTTCATGGATATATAATATTCTTCATCATAAAGGAATCATGATTGGACTGATTATAGCCGGATATTTTGCTGAAATTGAATGGCTGTTAGCCATTGGAATTGTTTTTCTCAGTCACGCTTCTTTTGACCGTGTTTTCGGCTATGGACTCAAACTCCCTGATGATTTCAAGCATACGCATTTGGGAAGGATTGGAAATTAAACTACTGCTTAAGAATATTTATCTCTTTTCAATGGATTCTCTACATGTTCTGATAATATAGTATTTGAGAGACCCCGTACTAAACGGTCATCTGCCGTCCACATAATTGTTTGATTGTCCATAGCCAAAGCAAGATATAAGGCATCATACATTGTAACAGGCAGTGAAATAGATATATCAAAAGCTAATTTTGCCAAAGTCTGGTGATAAATTACATCGGCTGCTATACGTTGTACCTGAGTCCGCTTTCGGTGAGCATCTGAAGCTTCTAATTCTCTTCGCCTTACTTTTTTACCTATGATGGAATCCATCTCTAAATAAAAAAGATCCGGAACAAGAAAACTTGAATGATCTTTCAGCAATAGTTCAGCTTTATCCGAATCCTCTTCTAAAAAAATCCACTTAGCAGCAATAGATGCATCAAGAACAATACTCATCGATCCCGGATTTCCCGTATATCATCCACACTATTGGAAAACATTCGACCTTCAGCACGATATTTAGTCAGTTCTTCCCGAACCATATTTCGGGTTTCCTCAATATCCACTTTTCCCAAAGCATCAATCATCTCTTTCAACTCTGCTTGCAATGATCGATTGTTTCGCGCGGCTCTCTTTTTCCAATTATTAAGTGTTTTCTCATCGATATTTCTTACTAATACGTCTGGCATACTTCTCTTGGTTCGTTGATTGATATCATTATGATATCTTTTTTCCCAATAACTTTCAAGTTCAAAAATTTTAGTTCAATTTACAACGCATTCCACCTCAGATTCCTTATCTTGGAAGCGATTTTCAGATGATTAAACACGATTATTTACTATGATTAAAGATAATGCTTCGATCGGTGTAATTGGCGCCGGAACAATGGGAACCGGAATTGCTCAGGTTGCTTCTACACAAGGACACAAGGTTTATTTATATGATGCATATCCTAAACAACTAGAAAAATCCAAAGCAGGACTTGAAAGCATCCTTACACGACAGGTGGAAAAAGAACGAATGACTCAAGAGGAAGTGGACGGAATCTTGGGAAGAATTGAGTTCGTCGATAACATTACCAACTTTGGAGAATGTGGTTTTGTGATAGAGGCTATTGTTGAAGATCTTGACATCAAGAAAGACACCTTTGCCCGACTGGAAGGCATTGTTTCGAAAGATTGCGTTCTTGCGTCCAACACCTCCTCTCTTTCTATCGCTGCTATTTCCTCTGCCCTAAAAAAACCGGAACGGTTTCTAGGTGTTCACTTCTTCAATCCAGCTCCATTAATGAAACTGGTGGAGATCATTTCCGGAATTGCAACGGATGATGAGGTTTTCAGATCAACCAAAGAATTTATCAAAAGCTGGGGCAAGATCACCGTTTCCGGGAAGGACACTCCGGGGTTTGTTGTAAATCGGGTAGCACGTCCTTTTTATGGGGAAGCCCTCCGTATTTACGAAGAAGGTATTGCTGATGCCGCCACCATCGATTGGGCCATGAAAGAGATCGGCGGATTCCGCATGGGTCCGTTTGAACTGATGGACCTGATCGGGCATGACGTAAATTATGAGGTAACCAGTACTGTGTTTGAGGCATTTTATTATGATCCACGATTCAAACCTTCTTTCGCCCAAAAACGAATGGTGGAAGCCGGGTGGTTGGGACGCAAATCAGGCAGGGGATTCTATCACTACGAAGATGATTCCAAAAACCCCAAGCCAAATAAAAACAGAGAACTCGGGCAAGAAATTTTCGACCGCATTCTGACCATGCTGATCAATGAAGCCTGTGATGCTGTTTTCATGAACATTGCCTCTATCGAAGATGTGGACCTTGCTATGCAAAATGGAGTCAATTACCCCAAAGGATTATTAAAATGGGCGGATGAGATCGGTCTCAAGAATGTGCTCGACCGGATGACAGCCTTACAAGTTGAGTATAGAGAAGATCGTTATCGACCGAATCCATTATTGAAGAAAATGGTCGCAAATCAGAAGAATTTTTATAAAGATTAGCTGTCAGCTATCAGGCTTCAGCTTTCAGTTAAAATCTATTTCTAACCGGTTCACGCATCCGCTTGGATCAAAACTAAAAGCTGAGAGCTGACGGCTGAAAGCTTAAATATCCACACCTATGAGTAAAGAAATCCATCCTATAATAAACAATATGCTCCAAAACGATGCCTTTTCCTTATGGATGGGCATTGAAGTGCTGGATTCTGAGCCGGGATACTGTAAGCTTTCGATGAAAATTCGGGAGGAAATGACGAATGGATTTGGAGTGTGTCATGGAGGAATTACGTTTTCTTTTGCAGATAGCGCTCTCGCTTTTGCATCCAATTCCAGAAGCTCCATTTCACTTGCTCTCGAAAACAACATAAACTTTACAAAGAAAGTGAGTGTTGGGGATACACTGATCGCTGAAACCGAAGAACTTCAAAATGGCCGCACGATCGGCGTATATAAAGTCAAAATTTCCAATCAAAGTGAAGAATTGGTTGCAGAATTCAGAGGAACCGTTTACCGAACAGGGAAACAGCATGAAATTGATAATCAATAAATTTCTTAAGTCTTTTATCTAACATCTTATGTCTACAAAGCAAGTGTACATTATAGACGGAACCAGAACTCCCATTGGAAAACTGAAAGGAGCCCTCTCTCCCATTCGGGCAGATGATCTCGCAGCTATACCAATCAAAGAACTCATCCAACGAAATCCTGAAATCGATCTTGAAGCTATTGAGGATGTCATTCTTGGTTGTGCAAACCAGGCCGGCGAAGACAACCGAAATGTGGCAAGAATGGCTTCCTTGTTAGCTGGAATTCCGGTTTCAGTCCCCGGGGAAACGGTGAACCGATTGTGTGCCTCCGGCATGAGTGCAACAGTAAAAGCCTATCATGCCATTAAAGCCGGAGAAGGTGACCTTTTCATTACCGGCGGAGTGGAACATATGACCCGCGGACCGATCGTTTTAGGAAAGGGTTCTTCCCCATATTCCGGCACTACAGAAATGCATGACTCTACTTTTGGGTGGCGTTTCATTAATCCAAAGATGGAGGAAATGTACGGTACAGATGGGATGGGAACCACGGCAGAGAATGTGGTTGAGATGCATAAGATCAGCCGTGAAGATCAGGATAAGTTTGCGGCCTGGAGTCAGCAAAAAGCCGGGGCAGCGAGAGATTCGGGCCGACTCGCCAAAGAAATTGTACCGATAGAAATTCCCCGTAGAAAGCAGGATCCATATTTATTTGAGCATGATGAATTCATGCGTCCCGATACCACAGCTGAAGTACTCGCTAAACTTCGTCCGGCCTTCAGAAAAGACGGGAGCGTAACCGCAGGAAATGCCTCAGGATTGAATGACGGCGCAGGAGCTTTATTGGTCGCCTCAGATAAAGCAGTCAAAGATTTTGGACTGAAGCCGAAAGCGAGAATTGTGGCCCATGCCGTTTCAGGAATTGAACCACGAATTATGGGATTGGGTCCGGTGGAAGCAGCTCAAAAAGTATTAAAACGTGCCGGCATGAAGTTGGAAGATATGGATGTCATTGAGCTGAACGAGGCTTTTGCTGGACAATCACTCGGCGTAACCCGAATGCTGAAAATAGATGACAAGGATCCACGGCTCAATCCAAACGGAGGAGCAATTGCACTTGGTCACCCCCTTGGAATGACCGGTCAGCGGTTATTACAAACAGCTACGGTTGAACTTCATGAGAAAGAATCTCACAGATATGCACTTTGTATGTTGTGTGTGGGTGTGGGACAAGGCATGGCTGTGATATTAGAGAAGGTCAAATGATTATTAGGAGATTAAGTTATTGAGTGATTAAGTAGCCAAGTTAGATCATGTATAAACTATCTGAATTAGAATCGTGGAAATCAGCCAGAGAGTTGAGACAAATGGTTTCAAATCTGGTGAAGCATTTTCCAAAAGATGAAAAATTCAGATTAAAAGATCAGATTATTCGTTCTTCAAGATCTGTTCCTGCAAATATTGCAGAAGGATTTGGGAGGTACCATTATCAAGAAAACATTCAATTCTGCAGAATGGCTCGTGGCTCGCTCTATGAAACACAAGAACATTTAGTTTGTGCGCTTGACGAAGGATTTATACAAAAAGAGGTCTTTGATAAGCTTAACGATCAGATTTTGCAATGCTTAAAAATTTTAAACGGATACATAGCCTATTTAAAAAAATCAAAACAAGGTTCAAATAAATAAGTACTAAATCTCTCAATAACTTAATCTTCTAACCTTTATGATCTACGAATTCAATGGATACAAACCGGTCGTTCACGAAACGGCTTTTGTGCATCCTCTGGCTGCGGTTACAGGAAACGTGATCATCGGTAAGGATGTGTATATCGGTCCCGGTGCGGCAATTCGTGGGGATTGGGGAAAGATCGTGATCAAAGACGGATGCAATGTGCAGGAAAATTGTACCATTCATATGTTTCCGGGAGTAACAGTAACTTTAGAAGAAGAAGCACATGTGGGCCACGGAGCAATCATCCACGGAGCTCATCTTGGTGAAAATTGTCTTATTGGAATGAATGCCGTGGTGATGGACAATGTGAAAATCGGCAAAGAATGTATTATTGGAGCGTTAACCTTTGTACCGGAGGGAATGGAGATCCCAGACCGAAAAGTCGTAGTTGGAAATCCTGCAAAAATTGTAAAGGAAGTCACAGATGAAATGGCGAAATGGAAAACGAAAGGAACGCATTTGTATCAACAACTTCCGGGTGAACTTCATGAGACCCTAAAAGAATGTGACCCACTTAGGGAAATTCCCAATGGCCGGGAAGATCAGGAAATGGGATATCAAAATTGGAAAAAAGCTAAAAAAGATCATTAATGGGATTTTTTAATAACGATAAAAAAGGAAAGGCTCCTCACACATGGTATTCCGAAATATTACATTGGAGAACAGGTGATAAAATATTCTGCTGGAATATTTCAAAAGCCATTGGTTATCTGAAAGTAAGATCGAAAGATCTTTCTAAATATATGACGGGTGTCGAGCAAATGTCAGGAGGCTTTGGAAAAGGCACTTTTAAATATAAATCAGTAGATGAAAAAGGGAACATATACCTTGAGTACGAAGGGGAAACTGTTCAGTTTGAATTTTGGAGATTTATAAAGGCTTCCAAAAATGAATCATTAGAAAGCAGAAAATTAGAATCTGAGGTTAACGATTCAGAAAACTACATGGAATTAATGAAAACGTTTCAAAAAGCCTTTGATGAATTACAAGAATCCGATAATCATCCAAAGCGTTTAGGCGAATCAACACAAGGCATAGAATGAAAGTAAATAGTTATATAGAAGGCAAGTGGTTAAATGAAGGCAATGAAACTGATTTGATCAGTGCGGTTACAAACAAATCGGTTGCGCAATTAGTAGAAGCGGAAATTGATTACAAATCGGCACTGGAATATGCACGAACCGTTGGTGGACCCAAGCTCCGCAAAATGACCATCCATGAGCGAGCCTTTAAGATCAAATTTCTTGGTCAGTACCTGATGGAGCGTAAAGAAAAATATTACGAGATCTCCACGCACACCGGGGCCACACGAGCTGATTCCTGGATCGATATTGAAGGTGGGATCCTCACGGCTTTTGGGATCTCAAGCAAATCCCGTCGCGAGCTTTCGGATCTGCCCTGGCATGTGGAAGGTGATACTGAGCGACTTTCCCGCAAAGGCTCCTTTATGGGTCAGCACATTTGTGTTCCCAAACACGGAGTCGCTGTTCACATCAATGCTTTCAACTTCCCGATTTGGGGAATGCTGGAGAAACTGGCTCCTGCTATCATTGCCGGAATGCCGGTTATTGTGAAGCCATCTCCGATCGGCTCATACCTCTCTTGGGAAGTTTTTAAGGATATCATTGAGTCAGGTATTCTCCCTGAAGGCACGGTTCAATTCATTGCCGCAGATAAACCCGGTGACCTGCTTGATCACCTGATAAGTCAGGATTCCGTTGCATTCACCGGCTCAGCCTTAACCGGACAGAAACTAAAAGCACATCCGAATATTATTGCCAATAATGTGCAGTTTAACTTGGAAGCTGATTCGCTGAACTGCTCTATTCTTGGGGAGGATGTCACCTCCGACATGGAGGAATTCGATCTCTTCATCAAAGAAGTGGCCCGGGAAATGACGGTCAAAACAGGCCAAAAATGTACAGCCATACGCAGAACGATCGTTCCCGAGCATCTGGAAGATGAGGTCGTTGATGCGCTGAAAGCCCGATTGGAGAGAACAATCATCGGCGATCCAGGACAAAAGGAAACACGAATGGGACCATTGGCAAGTTCCCTTCAAGCCGAACGATTTGAGGAACAGCTTCGGCAACTTTCTGAGATCACAGATACTGTGTATATGGCAAATGGAGAACAAAATGGAGCATTTACAACTCCAAGAGTGCTCGTTTGTCACCAGCCTATGCAGGTGGATAAAGTTCATCGTCTGGAAGCATTCGGGCCAATGACCACGGTCATGCCTTATAAAAATACTCAGGAAGCCATCGATATTGCGAACAAGGCAAACGGTTCGTTGGTTGGCTCTCTTTTTACTGCGGATGATGAGCTCGCCCATAAAATCACAATGGGTTGTGCCCCCTACCATGGACGTTTTATGGTGATCAACAAAAATTCAGCAGGAGAATCGACAGGGCATGGATCACCTATCGCTTCGCTGGTTCACGGCGGGCCGGGACATGCCGGTGGTGGCGAGGAACTGGGTGGAGCAAGGGCTGTACTTCATAACATGCAGCGAATTGCCTTACAGGGATCACCCACTACTTTAAGAAACATTGTAAAGCAGCACATCAAAGGAGCAGAAACACGGGAATCCGAGAAACATCCGTTTCAGAAATATTTTGAGGAACTGGAGGTCGGTGAAGCAATGACCACCGAGAAGCGTACGGTCACCGAAAAAGATGTAGAGCAATTTGCTGAACTCAGCGGTGATCATTTTTATGCCCACACTGATCCTGAAGCAGCAGCCCGTTCACTGTTCGGAAAGATCGTAGCTCACGGCTATTTCGTACTTTCGGCCACAGCAGGATTGTTTGTGGATCCTGATGAAGGTCCGGTAATGCTAAATTATGGATTAGAAAATCTTAGGTTTGTTGCTCCTGTTGCACCAGGCGATACTATT
>NZ_DASSWP010000206.1:0-7515 GCF_035704785.1 Gracilimonas sp. | reverse complement strand
TCCGGCATGTAAATTCTTCGAAGATCAGGGTGACCTTCAAAAAGAATACCATACATATCGTAAACTTCGCGTTCTAACCAACCGGCTGATTTCCAAACTGAAGAAACAGTATCTATTTTTGGATTTTCTTCTTCAACTCTGGTCTTTAAAAATATACGATCGCGAGATTTTAGGTTCATCATGTTGTAGATAACTTCAAATCTTTCATCAGAAGTATATCGGTCCGTTCCGATTATGTCAGTCAGATATATAAAACGGTGCTCTGTTTTGAGATAGTTACAGATCTTGACAATGTTTTCAGCTTCAACACGAATGTAGGTGTGACCACAAGACTGATAGACTTCGATGAGATCTTCCGAGTGATCAGAAGAAAGCCCATCTACAACGCCTTGTAATGTATCGTTCAGTTCTAAACTCATATTCTTAGGTATCTAATAAGACAGAATGCTCAGTTTTAATTTTGTCTTGGATCTTCATCAAAGCATGAAGAAGAGCGTCGGGTCGGGGAGGGCATCCTGATACGTATGCATCTACCGGTAAATAATTATCCACTCCCTGAACCACACCATAGCAACGGTGCATTCCGCCGGTTGACGCGCATGCTCCCATGGCAATACACCATTTTGGATCAGGCATCTGATCCCATATTCTGCGAATGGCGTGAGACATTTTATATGTCGACCATCCGGCTACGATCATTACATCACTTTGGCGAGGTGAGAAACGCATTACCTCGGATCCAAATCGTGAAGCATCGTAACGGGGTCCGGCAAAAGCCATCATCTCGATCGCACAACAGGCTAGTCCCATAGGCATAGGCCATGCAGCATTTGCTCTAGCCCAGTTTGTGAGCGCATCTATTTTAGTAGTAAAAAAACCTTCACCAAGTGCCGATTCAATTCCCATAATATTATTTAAGCTTTAAAATGATTTAAATCCCAATCTAAGGTGCCCTTCTTGAGTGTATAAAGAAGACCCACAAATAGTACAATGATAAATAGCATCATCGCCACGAACGTTCCGAATCCAAGATCAAGGTATCTTACTGCCCAGGGATAAACAAAAACGACCTCAAGGTCGAATACAATAAATTCCATGGCAACCAGATAAAAACTGATCGAATAGCGGTCCCGTGCTTCTCCCACAGGATCCATGCCACTCTCATATGGATTTAATTTAGTTTTATTGGGCCGGAAGGGTCCGAGAATTTTGGATAAAGTTAATAGTACAAAAGCCAAAACCACGGCAACAACAGCAAGAATTAAAATCGGAAAATAATTTTCGAGCATATTCTGAAATGTTCTCAGTTAGTGGGCTGAAAAGTTAGCCTCAATGTTTTGCAATGTCAACGAATTTGGGCGAGAATATACCTTTTATTTGAATTCTTATGGAAGAAAAATCTCAGAAAAATGAATAAACTTTTCTAAAACAGGTAAAGTTAGTTTATTGAATACCTTGGTTTAACACTTGAGTAAAAATCATTACCTTAATACCTAACTATTTAAAGAGGATAGCAGGTGGAAATTTGAGTAAGGTATTAATGGAAATTTTAGGACTCTCAACCAGCCCAAGCAGTGGTGGTGCTTATGCCCTTATTTTAAATGAGGCAGAGGGAAATCAAAGGTTACCAATTATAATTGGATCATTTGAGGCTCAGGCAATTGCGCTAGAGCTAGAAAATATAAAACCCCCGAGGCCCATGACTCATGATCTGCTCAAAAATTTTGTATTAAGTTTTGACACACAGATCAAAGAAGTTTACATAAACGATCTTTCTGAGGGTACTTTTTATGCGCAAATAATTTATGAGCGAGAGAACCAGCTTATTGAATTAGATGCACGACCCAGTGATGCAATAGCACTTGCTGTTCGCTTTAACGCCCCTATTTATGTTAACGAAGAGGTGCTCAATGAAGCTGGAATTAGTACTGAGCCTGAGCATCAAACACTTGAAGAAGCATTGAAAGGCGATGAAACCTCTCCGGGCCAAAAAGAGTTATCTGAACTAGAAAAACTAGAAGCAGAACTTAAAACTGCCATAGAAACTGAAAATTATGAGAAGGCGGCAAAGATCAGAGACCGCATTTCAAAAATGAAAGGATAAGCTTTGGATATATCTGGTTGTTCGTTCAGCGAACTTTCTTACTCGACTTTATTTAATACCTACCTTACCGACTTTGATAAATTAAAATCATTCTATTCATTCAACCCATTGGATGAGAATGAGATCAGCCGCAGAGCCGGCTCCATCCCAAAGACTACTCAGAAAGAGCAGTATATACAGGCGTTGTCTGAATACCATAAGGTTTTGGGGATTTCTGAAGATCAAAAGGATGCTTTGGAGAAATTATCGCAAGATAATGCCTTGGCTATAGTTACAGGACAACAACTTGGGGTCTATGGAGGTCCACTGTTTACTATTTATAAAACAATGACCGCCATATTACTTTCACGAAAATATGAGAAAGAATTAGGGCAACCTGTAGTCCCTGTATTTTGGCTGGCTGATGAAGACCATGATTTTGAAGAAATAGCCTGGGCAGGAATTACCGGCAGAAATGATTTCAATAAAATTAAATTAGACCAACAGGGTAAAGGCATTCCTGTTTCCGAAGAAGAGATCGGATCAGAAATTCAAGCCTTTAAAGCTGAAGTGAAAGAAGAACTTTTTGATACAGATTTTACTGAATCTCTTTGGCGGCTTTTAGACAAACATTATAAACAAGGGAATACTCATGCTCAAGCTTTTGCAGGACTTATTAATGAGTGGTTCTCAAATGAAGGGATATTAATAGCAGGTAGTAACTACAAGCCAATCAAAGATGTGATAGCTTCTACGTTCAATCGCAGCGTTAAAAATTCCGATGCCATTTATCAGGCTATAGAAACAAAAAGTTCAGAATTGGAAGAGATCTTCCATCGGCAGGTAATGAATGGAGATTCAAACCTTTTTTACCTGTCTGAAAAGGAGGGGAGAATAAAGATCCATCGGGATGAAGAAACCTGGACTGCAGGTTCAATAAGTTGGTCAAAGTCAGAATTATTGGATGAGATCGATCATCACCCCGAGAAATTTTCTCCAAATGTATTTTTACGCCCTATAATTCAGGACAAACTATTACCAACACTTGGCTATGTAGCTGGTCCGGGAGAGTTGGCGTACTACGGGCAAATGAATTCTATGTATAGAGAATTTGAACTTGAAATGCCCCCGATCTTTCCCCGCTATACTGCTACAATTATTGAATCGGGGATATCAAGGATCATTGAAAAACTTCCTTTTAAAGTAACTGAATATGAAAAACGCATTGAAGATCTCGAATCAAAATTCATAGAGAGAACAGAAACCGAAGATATTGAAAAAGTGTTTGCAGAATGGAAAAGCAGGTTAGATGCTGCTGCTGAAGAGCCCTTAAAAGTGATCAATGATATTGACCCTACTTTAGAGGGTATGGTGGGTAAAACAGTCGCCGGATTCACTAATGAGCTGGATAAATTGAAAGGACGTGTATATCGCTCCATAAAAAAACAAGAAGAAACGCAGATCAAACGTATTGAAAAGATCAAGGTTAATTTGTTTCCGGATGGCGGTTTACAAGAGCGTTCCGTTTCACCGGTTTATTTTATGAATAAGTATGGGCTCGATATTTGGAAGAATTTATTAACGGCGATCGAGGAAGAAGGACTGGATCTTACCGAGCATCATTTGATAGAGATTTGACATGAATTCAGTTCAGCAGCAAAAGCAAGAAATCCGGGATGAAGTTCTTTCAAAAAGGGAAAGAATTTCAGAATCTGAATGGCGATCAAAGTCAGAAAAAATAATCGGGCATTTACTAAATGCCGATTTTTATAAAACTGCCGAAGTGGTTCATACTTATATTTCGATGAACAAACGTGGTGAAGTTTGTACCGATTTGTTTATTGAGCAGCTTTTTAAGGATAAAAAAAGAGTTGCCGTCCCCATTACTAATTTTACTGATAACACTTTATCTCATTCAGAGATCGGTCCCTCTACTGATTTGATCGAAAATAAATGGGGGGTAAGGGAGCCGAAAAATGTCAAACCTATCCAAGTTTCCGAATTAGACCTGATCATAGTTCCAATGGCCGCAGCAGACCTCAAGGGAAATAGATTAGGCTATGGCAAGGGATTTTATGATCAATTTCTTAAACAAACCCAAGCACTGAAGGCAGGACTTGTATTTGATCAGTTTCTATTTAAAGAGATCCCTGTAGAAGAGTTTGATGAAAAATTAGATGTAATAATTACTGAAGAAGATGTGATTTTCTCGTAACATTACAATGCATAATTCGTAGGGCTTCACAAAGGAAAAATTATGGCTGAAAAAACAAAATCACGATCTGCTTCCAAAACCGGTACCGCAACCCTTGAGTTTGATGAATTTGAGTTAAACTCTACCATGCAGGAATTCCTTAAAGAAGAGGAAAAGGAAACCGGTAAAAGTATTTGGAATGTTGCAACCATATCAGGTATGGTGATGATATTTCTTGCTTTAACTTTTTTGATCCAAAGCGTGGGCTTACCAACCGGAGAATTTCTGTCCGGATTGTCTGAGGGTTTAATTGGCTCTTCCGCGCTTCCTTTGATCGGAGGTGCCCTTATAACTTTAGTTGGGTTTGGCTTTTTAGTGGGAGACAGAAAACGTGCCCGCAAGATCAAAAAAGCACGAAAGAAAGCCAGGTCTAATGCTGCCTCCTCTTACGCCGATATTCCTGGTTCAGAAGATTTAAACTATTCTTCCGGTTCTGGTTCTAAACTAAGTAATGCCCTTGATTCAAGCTCCAAAAAATCTTCGAGCCGATCTACATCTATGGACTTCGATGCCTATGGTTATCGCCACTCTAAGCGATTGATGAAGTCAAGATCAGATAAAAAATGGACCGGTGTTTGTGGAGGATTGGCAAAGTATTTTGGTATCAGCGCAACGGTTGTAAGGTTCATTTTTGTTGCTGTTTTCTTTATGAGCTGGGGGGCAAGTTTACTGGTTTATTTTGGGCTTTCTTTAGCTATGCCTAAGGAACCCGTTGAAATGATGGATGATTTTAATTTCTGATCGTGGGCTTTTTTTCAGCTTACCTCGGTGTGAATGGTATTCTGCTTTTCTTTTCATTTTTATTAAAATTAGTATTCCCAAAAATAATACTATCTTAGATTTTAGACTTCAAAACTTTAAAAGCATTTAAATCCCGCTAAATTGCACCAATCAGAAAGTTTAATTCTAATTGTAGATGACACTCCGGTTAACCTTAAACTTTTATCTCATGTTTTAAAAACTGAAGGCTATGATCATATTGAAGCTTCAACCGGAAAAAGAGCAATTGAACTTGCCAAAAAACATGAACCTGACCTGATACTGCTTGATATCATGATGCCCGGAATGGACGGGTTTGAAGTTATAAGTCATATTAAAAACGATAAACTTCTCAAAGATATCCCTATTATTTTCTTGAGCTCTTTAACTGATACTGAAGATAAAATTGAAGGATTTAAGTTGGGAGGCGTAGATTATATAACCAAACCATTCCAAAAAGAAGAAACGCTCGCTCGGATCAAGACTCATTTAAAGATTCGTTTTTTGCAAAAACAGCTTAATGAACGGATCAAAATCTTACGAGACCGTGAAGTTGAATTAAGCAGGCTAAACCAAAAGAAAGATGATCTGGTACGAATGGTAAGTCATGATATTAAAAATCCACTTACCGGGATCATCGGTTTGGTAAAATTAATTCGGGATAGTGATAAAATTACTCCTGTAGAACAACGCCAAATGTTATCAGTCATTGAAAATAGTGGTACTAATTTGCTTAGTATGGTTCAAGAAGTATTGGATAAAGAGAGTAAAAAGTCAGAGCCTGAAGCACTGGATTATTCTGATATTATTATATCAGATTTATTAGACCGTGTTGTTTCGATGAATAAGGCAAAATCAATTGTTAAAGATATCCGATTGCAATATTCAGTGGATCCAAAAGAACTGAGAGGAACTTTGGATCAAAATAAAATTGAAATTGCACTGAATAATTTAGTTTCCAATGCACTTAAATTCACTCCGCAGAAAGGTGAGGTTGTTGTTGAAGTGAATTTAAAAGAAGAAGACCTGATATTTGAGGTGAGAGACACCGGAATAGGAATTCCGGAGTCAATGGTAGGTAGTATCTTTAAAAATCCGGATAAATCTTCCAGAAAAGGGACAAGTGGTGAAGCAGGGACAGGGCTTGGCCTCGATATTGTTCAACTTTATGTTGAACTCCATGGCGGTGAGGTATGGGTAAAGTCTGAGCTGGATATCGGAACACAGTTTTTTATTCGGATCCCGCAAAACACAATGATATCTAATTTTAGTTAAGCCGTAAAAATTAATAGAAACTTAGTTTTTTTATTCGCGTAGTTAGAATATGAAGTTTATTCACAAACATTTAGAATGGGTGGTGTTCAGCACCGGCTTGATACTTCTTGGACTTATGAGCCCTGAATACACGGGAACCTCATTATGTTTGTTCGATCTTGCAGGTATAGATTTTTGTCCCGGTGAAGGTTTAGGACATTCAATTGCATATACATTCAGAGGGGATCTAAGCTCGGCAATGAATGCTCATTTTGCCGGACCTCTTGCGGTTTTGATACTTAGTGGAAGGGTATTTTATCTGTGGCACAGAATTTATAATCAATCAAAAACTAACGAAAAGGAATCGTAATCATGGCTAATATAATTGATCATTTACCGGAAATTGACGGAGATGAAGCTTTATATGTCGGAAAATTAATGTCTTCTTTATCTGAAGAGCAGGCATCCAAATTTACTTCGGTATATAGGTCTCGTCGTAAAGATCCACAACTTATAATGATCACCTGTATTTTGGGATTTTTCCTGATTGCCGGCGTACATCGTTTGATCTTGAATCAGATCGGTATGGGAATTCTTTACATTTTTACCGGTGGACTATGCCTGATAGGTACCATCGTAGATCTGGTTAATTATAAAGATCTCGCATTTCAGTACAATCGTGAAGTAGCTAAAGAAGTACATTCATTTCTTTGATAAACTGACTATTTACCGACGCCAAAAAACCGATTTATATTAAACCCAAAGCGGAAGTCCATATCAAACATATTGGTATCAGTTCGTGATATAAGATGTTGTTCAGTAAACCATCTTCCGGACATGAAGAATAGCTGAAAAACATGCCCGCCTGTATCAATTTCAAAAGATACAGCGGCATGGTTTTTTGTATCTGAGTTTCTATTTCCGATAACGGGCAGGTATTCAAAGGCTATTGCATTCCTTTTGTTTAATTTATATCTGCCCACAATACCAACTGCTGCAATCGTATTATAAAGTCTATCACTTTCTATTTCTTTCACAACGTTATTAAAATGAGAGATCATAGGTGAAACCTGAAGGCTGAGCTTCTCATTAAACTTTCGAGCGATCATTAAAGATGCGAGGTAGTTTAAACGTTTCGTAAACGTGTAATCAAATCTACGTTCTG
>NZ_DASSWP010000035.1:0-3917 GCF_035704785.1 Gracilimonas sp. | reverse complement strand
ATGGAGGTTGCTGTTATCTGTTGAACATGGGGTGAGGTGCTGTCGGGCTTAACGAAGATGGAGTCAACAGAAATAGATCGGCTGAACAAGCTGATATCCAGTTCATCAAATCCTAGTTCATAATTCTGTTTTGTTTGCTTGTCAAATTCTTCCACCAGGGCTTTTTTCAGTGGTTGTTCCAAAAAAATGGGGAGAATAAATGTAGCTACCAATGCGATCAAGAGTAGGGAAGCCAAAACAATGGCGGATACTTTCAGAACTTTTTTCATATTTCAAAATTGATATAAATCTGCAAAATGCAAAGTACTTTATTGTTAATGAAATACCGTTATTTTAAAGCTCCAATTTCTTACATATATAGCATAAATAAATACCTTTCAATATGAAGTATACAGCTACTATTCTCACTTTTTTACTGGCACCAACCCTTGCCTTTGCTCAGCAGGATGCCTTTGAGCGTTTTCAATTTCACCCTAATTTGAATTATGATTCCGGAATAACCTCACCGGCCGAATACCTGGGTTATGAACTCGGAGAGGAATACACGTTTCATTATCAGGTAATGGATTATTTTAAAAATCTTGCCGAAGAATCTGATAGGATATCTTTTCACAAATATGCCACCACTTACGAAGGGCGTGGCCTCTATTATGCGGTGATCACTTCAGAAGAAAACATGGATAATATAGAATCCATTCGGGATGCGAATGTGGAACTTGCCAACAATCCGGAATCAACTTCAATTGATGACAAGCCGGTCGTAGTTTGGATGAGTTATAACGTACACGGAAATGAGGCTTCAAGCAGTGAGGCGGCCATGCAAACGGCTTACCGATTGGTTGCCGGAGCAGATTCCGAAACCCAAAATTGGCTGGAAAATTCAGTGGTTATCATCGACCCTATGATGAACCCGGATGGCCGCGATCGTTACGTGTATTGGTATAAGTCTTCAAGAGCCAACATCCTGAATACTGATGCCAATGACTTAGAGCACGATGAGATCTGGCCCGGTGGACGTACCAATCACTATTGGTTTGATCTGAACCGTGACTGGGTGTGGCTTGTACATCCTGAATCTCAGGGACGAATTGCTGCATATCAGCAGTGGATGCCTCAGGCTCACATGGATTTCCACGAGCAGGGCTTCAACAACAACTATTTTGTCATGCCTGGTACCACACCCAGAAACCTGGAATTACCGGATGAGTATGACCGATGGGCAGATGTTTTTGGCCGTGGTTTGATCGAAGAGTTTGACAAAGCGAACGTAAATTATGCTACTCGAGAATCTTTCGATTTCTTTTATCCAGGATATGGCTCTTCCTATCCAAGCGTGATGGGCGGAATCGGGATGCTTGCCGAGCAGGGCGGTCACAGTCGTGGTGGACGGGCTGTTGAAACTGATGACGATTATATCCTAACTCTGCGTCAGCGTGTATTTGATCATTACACGAATGGAGTTTCTATTGTTAAAACCGCTGTTGAGAATAAGGAAGGCTTGCTGAATTATTTCAAGAACTCGGTTTCACAATCCACACAACGAGGAAATACCCAAGCTTACATCCTGAAGAACAATGAAAATGATTACACCTATCAGGTGATCAATATGCTGATGAAGCATAATGTGAGGATAGAGCGTGCCACAGAGGATTTCAATCAGCGAAATTCGTACAGCTATTGGGATGCTAGTTCCTCAAATCAAAGTTTTGAAGCGGGTGACTTTATCATTAAAACCGATCAGCCCAAGCATCTTTTCATCAATACTTTATTCCGCAATCAAATGCAGATAGAAGATTCGGTAATGTATGATATGGCTACATGGTCTATTCCGTTAGCTTACAACTTAGATGCAGCATGGACCACAAATAGTGTCGGCGTATCCTCTGAACCGGTGACGGAAGAACTCAGTTATCCGTCTATGCTTGAAAACGGTGGAGCACAGTATGCGTATGTGATCGACTGGAAGCAACGACATGCTCCCAAAGCATTGGCTAAACTCTGGGATATGGGATATAACGTCCGAAGTGCGGGAAGAACTTTTACCTATAACGGTACCACCTATTCGGAAGGAAGTTTGATCGTATTAGTGGGTCGGAATTATGAAAAAAGATCACGTATTCAAGCCGATATGAGACAACTTGTAGAAGATGTGGATGTAGTGGTTGAAGGATTTGATACCGGCCGTATGGATGAGGGAATGGACTTGGCCTCAAGCGATAGTGAGCCCGTTAAAGAACCTAAGGTTGCACTGATGGTCGATTCTCCGTTCAGTTCATACACAGCAGGACAGCTTTGGTTCTTATTTGATCAGTGGACAGAATTTGGTATTGATCGAATACGGTCAGGCAGCGTCAATGGGATCGATCTTGCTGAATACGATGTGATCCTCATGCCCGGAGCCTGGGGTGGATTGAATGGCGTTTGGAATGAATCTCAGATCGAAGATCTTAAATCGTGGGTTCGCAACGGCGGAGTGTTGATCGGTACAGAAGGCAGCGGAGCATGGCTGACAGCAGATCAGTCAGGATTTACCGATGTTGAACTGTTTGAGGAAGAAGAGGCTGACAGCACCGAAATAGAAGACAAAGCCTACACTAAATATTCAGACCGTGAAGATGTATTTGGACTGGAACGGATCCCAGGTTCTGCATTTAAAGGTATTATTGACAATACAAATCCATTGGCTTTTGGTATGCCTGAGCAACTCTACTCGCTAAAGTTCGGCGATGACGGGATCGTGCCCAACAACTCCCTCCAAACCGTAGGATACTATGTGAAAGAAGGAGAAGTGATGGCTTCCGGATATGCTTCAGAAGAAAATAAAGAAAAAGCCAAAGGAATGGCATTTGCAGCAGTTCAAAATATGGGCAGCGGTAAAGTGGTGTTTCTGTTGGATAACACCCAATACCGCATGTTCTGGGTAGGCCCAAGCCGCATGGTGCAAAATGCTGTTATGTTGTTACCGGGATTTTAATTAAAAGTTCTTATTTATATCAATTAAAAAACCGGTGGAGTTAATCTCAACCGGTTTTTTTTATGCTAAAAAATAAATGAAAGATTCGATTCAGACGCCTTAGCATAAATTTGTCTTAAGGGAATCGGATTTGGGAACTGTCTTTATTAAAACTATACAGTCTTAAACAAATGGCAGGGAATTAATGCGCAATATTGCACTTGTATTAATAATGTGTGTGACAGCTTATGGGAAAGAATGCTATTCACAATCAATTCAAGATATCTATCGACTCTCCGAAGAAATTACATTAGATGGAGTGTTAGCAGAAAAGGCTTGGCTGGAAATTTCACCTTATCCAATGACTCAATATGAACCGGTTTTTGAAGGGGGATTGAGTGAGCGAACCGAAATAATGGTAGCTTATGACGATGAATATTTCTACGTAGCCGGAAGGATGTTTACGGAAGACGTTACAACCATTGCAGCGAACAGTTTATATCGGGATCGCTATTCCGGTGACGATGTATTTGCTGTAATACTTGATCCGTTTAACGATAATCAAAATGCCCTTCGCTTTTTTACAACCCCCGCCGGTGTGAGATTTGATCAATCCATATCCAATGATGCCAACGACATAGCAGGCTCCAGTGCGGTGAATAGTAGCTGGAATACATTTTGGGACGTGGCAACCAGCCAAGACGAAAAAGGATGGTATGCGGAGATAAGAATTCCATTTTCAAGTATTGGATTCCAAAGTAATGAAGGAACGGCTGAAATGGGTTTGATCGTTTACAGATGGTTAGCTCATCATAACGAAAGACACACGTATCCTGCAATTCCCCCAAACTGGGATAGGGGAGAAATAAAGCCATCTCAAGCAGCAGATATCAGACTTATCAATGTAGATGCCCGAAGACCAATTTATTTTACACCCTATATATTGACTGGATATCAGCAGCAA
>NZ_DASSWP010000236.1:0-2264 GCF_035704785.1 Gracilimonas sp. | reverse complement strand
AGTATCAAATCCTCACTTCAAAAAATTCAGCCTGCTAAAGCCGATCTTTTTGAAATAAACTGGCAGTATGTAGCTGTTTGTCTGAGCTTTCTTAAAGACCTTGTGGTTATTTCGGGCGGACCCGGAACCGGAAAGACCTTCACGGTTTTGAATATTATTGCATCTCATGCAATGGCTCATCCCGGGCAAGATTTTAAAATTGCGCTGGCGGCTCCAACCGGTAAAGCAGCCCGGCGGCTTATGGACTCGATTGAAGACGGGAAGTCGATGTTGCCTGAAGAATTTGCAACAGCCGCAGAGATCCCTGATTCAGCATTGACGGTGCATAAATTATTGGGCTCCGACTTCAGGGGAAGCCGTTTCAAGTATAACGAGGAGAATAAACTCCCTTACGATATGGTAGTGATCGATGAAGCATCCATGCTTGACATCACCATGTGGGTACGGCTTATCCGGGCATTAAAGCCTGAAACTAAATTAGTTGTTCTTGGAGATAAAGATCAGTTGGCTTCTGTGGAGACAGGTTCTATACTTGGAGATATTTGCGGAGGTGATAATTCATTTTCTCAGGAAATAAGCTCAGCGGTCAATTCGGTAACAGGAGTTCATATTCCGGTCATAGACTCCCCGACAGCGATCAATGACAGTGTGGTATTTCTCACAAAAAGCTATCGTTTCGGAACTGAAAGTGGCATTGGCCAATTTGCACATGCAGTCAACAACTCTGATGCAGATACTGCAATAAAATTACTTAAGGATCCTGAATACACAGACTTGAACTGGATTGATCCTGCCAGTGGATCCGTAAACGATATCATTCGAAAATTTGCGGTAGATCATTATACATATTATTCCCGGCAGGAAGAGGACAAAAGGCTCGACGCATCGAATGAGAAAAAGATACTCTGTGCATTAAGAAAGGGCAGAAGCGGGGTCGAAAGGATCAATAATGAAGCAGAGCGTTTGATCAGGAGATCAAAAGGTATGCTGGATCTTTCAGAATGGTATGAGGGGAGGATCGTAATGGCAACAAGAAATGATGCCATACTAAAGGTGAGAAACGGTGAGATAGGAATATGCGGGGGGACAACAGACCCTGTCATTAAATTTGAAGGAGAAAATGCCTCAGAGATCTCAGCCACCCGCCTGAAAGAGTATGAACCCGCCTATGCCATAACCATCCATAAAAGTCAGGGTTCAGAATTTGATGAAGTTGCAATAATTCTCCCAAGTACATCAAATTCAATACTTTCCAGAGAGATTCTATACACAGCTGTAACAAGAGCCCGTCAAAACACTCTTATTATTGCAAATGAAGAAATTTTAATGCAAACTATAATCAGGTCGGTATCAAGAAACAGTGGGATGAGGCATAAAATTTGGGGAACATAATCTGGTTACTCCTCTAAAAACCCATACACCCTTTTAGACATAAAAATAGCTGCAACGTATAACGCCGCAGCTACTCGCTTTGTACCCCAAAAAGCCAACGTATCAGGGGGAAACAGTTGATAGCTGTTTCCCCTTATTCTTTTCTCAATATGCCAATCAATTTCATTAATGCCACTTAGAGATTCTTAATGAGCATTAAATATTCTTAACCGCTTCTGTGTTCAAAATCTTTGACTGCCTTTTTGTAAATGCATCCGATTGGATATAGAAAAGTGAGATCAATATTTAGAATAATCTGCTCCACATTTTTTTGAGGGCATGAACATTGATCTATAATAAAAAAGCCCCGCATAATAACTTTATGCGGGGCTTTTCTTTATCTGAATAAAATAAAAGTCAATTATTCTTCAGAAGGATTTACTTCAAGTAATTCAACTTCAAAGATCAGGGTCTCACTTGGTCCTATCGGACTTCCCTGAGGAGGCTGAGCACCGTAAGCAAGATTTGAAGGAATATAGAATTCATATTTTGCACCTTCACTCATAAGCTGAAGACCTTCTGTCCAACCCGATATTACACGGTTAAGAGGGAACTGAGCACCATCATATGGTTCTCTTTGTGGGTTGTAAAGATCATTAGCTTGAGCTACTTCTTTAATACTGGTATCAAAGATTGTACCATCGATCAGTCGACCGGTGTAATGAACGCGAACTACATCTTCAGCGGTAGGAGATACACCTTCACCTTCTTCAAGTACTTTGTACTGAAGTCCTGATTCGGTTTCCATTACGCCTTCTTTCTCTTTGTTCTCTTCAAGAAAAGCCTGGCCTTCTTCCCGGTTTTCGCTGCTTCTCTGTTCGGAGATCTGTTGG
>NZ_DASSWP010000103.1:0-17580 GCF_035704785.1 Gracilimonas sp. | reverse complement strand
GTAGTCATTCCCGCTGCAAGCAGATCAAGAATAATCTCAACTGGGTAGCGCATATTGCGGATGGTCGGTTTGCCAAAGCTGACCTTTGGGTTCATTGTAATTCTTTTAAGCAGGGCTTCTTTATCCATGATGTATCATTTTAAGATGAATGGTCATCTATTAATCCAACGACATTATAATCAATTCCATTGTTTATCTCTGATTTTTTGTGATTAGATGGAGGAGCCTCAAGTTCAGCCTCAATAATGAGTCCTGTGACAGAACAGGTGAAATCAGAGTAAAGGAGTACTATATAATTTTTAATTATATTCAAAATTTGAAGGTAATAGTAACCCAATGATCCTTTTGTAGATCATCTTCCGGTAACTTAGAAAAAAGCCAGTCTTTGAGAGTACTTATCACTTCCCTTTCTAATTCAGGATTCATTTTTCTAAGAGGGATAATTCTACCAACTTTTCCATCAGGCTTTACTACAAAGCGCACCGTAATTAAAGCCTCAGAATTAGAAATATTTTTGGGAAGTGGTTGAGCTATGGGTTTACGATTTATATCTCCTTCCCACTTTAATTCATAAAAGGATCTCTTTTCTATATCCTTTTCTAATCTTTTGTCAAGATTTTCATCACTATGAGCGCCCTCTTTATCTGTGTCATTTTCAACATTTTCTAGGTTTACCTGACCGCTCTCAATTTCCTTGTCTTCATGCCTTGCATCATCCTCATTTGGTGCAATAGGTCTTTTTGACTTGCCTTGAACAGTTTTACTATTTTCGTCTCTTACTTTTTCTATATACAAATATCTGTTTTTACTATTCATTGTAGAAAGAGTATCTAATAAATTATCCAATTCATGCCAAGTTTTGTCTATTTGTTCTATTCCATAAATAGGGATTCGGTACGTTTCTTCATTAACTCTTAATCTTACTAAATCAGCATTAGCTATTTTGTTAGCCTCTTTTCTTTCCAAAGGGTACCGATCTTCGTGAAGTATCCGAGCAACGCATCAAAACCGTTGAACGACATCTCAATAATCGACCTATTCGAAAATTTGATTACCTTTCACCCATACAGCAAACCCTAAAATACCGCGCTGTTGCATTAATGACTTGAACTCAGCCTTGATAATAACCTTTCCTGATTAGCAACTGTTTTTCTGATTCTTTCTCCATCAATCAAAAATATAATGGTCCCTGACTTAGTGTATTCAATAGCATGTTCAATTGTGGAAACATCAAAAAAGTAAGTAGGATCTAATTTTTCAGAATAAAAAATTGATCTTATTTGAGCCATATATAGTTCAGATTCATCTTCTTTTACAATCTCAATTTCAGTTGAATATCTTACTATATCATCGAATTCATCAAAATCAATTTTGACTTGTGAATAGCAATCAGTAAGTGCTAAAATTGTAATTATTAGTGCTGTATTAATTTGTTTAATCCTAATTCATGCTTATTCGTAGTCGTTAACTTTCAATACATATTTTTCGCCAGGCTTTTGGGCTTCACTTTTATTTCTCCAAAAAAATTCAACATATGCTTCAATATTGAGCTGAATGCTAAATGTTTTATCGCTTCCCAAGATTTATTCGCACTTCTTCTTTGGATTGAAATGTCTATATCTTCAAGATAGGGAAAGCCATTTTCACTTCTTTCTCCTTTTGCTATCCGGGCAATTGACATATCCTTGAGTTTAGTCCAATCACCTAATTTTCTATAAGCAACAATATGAGACTGAGCCAACATATCATTCCAGTTTTTTATATGGACATTTTCAAAATGACCTTTGATAACTTTGGTATGCTTCAAATCTACACTATCATCATAGATATCTTTTTTTGCTTTAAAGAATTTTTAACCCCATCTATATTTTCATATTCTTCATATTTGTCCAAAATTTTTGTGATTACAGATGGGATATTATCGACAAGAGGAATAGCATGTTTTTGCAAGCGATGGAAAAGAGGTTCAGGTATTTCAATTTTCATATTCTGATATTTTAATAATTAAATATAAATTATTTTTTTGGTTGTTTATTTTCACCTTACCAAATCCCGTTAAACATTTATCAAATCCTGACTTCCTGCCCGACCTGCTTTGAATTAACTGCTACTTTGACTAATTTAAGTTTGTGAAAATTTCTATCACATATCGTTTTATCGCCTCATTACTCAGTTTGAGTATTCTGATCGGGGTTTCGATTCCTTCAGGTCTTCATGCCATGTCGGAAGATGTGTGTGATGAGATGCAGGAAATGAAGCATCCCATGCAACTGATGAGTGAACATGGTGAAGATCGCCCCATGAATGGGCAGGCTACTGAAGCGCCGGAACACCAACATCATCCCAAAACAGATAATAAACACCACAAAGCTCATGATCTTGGTTTTGCCTGTGCTTGTTCCATAGAGGAAGCGCCGGTTAAGACGGAAGCAAAAGCTCAGCTCAAAACAAAGGTTCCTGTATTACAGGTGCTTCAGGTTCTGGCAGAAATTCACACCGATGAATCCGGAACCCACGCTTTTCAAATTCCGGTTTCTGATGCTTATTCACCCCCGCCTATATACCTCTCTAACGAGTCTTTTCTGATCTAGGGATTGGTATTTCTTATTGAGTCGGTTGCTTTTTCTCTGACTCTCCTCCCTGTAAGTAACAGCGAGCTGTTCTCACGGTCCCTCCAAAGGGACACAGGTTTCTAGCCATTTTCTATGGATTTATTCGATTCCAAGAATACTGGACTTGGTAAAAACCTATATCTCTTCGCAGAGAGACCGATTTCAGCTTTGCTGAAAATCAGAGAGAGAGGGCAACCAAGCTCAAATATACCTAATAGGAACCAGAGGTTCCTGTATGCATTCCGAACGAGACGTTCGGAACGAACTCTAAAGAATCATTAACCAATTCCTAATAACCAATCAGAAATGCTAAACAAAACCATTCGGTTTTTCCTGGAAAATAAACTTGTGGCTGTACTGCTTCTGCTGGTCATGGTAGGCTGGGGACTTGCTGTTGCCCCCTTCAACTGGAATCTGGATTTCCTGCCCCGTGATCCTGTTCCCGTAGATGCCATCCCGGATCTCGGCGAAAACCAGCAGATCGTGTATACCGAGTGGGAGGGACAATCTCCACAGGATATCGAAGACCAGATCACTTATCCACTGACTACGCAGTTACTGACTGTGCCGGGCGTGAAGACTGTCAGGAGTACCTCCATGACAGGAATCTCCAGCATCTATGTGATCTTTGAAGAGGATGTGGAGTTTTATTGGAGTCGCTCGCGGATCTTGGAAAAGCTGAATTCACTGCCGGCAGGCACTTTGCCACAAGCTGCCAAACCATCCCTTGGTCCGGATGCCACGGCGCTTGGACAGATCTTCTGGTACACACTCGAAGGAAGGGATGAAAATGGGAATCCCGCGGGTGGCTGGGATCCGCAGGAGTTACGATCCCTCCAGGATTTTTATGTAAAATACGGACTTTCCGGAGCGCAAGGTGTAGCTGAGGTCGCCTCCATCGGTGGCTATGTAAAAGAGTACCAGGTGGATGTAGATCCCAATAAGCTAAAAACCTATGATGTTACTCTGACGGAAGTCATTGATGCCGTGCGAAAAGCCAATGCTGAAACCGGAGCGCGTACCATCGAGATGAATAATGTTGAGTATTTGGTGCGCGGACTCGGTTACATCGAAAATCTGGAAGACCTCGAATCGGCCGTGGTGAAGGTGGTAGATAATACACCCATCCGTATTCAGGACGTTGGCTTTGTGAGTATGGGTCCGGCACCCCGACGAGGTGCTTTAGATAAAGCCGGAGCAGAAGCTGTAGGCGGCGTAGTAGTCGCCCGGCAGGGCGCGAATCCGCAACAAGTAATCGATAATGTAAAAGCACAAATTGCCGAAATCTCAGCTGGTTTACCTTCCAAGACCCTGGAAGACGGTACCGAATCTAAAGTCACCATTGTACCATTTTATGACCGCTCCACGCTGATTGGCGAAACGCTTGGTACACTGGAAGAAGCCCTCTCCCTCCAGATCCTTATCACCATCATTGTGATCATCATTATGGTGATGAACCTGCGGACTTCAGTTCTTATTTCTGCCATGCTGCCCATTGCCGTACTCATGACCTTTATTGCCATGAAATACTTTGGCGTGGATGCCAACATCGTGGCACTTTCGGGGATTGCTATTGCTATCGGGACCATTGTGGATATGGGGGTGATCCTTTCTGAAAACATGCTCAGGCATATGGAGGAAATGGATAAAGATGAATCTCTAATGGAAGTAATTTATAACGCCACTGTTGAAGTAGCCGGGGCCGTGTTGACTGCCATCACCACTACTATTGTTAGTTTCTTGCCAGTTTTCACCATGATCGCGGCCGAAGGCAAACTCTTCAAGCCACTAGCCTATACCAAGACCTTTGCACTGATCGCTTCCATCATTATCACTATCACTCTAATTCCACCCTTTGCCCACTGGTTCTTTGGACTTAAGATCAACAACCGGAAACTGAAATTGAGCTGGAATGCATTATTAGTGATCGGTGGGTTAATCGCCATGTTCACCATCTCCGGATGGGGCGGATTTTTGATCTTAGGCTTCGGACTCATCAACGGCGCCGGGTATTTTTTTGATGAAAGCTATCGACAACAAATTCCGTTTTTAAACAATGCCTTGTCAGTTGTGGTGGTAACTTGGCTATTGACAGAATATTGGCTTCCGTTTGGGCCATCCGTCTCTTTTGCCGGTAATCTGATCTTTATTGTGATATTGATCGCACTCATATTGGCCGCCTTCTGGCTCATCATAAAATACTATCAACCCATCATCGGGTGGTGTCTGGATAATAAAAAGGTCTTCCTCGCTATCCCATCTGCTTTCATGGTTTTAGGTGTGATGATCTGGCTGGGCTTTGCCACCACTTTCGGTTTTATAGCCAAGAGTTTTGATGTAATAGGAGTGGATGTCCGCGAAACTTCAGTCTGGACTTCCGCCTCCGAAACCTTTCCCGGACTCGGCGAGGAATTCATGCCTGCTCTGGATGAAGGAGCCTTCCTGCTGATGCCCACAACGATGCCCCACGCCGGAGTTGAAGAAGCCGAAGACGTGATGCGGAAAATTGATATGGCCGTAAATGCCATCCCTGAAGTGGAAACGGTAGTGGGTAAAATGGGACGGACCGAATCAGCTCTTGACCCAGCCCCTGTATCCATGTTCGAGAATGTCATTCTCTATAAATCTGAATACAAAACCGATGAAAACGGGCGTCGTGTTCGATTTAAACTGGATGATTCGGGAGAGTTTGTGGAGGATGAAAAAGGCGAGCTCATTCCAGATGAAGATGGAGAATATTACCGTCAATGGCGCGACCACATTCAGTCGCCCGATGATATATGGGATGAGATTATTTCTGTTTCCCGTATCCCCGGAACCACATCTGCTCCAAAACTTCAACCCATAGAAACAAGGTTGATTATGCTGCAATCCGGAATGCGAGCTCCAATGGGTGTAAAAGTTAAAGGTAATGACTTGCGGGAAATTGAGAACTTTGGATTGGAGTTGGAAGAAGTGCTTCGTGAAGCTGAAGGCGTAAAAGCCTCTTCTGTTTTTGCTGAGCGTATTGTCGGAAAACCATATCTGGAAGTGGATTGGGATAGGGAGCAACTTGCTCGCTACGGACTTTCCGTTCAGGATGCACAACAGTATATGTCGATGGGTGTAGGTGGAATGGCAGTCTCCACCTCGGTTGAGGGACGCGAGCGCTATCCCATTCGGGTACGCTTTGCGCGGGAGTTGAGAAGTGATCCCCAGGCACTTGGTGAACTCTTAGTCCCAACTAAAACCGGAACGGAGATTCCGCTGACTCAACTTGCCGAAATCAAATACAGACAGGGTCCACAGGCCATTAAAAGTGAAGACACTTTCTTAATTGGATATGTAATCTTCGATAAAATGGATGGTTATGCAGAAGTAGAAGTTGTAGAGAATGCACGACAGATAATTCAGAATAAAGTGGACTCCGGTGATCTTACAATTCCTGCCGGAATCAATTTCGAGTTTGCCGGGAATTACGAAAATCAGGTGAGGGCTGAAAAACGATTGAGTATCATTCTGCCCATTGCGCTGGTTATTATTTTCCTGGTTATGTATTTCCAATTCCGTTCGGTGGCTACCACGTCCATGATCTTTAGCAGCATTTTTGTGGCCTGGGCGGGCGGATTTTTGCTTATTTGGTTTTACGGTCAGGGCTGGTTCCTGAACTTCGAAGTATTTGGCCAAAACCTGCGGAACCTCTTCCAAATGGGAACCGTGAATTTAAGTGTGGCTGTTTGGGTGGGCTTTATCGCTTTATTTGGAATCGCGGCGGATGGTGGCGTAGTCATGGCTACTTATCTCGATCAACTATTTGACCGTATAAAACCAACGACATCTAAAGAATTGAGAGCAGTAGTAATTGAAGCAAGTACCCGAAGAATCCGGCCGACACTGATGACAACGGCCACTACCATTCTTGCGCTATTGCCCGTACTTACCTCCACCGGTCGCGGTTCAGATATCATGGTACCAATGGCTATCCCGAGTGTGGGCGGGATGTTTTTGCAAGTCATTACGCTGTTGGTGATACCGGTGCTGTACTACATGTGGAAAGAATTTAAAATGAAACGGAGCCTGAAATGAGAGAAGAACATCGAACAAGGAACATTGAACATCCAACTTTAAACTGGAAGAAAAGATCCTTTGCGCTCTTAGCGCCTTTGCGGTTTGTAACAATGTGGCTATTGCTTCTACTGTCCTTCACGGCAAATGCCCAAACAATAACCCAATACCAACAGGAAGCAGCCGAAAACAATCCGGAGCTGAAAGCGAAATACCAGCAGTACTTATCGGCTCTGGAAGAAAGTCCCATTATGGGAACCTTACCCGACCCGGAAGTTTCATTTTCGTATTTCATCAAGCCCATCGAGACGAGAGTGGGGCCCCAGCAAGGACGGATATCCGTCTCTCAAATGCTACCTTGGTTTGGCTCTTTAAGCGATCAGCGTTCTGCTTCTGATTTGCGAGCTAAGGCGGCCTTCGAATCCTTTCAGGAAAGCCGTAATCGCATTTTTCTAAAAGTGGAACAGACAATTCTGGAACTCTACGAGCTGGATGAAAGCATTCGCATTGCTGAAGAAAACCAGGCGATCCTTAACTCATTAGTTGAGCTGAGCCTGGCGCGATATGAAACCGGTCGTGCCACGCAAGTGGATGTACTGCGAGCTCAAATTGAAGAGGAAGACCTCAACATTCAGATCGAGCTGTTAAAGGATAATCGGGAGGTTCTGATTCAGCGAATGAACGAGTTGCTGAATCGTAGTGAAGGTGCCAAGATCATGTTGCCTGATTCTTTGGGAGAAACAGAGATCAAATCCCGCGAGGAACTCATGACTCAAATTCAGCAGCAAAACCCAAATTTAAACCGACTCCGGTATCAAGAAGCTTCTTCCGAGGAAATGAAATCACTGGCTGAGAAACAGAACAGGCCCGGTATCAAACTCGGAGTGGATTATATCTTTACCGGTGAGACTGATATGCCGAACGTAGCTAACAGCGGAGAGGATGCGCTCATGGTTATGGCCGGATTCAAAGTGCCCCTCTTCGGAAAAAAGAATAATGCCAAAGTACAGCAGGCTGAACGAAATATTCAGGATATTCAATATCAGATCACAGCCCGTGAAAACTCTCTCCAAACCGAATTGGATGCATTACTTAGAGATTACAAAGATGCCCAACGGAAATTCAATCTCTACAACGAAAAGCAAATTCAGCGCATCACACAGGCCATCGACATTATGATGGATGCCTATTCCTCTGGCAATTCTGACTTTGAGGAAATCCTGCGGATGCAACGCAAGCAACTGGAATACCAACTGAAACGCGTTCAAGCCAAAACTGAGGAGCACAAAGCGGCGGCGTATATCCGGTATTTGACGGGTGAGCATAATGAGAATGAGGAGCTATGATCGAACATCGAACAAGGAACATCCAACACCGAACTTTGAACAGGTCAGAAAATCTTTTCGGCTATAAAAAATTTCACCACTAAACATCAAGAATCATGAAAACTAAAAACATACTTATTTATTCCGGACTTATCCTTGGCGGGTTATTCCTTGGCTATGTGTTCTTTGGAGGAACTTCAGAGCCACAAACGCTTGAAGAACATATCTCAGAAACCCATACCGATGAGGAAGGCAATGTAGTGTACACGTGCAGCATGCACCCTCAGGTGCGTGAAAATGAACCCGGCGATTGCCCTATTTGTGGGATGGAACTAATTCCCGTTGATGATCTTGGTGAAGGTGATCCTGAATCTTTAAGCCCAAATGCAGTGCAGTTCTCAAAGTCGGCACTGGCACTGGCCGAGATCAAAACCACTCCAGTTAAGACAGGAATTCCTGTGATGGAAACTCGTTTACCGGGCAAAGTAACGGTAAATCAGAATCTGGTGTCAAATGTAACGGCTCATTTTCCGGGCCGTGTCCGGGAGCTGTATGTGGATTATACCGGAGATTATGTGCGGAAAGGACAAAAACTAGCCTCCATTTACTCCCCCGAGCTAATCACTGCTCAACGTGAACTACTGGAAACCGCAAAATTCAAAGAGCAAAATCCTCGATTATATGAGTCTACCCGACGCAAGCTTTTGCTTTGGGAATTCCCGGAAGAGACCATTGATCAGATCGAACGGTCCGGAGAAGTAATGGAAGAGCTTGATTTCTTCTCACCCGTATCAGGATTTATTTCCCAGATCAATATTTCACGAGAAGACCATATTCAGGAAGGATCCATGCTTTACCGAATCGCAGATCTTTCCAGCGTTTGGGTTGAATTTGAGGCGTTTGAATCGGCGGTCAGTAATTTGAGTACCGGAGACAAGGTGGAGTTTACGGTGAGCTCTGTTCCCGGACAGACTTACACCGGAAATATCAGTTTTATCCAGCCTTTTTTGGATGAAAATTCACGAACTATGGAGGTTCGTATCACCGCAGATAATCCTCAAAACAGGATGAAACCCGGCATGTTTGCCGAGGGTGTGATCTCATCCAAAGCAGACCAAGAACAACAATTGCTTGTTCCCAGAAGCGCTGTGCTATGGACCGGCGAGCGATCCATTGTGTTCGTGGATGTTTCCACAAATGATACCCCCGCTTTTGAAGGCAGGGAAGTCTCTTTGGGCAAAAGAGCAGGAAATGAATATGTAATTGAGTCCGGGCTGAAAGCCGGAGAGCGTGTGGTCACAAATGGGACGTTCAAAGTAGATGCAGCAGCACAACTTAGCGACAAACTGAGCATGATGAACCCAGAACCCGGTTCAGGAGCGAATACCGGAGCTCACAACCACGGTGACACGGAAATAGGTGATGCAGAAATGGAACAGACGGAAGATCATTTCGACCATCAAATGCTGGAAGATCTGGAAGTACTTGTTCCTGAATATCTGAAACTTCGGGAAACTTTGTCCAACGATAATTTTGAATCAGCCAAAGAACATATCACCATGTTTTCAATGGATAGCTTCAGTGACATTGAGGAACTGCGGGCTGAGTTCAAATCAATTTCTGAAGCACTTATCAAACAAGTTGAAAAGGAAGGCTATGAAGGAAACTTATTCAAACAATACTGCCCGATGTATGATGGCGGAAGCGCCTGGATCAGTGATGAGAAAGAGATCGAAAACCCATTTTATGGAACTCAGATGCACAACTGTGGAGAAACCGTTCAGCAAATGAATTGATAGTTCAACCCAAAAAAGGAGGCATTTTGAAATTAGTAAAAGCGTACATACGACCTATGTTGCTGGAAGAAGTATATAAAGCACTTCGGGCGGAAGGACATTGCTGCATTACCGTTTTCAGAGGTGAAGGAGCGGGGCAATATACGGATCCTGATCACGCCCACGGTTTACTGAAATTTCCTGCCATGCACTCTAAAGTGGTAAAAATAGAAATCACTGCCTTGGATGAGGCCGTTGAATCCATTATTGAGATCATTCAAAAAACTGCTTCGACAGACTCACGGGGGGATGGAATTATATTTGTGATGCCTATTGAAAATATGATCAGGATCAGGGATGGCAAAGAAGGTACTCAAGTCATAGAATAGTATAATTTTTCGTTATTCAAAAAATATGAATCAATATAATGTAATATTAAGTAGTTAATAGATGATATTTTAAAAAAGGTAATAATAATAAAATCAATATAGAGTCATGAAAAAGATGAAAACAACAATGCTGTTACTGTTAATTAGTTTTGGGTTGTCAATAACAGCCACAGCACAACAGCAAAACATGGAACAGAAAAAAGAACGAATGATGGAAATGATGCAAGACTCATCCATGCAAACTATGATGATGGATCATATGATGGAGAATCCGGAAATGCGAGCTAAGATGATGCAACGAATGATGTCTTCAGAAGAAATGGATCACTCCAACATGATGGAAAAAATGAATGCTATGAGGAATAATCCCGAAATGAAAGAACGCATGAAAAAGCATATGGAGATGATGCAGTCTATGATGGACGGTGATATGGATCATTCTAAGATGATGGAAATGATGGGTGATTCGTCAGAGATGAAAATGCATATGCAGTGCATGCAGATGATGCATGACAACGGATTGGATAAAGATTCCGATGACATGAAAGGTCATGGACATCATTAAATATAAAAATATTTGCCAGAGAACCTGCAAGCGGGGAATTGATAAAGAGGAATATGAGGAACAGAAGAAAGACTTGCTTTAAGAACTCTTACAAATACACCTTAAAACTATTAAATAAGCATTTATGAAATTAAATCTCATAGTATCAATCATTGCAGTTTTTGCTTTCATTAACCCGGTTCAATCACAGGATCTGCAGCTGGAGGTGAAAGGCGACAGCCTGATCTATCACCTCACAATCAGTGAACAGACCATGAATATTACCGGAAAACCGGTCAGCGCTATGGCCATCAATGGTAGTATTCCCGGTCCTACACTAAGATTTAAGGAAGGTAAACATGCCGTTATTTATGTGACCAACACCATGGAGGAAGAAACCTCAGTTCACTGGCATGGCTTGCTCCTGCCAAATTATATGGATGGCGTGCCTTATCTGACTACACCCCCTATTCGTCCCGACAAAACACTTAGATATGACTTCCCTTTAACTCACTCCGGCACCTATTGGTATCATTCCCACACCGGACTTCAGGAGCAAAAGGGGATTTATGGGAGCATCGTAATTGAGCCGAAAGAGAAGGAATTGGAATATGACGAAGACCTCGTGCTTGTGTTATCGGATTGGACCAATGATGATCCCCATCACATCATGAAAAACCTGAAGCGCCATAACGAGTGGTATGGCGTTGAGCTGGGAAATGCACCGTCTTTGCTGAAATCCATACAAAGCAAAACAGTGGGGTCTCAATTCAAACTTTGGGCTCAAAAAATGCCGGGAATGCATATTTCCGATATTCCCTACGACGCCTTTCTGATCAACGGAAAACAGGAGCAGGTCTATGATCAATTTGAGCCGGGAACCAAAATCAGACTAAGAGTGATTAATGCAGGTGCTTCCAGTTATTTCTGGCTGAATTATGCAGGCGGTGATCTCAAGATCGTTTCTGCGGATGGATTGAATGTTCAGCCTGTAGAGACTGAAAAAGTTCTAATTGGTCTGGCAGAAACCTACGATTTCATCATCACCGTTAAAGAAGGAGAAAGCCTGGAATTTCAAGCCACTTCGCAAGATGTAACGGGGTCTGCTTCGGCTTTTGTTGGAAATGGAACTAAAAAATACGCCTCGGATATTCCATTCCCGGATTACCAGCAAATGGGCGCAGAAATGGCGGACATGCACGGTGGAAGCGGTCACGATATGTCTTTGGATGGTGAAGAAGATGGGACTTTTTCAACTTACGAAGCCACTACATCCGAACATGATATGATGGATATGAGCGATGGAGAAGAGATGGATCATGATATGCATAACAACCACAATATGCATTCTGATCAGGAGGATGAAATGGAGGAAGAAGAAGATCACTCCATGCACGAAATGGACGACCCAACAGCACCTATGACCATGTGGGAAACCGGGTACAACAATTCCATCCTCAAATCACCGGAATCCACGGAATTTAGTGAAGGGGATTCGGTTCGAAATTTGACTTTCAACCTGACCGGAAACATGTGGCGTTACACCTGGAGCATCAATGGGGAAACGCTATCTGCTTCCGATAAAATAAAGATCGAGAAAGGGGAAGTGGTTCGGGTTACCCTGAATAATACCACCATGATGCATCACCCTATGCACCTACACGGACATTTCTTTAGAGTGCTGAATGGGAATGGAGAATATGCTCCGCTTAAGCATACTGTAGATGTCCCGCCTATGAGCCGGATCACCATTGAGTTTGCAGCTAACGAGGAAAAGGATTGGTTTTTTCACTGTCACATCCTGTATCACATGAAAGCCGGAATGTCTCGGGTTTTCAGTTATGAGGGAAGTGAACGGGACGAACGACTGGCGCCCTATCCCGTGGGCACGCTGTATAAACATGACAAAGAGTTCTTCACCTGGGGAACCGTAACCGGAATGAGTCACATGGGAACTTTAGATCTCGTTGCTTCCAATACCAATAATCAATTTAACCTGGAAACCGAATTTGGCT
Source organism: Gracilimonas sp. (assembly GCF_035704785.1). Classification (GTDB taxonomy): domain Bacteria; phylum Bacteroidota; class Rhodothermia; order Balneolales; family Balneolaceae; genus Gracilimonas. Next base: position 4,876 of record NZ_DASSWP010000103.1, on the reverse strand, counting down.
GGAACCAAAATTATGAACTCACTGCCGATTACGAACGATTTGTGGGCAACTATTTCAGGATTTACGGAGGAATACAAGCCGAAAATATCGTTGAGAATTCCCTTGATGATCATGAAGTCGTTGGGCGAATTGGCATGCGTTATCTGTTGTTGTATATACTTGATACCGACCTTGGCGTGGACCATAAACTTCGTCCGGAATTAAAGCTTAATACACATATTCCTTTAACGCAGCGATTGATGGCTGTAGGACATTTCAAATGGAAGATGGATGCCGGACTAGTTGAAGACCTACCGATCGGAGAAAATCTTGAACAAGAAACTTCCTATACCGCCGGATTGGAGTATTTGCTAAACGAGTATTTTTCTATCACCGCAAATTATGACGAACACTTTGGCTGGGGAGCCGGATTATCTCTGAAGTTTTAGCGAATTGGGATGATGGAAAATTGGAAATCATTTGAACCCATTTTTATTGCTACAATTAACTAACAAAATAAATCACCGTTAACTAACTATAAGACATGGATCTATTTATTACGCCCGATTGGGCTCCCAACATACACCCGCTGCTTGTACACTTTCCTATTGCACTGTTAGTGGTGGCCGCATTTGCAAACCTTATTACCTTTTTTATTCCAGAAAAATGGTGGGATGAAACCAAAAATACAATCCTATATGTAGCTGGAGCACTGTTTACCGGTGTTACATATTATAGCGGAACCGTAGCGGCAGACACCATCTTTCTACCGACAGAAGCTCAATCGGTGCTGAGTGAACACGCCGATTGGGCCCAATATCTTCTTTGGTTCTTTATTCTCTATGCCATATTGAGAATTGCCTTTCACTGGTTTGATCTTTTTGAGAAGAAAAGCTTTAAGATCATTGCTTTCTTAACGGTGTTACCGGGTTTATTTATGGTGTATGAGACTGCGGAGTATGGTGGAAAAATGGTATTTGGATACGGAGCAGGAACCGGGCAGCTATTGCAACAAGAAGAGTCAGAATCCTCAGTAACCACGGATACTACTTCGACCGCTTCATCTTTTATTAGAAAAGAAAATGGAGACTGGACTTGGGATATGAATCAAAATTCCGTCAGTGATCTCATCGCTAATTTTCACTGGTTGGAAGGTTCTGTTCAAGGCTTAAAACCGGTGGTCACTCAAGCTCAACCACCTCGGCTTCGGCTTGAAGCCTCAGAACAGGCAAACCTGTTTGTGACTCATGACTCTTATCAAAATATTCAGGTCGATTACTACCTCAATCTGGATAATTTAGATGGAGAGATAGAACTCGTTCATCACTTACAGGATGCGGATAATTATGACTTTGTATCTCTGAATTCTGAGGGCGTCATTCGTCAGGGAAGAATGCAAAATGGAAACACCACCATATTTGCAGAAGGTACATTTGAAGCGGATGGAAAATTATTTCTGCGTGTTGTTGGAGACGGAACTCATTTTCGGGGATATGTGAACCGGGAAATGAAAGTGCATGGCCACGATGATGCTCCGGAAAGCGGAAATGTGGGACTAAAGATACAAGGCAGTGGCTCAGTGCTTATATCTCAAGTAGAATTGACTCAATTAAATTAACTATTCAAGGACATTGTCATGGATCACAAAAATCACAATCACGAACATAATCATGGTGATGGACACAAACATCCGTCAGACCGCTCCCAGAGTCACAAGACTTCTGAGAAACAGGCCAAGCGATCAGACGGTTCTCATGAACATTCCCACCACGATCATCACAAAATGATGGTCAAAGATTTTAAATGGCGCTTTTGGTGGGTGCTTGGGTTAACCATTCCCATCATGGCGCTATCGCCTATGATCCAGCATTTTTTGGGGGTCGATTGGCGATTTGCCGGTGATGAATGGATACTTGCAGCACTTTCTACTGTCGTTTATTTCTTTGGTGGATGGCCATTCCTTACCGGTTTGGCGGATGAGCTTAAGAAGAAACAACCGGGCATGATGACTTTGATTGGACTCGCGATCTCCATTGCCTATCTATACAGTACGGCTGTTGTTTTCGGATTTGAGGGAGATCTGCTCTATTGGGAGCTTTCAACTTTGGTTGGCATTATGCTGTTGGGTCACTGGATCGAAATGCGCTCGGTGATGAGTGCTTCGGCAGCTTTAGAAAAACTAGCTGAATTACTTCCTGGAGAAGCCCACCGGGTGAATGAAGACGGCTCTACTGAAGATGTTCCGGTTGAAGAACTTCAAAAAGGAGACAAAATTCTCATTAAGCCGGGAGAAAAGATACCGGCAGATGGTGTGGTAGTAAAAGGTGAAACAAGTGTGAATGAATCCATGCTAACCGGCGAATCCAAACCTGTAAATAAGAAAAAAGAGGATGAGGTAATTGGCGGATCGGTAAATGAAAAAGGATCCATCACAGTAAAAATTACCAAAACGGGGGATGAGTCATTCCTCTCACAAGTTGTGGATTTAGTTCGTCAGGCTCAGGAAAGTAAGTCCCGAACACAGGATCTGGCCAACAGGGCTGCTTTCTGGCTGACCATCGTAGCCATCACGGCAGGACTTATCACCTTTGCAGCCTGGGTCTTCTTTACCGGGCAAAGTTTTGATTTTGCCATGAACCGAACCGTGGCCGTGATGGTAATTACTTGTCCGCATGCACTTGGACTCGCCATTCCGCTCGTAGTTTCAAGATCTACCAGTATCGCTGCTACCAATGGATTTCTGATCCGTGATCGTGCCGCTTTTGAGCAAGCCCGAAACCTGGATGCCGTTATCTTCGACAAAACAGGAACCCTCACGGAAGGCACCTTCACCGTAACAGATATCCTCAATTTTGGAGATAATCATACCGATGATGAGATCCTGAAATATGCCGCTTCACTGGAGAAGAACTCTGAACACCCCCTTGCCAAAGGTATTTTGGAGAAAGCAGAGGAAACCTGGGATCCGGACGAATTTGATTCTATTACCGGGAAAGGAATCAAGGGTAAAGTGAATGGTAAGTCAATGAAAGTGGTAAGCCCCGGCTTTGTCCGCGAAAATGAAATGGACTACCCGCAAAAAGAAGTTGAGGAACTTTCATCGCAGGGAAAAACGGTGGTTTTTGTGATTATCGAAGATGCGCTTGTTGGAGCCATTGCATTGGGTGATGAAATTCGTGAATCCTCTAAAAATGCCATCAAAGTACTGCATGACATGGGCATTGAGTGCATCATGCTTACGGGAGATAATCAACAGACCGCAGATTATGTAGCCAAAGAACTAGGCATCGATCAGGTATTTGCGGAAGTCCTCCCGGATCAAAAAGCCGACAAGGTGAAGGAAGTTCAGGGGCAAGGAAAACTCGTTGCCATGACCGGAGACGGCGTGAATGATGCTCCCGCACTCGCCCAAGCTGATGTCGGGATTGCCATCGGCGCCGGCTCAGATGTAGCCGTTGAAACCGGAGATATCGTATTGGTTAAAAACAATCCGGAAGACGTTACTGCGTTGATCAAACTTTCGAAATCTACCTACCGAAAAATGGTGCAGAACCTGTGGTGGGCATCAGGCTATAACATAGGAGCCATTCCTTTGGCCGCCGGTGTTTTATTTGCCTGGGGCATAATTTTAAGTCCTGCAGTGGGTGCTATTTTGATGTCATTAAGTACAGTCATAGTAGCGATCAACGCTCGGTTTTTGAAGATGGAAGAAGGATAGTTCTAAGTAACAACATTCAATTTTTTAAACTAAACACCCTTATTAAACAGATTATGAAATCAATACTAACACTTACGCTATTATCCCTGATCAGCTTTACAGCCATCGCTCAGCATGAAGACCATGGCAATCATCAACAAGAGCAACATCAGCATACCGATCACCTTGAAACGTTGATCATTCATTATATGGAAGCCAAGAATGCCTTGGTGCAGGATAATTTTGAATCTGCTAAAGAATATCTCCACGCATTTTCGGAAGAAGTGCATAGCAGCGGAGAAATGAATAATCATGAAGAGCATTCCGAAAAGCATGCCGAACATCATGGTAAAATGATGGCTGCTGTAGAAGAAGCTTCGGGGGCGGAAGACATCAAAGCCTTGCGATCCGCATTCAAGAAGATCTCTGATGAACTTATTACAGCCGTCCAAAATCAGGGCTATGAAGGAAAGTTGTTCAAGCAATATTGCCCAATGTATGAAGGCGGAAGCAGTTGGCTTAGTGCGGAAGAAAAAGTGAAAAATCCATTTCTTGGTCAGGCAATGCCTGGATGTGGAGATTCTTCCGAACTGATCATCAAAGATTCAGATGAAAGTTAATACTTCTTCAACGGTAACCTGTCCTAATTGCGGGCATCAAGAGAAAGAAGAGATGCCTACAAATTCTTGTCAGTTCTTTTGGGAATGTCCAGGTTGTGAGAAAGTCATCAAACCAAAGCAGGGAGATTGCTGTGTTTTTTGTTCCTATGGAGATACTCCCTGTCCCCCGGTTCAGCTTGAATCTAGATGCTGTTGAGTAATTACATGTGTATCCAATATAACAGGTAATCCATTACCCTTATCGATCCGTTTGAAATATTATGAGCCAAAATAGGTGCGAGCAAGCTTCCGGTTTTGTGGTATGCCCAAGAATAGAATATCCCCAACACAAAAGCCTGTACGAGCTGGAGAGGATTCAGGTGCCAGATCTCGAATGGGGCAATTGAAAAACCAATATGGGCTATGGTAAAAATGATGGTGGCTACAAAACCGGCTATTGGCATTTCCATTTGTCCCCAGTTCCAGATCCCTTTAATAAACTTGGACAAAAAAGTATGCATAAAGCCTCTAAATAGTATTTCTTCAGAAAGGCCGGTAAGAATAAAACTAAATCCCAAGTATCCGACTATTTGAAAACGGG
>NZ_DASSWP010000117.1:0-16376 GCF_035704785.1 Gracilimonas sp. | reverse complement strand
AAGTTGTGTGAAGATGTTTTTAAAAAACTTTCAGATATTTTTTTTAAATGAAAAAAAATCAGAGCGTCAAATCCGTGTCTTGGGGGGCGAATAAATGCAGTGATAAGTTTTTGAAAATAAAGCCTGATGATCGAAGAGAATTAATTTTTTGAAGGAAAACTTTTTCTGTAAAATGGTATTAATATTATAAGTGCCTAAATATTATTTAATACCCGATTCTTATGCTCAGATCAATGCAATTCTTAAAATACACGCTCATCTTTTTGGTAGTTGTCTCCTGTTCCAATCAACAGAATACGCGGGTAACGGTCCCTTTAGAATTTTCAGAATATATATCAGGCTATACTTCCGGACAGATCAGTGCAGAGGGCGAAATAGCGGTGACATTGGCTCAGCCTGTGGGTGAGAATAACCAAACAGATGAAGGGTTATTTCGATTTGATCCTTCAGTTGTCGGCGAAACGGAGTGGGTAAATAGCACAACAGTTGTTTTTAAGCCGGAGCAAAAGCTGGAAAATGGACAGGATTATACGGTTCTATTCAGGATGGGCCGTTTATTTGAGGTAGATGAAGACAGATCGGAGTTTACATTTAACGTATCCACCATTGGGCAGGATATTGAATTACAATTTGGTTCTTTGGAAACACAGCCTCAAAACCGAAATGAGCAGCGACTCACCGGTACGGTTCATACAGCAGATGTAGCTGAACTCCAATCTGTAAGGGAGATACTGCAGGCACGTCATGCGGGCAGCAGCTTAAAAATTGACTGGGAGCAGGATGGTGCCAAAAGAACTCACAGATTTCAAATCAATGATATCCAAAGGCAGCAGGAGGAAACGAAATTAGTACTTAGCTGGAATGGAGCTCCGATTGGGGTAGATTTAAATGGTGAAAAGACATTTGATATCATTCCAATCGGGGCTTTTGAATTGATGGATGTCATGGTTTTCAGGGATGAAAATCCAAGGGTAGAACTTACATTTTCAGATCCGCTTGATCCCCGCCAAAATCTAAATGGACTTATCACTATAGAAAATTCCACTAATCTCAATTTCATTATAAATGAGAACAAGATTACGGTCAATCCGCGGCAGCGTAGAGATGGAGTGCAAAATCTAAGAATAGATCCCGCCGTAAGAAATACGGATGGAAAACGACTTGGCATGGAGATCACCAGGCAGGTGCAATTTTATCAACCTAAACCACAGGTTGAATTGTTGGGCAAGGGAACCATCATTCCGCGCTCCAAAAACCTGTTGTTTCCATTCAAGGCCGTGAGTCTCGGAGCTGTGGATGTAAGGGTGGTCCGGATCTTTGAGAACAACATTGGGCAGTTTTTGCAGGATTATGATCTTGGTAATTCCTCAGCCTGGAATATTGAAAAAGTAGGACGTCCGGTTTTTGGAGGAGTTGTCCCATTGTCAAGATTAGGCAGTGTTGATGCAGGTGAATGGAATAATTATGCCCTCGATCTTTCCAAACTGATAACACCTGAGCCGGGAGCGTTATATCAGGTAGAGATCGGATTCAGGGATATTCATTCTATTTATCCGTGTGGGGAAACGAGTGCAGCAAATGCAGAAACTGATAATTGGGAATATGAAGGACAGGAAGAGCAAGAATATTGGGATAATTATTCCAGCAGGGGGTATCCGGAAGGGTTTAACTGGAGAGAGCGGGAGAATCCGTGTCATGTCAGTTACTATACTTCCGATATAAGAACCTCACGCAATGTATTAGCCTCTGATCTGGGCATGATTGCAAAAAAAGCAGATGAGGAGAATATCACAGCGTTTGTAACCGACCTGCTTACCGCAAAACCGAAAAGTGGAGTTGAGGTCCGGGCTTTTGATTATCAGCAGCAACAGATCACATCAGGGTCAACGGATGCAGAAGGAAAAGTGACCTTGGAAACAAGCCGTACTCCATTTTATTTGACAGCAAGTGTTGACGGACAAAAAGGATACCTGAAAGTAAATGATGGAAATGCACTTTCGTTAAGTGATTTTGATGTTTCCGGTGCGCGAATTCAAAAGGGGATCAAAGGTTTCCTATATGGAGAAAGAGGCGTTTGGAGACCGGGAGATTCATTATTTGTGACATTGATCCTGGAAGATGAGAATAATGTACTTCCGGATGATCATCCCGTAACGTTTGAGCTTAAAAATCCTTCGGGACAATTGGAAGACAAGCAAACCTTCACATCAGGTCTGAATGGATTTTATGTATATCAGGTACAAACAGAAAAGCAGGCACCAACCGGGAACTGGCAGCTTCAGGCCAAAGTGGGCGGACTTACTTTTAGCAAGCAGCTCAAAATAGAATCGGTTAAACCAAACCGCCTTAAAGTTGAAGTTGACTTTGCTGAAGACAAAGTGACTGCAGAAACCCGCCAGCTGCAAGCCACTCTCAATTCAAGGTGGCTTCATGGTGCGGTGGCCGGAAATATGAAAGCTGATGTGGAAATGAGCTTAAGGCCTGCAGCTGTTTCATTCAGCGACTACCCGGCTTATAGTTTTGAAGATGCTTCTGTGTCTTTTTCATCTTCTCCCGTTACAATTTTTGAAGGCAATTTAAACGGACAGGGTACAGCCGACTTCAGCCATAGTTTTAACCGGCTCAGTGAGGGCCCGGCACGGATATTGGTAAATCTTAGAACCCGTGTTTTTGAACCATCCGGTAATTTCAGTATCGGACGGGCAAATACCTATTACTATCCATTCCGAACGCTGATTGGGATCAAGCCTCCTGCAATGGATGAAGGTGATTACTGGGATTGGCTGGACCCCGATGAAAGCCATAGATTTGAAGTGGCATCATTAGATGTGGAGGGCAATCCTGTAGCCGGAAAAGAATTAGATATAGAGGTGTACAACATTCGATGGCGTTGGTGGTGGGAGCGCGGTACCGAAGACCTAAGCAGCTATTTTGAACGCGAAAATATAAATGTGGTCTTATCAGGAAAAGTGAGTACAGATGAAGAAGGAAAGGGCATTGTCAATTTAAAACTTCCTGAAGGGTCAGATGGCGGTCGCTATTTGGTGAGGGTAAAAGACCCGCAAGGCGGGCACTCGGCCAGTTCTATTGTTTACTTCAGTTGGTACGGCGGGCGCAGTGAATCGGTTAGTCCGGCGCGCCTTACGTTTTCTTCAGATAAGGACTCTTACGAGGTAGGCGAAGATATTTCCATCACCATTCCAAGTAGTCAGGGAAGTCGAATTTTGGTCAGCATGGAAAGCGGATCTAAAGTGCTTGATACGTTTTGGTTAGATGGTAAAGCCGGTGAAACAGTATTTAGTATTCCTGCCGATGAGAACATGACTCCCAATGTATATGCTCATGTTATGCACCTTCAGCCCCATGGCCAGCAGAGCAATGACCTGCCGCTTCGAATGTATGGTGTGATCCCGATTTCGGTAGAAGATCCCAATACAAAACTGGCACCTGTAGTTGAACTTCCCGGCGAATTACGACCGGAAAGCAGTGTTCAGGTAAATGTCAGTGAGCAAAATGGTAAGGCCATGACTTATACCATAGCCATGGTAGATGAAGGATTACTGGATCTGACCAACTTCAGCACACCGGAGCCGCACGATCATTTTTATGCACGCGAGGCATTGGGTGTGAACACCTGGGATATGTACCAATTTGTAAGTGATGCTTATGCCGGAAACCTTTCCCGGATCATTGCTATTGGCGGAGATGGGGAAGCCGGTCAAGCCGATCCTTTGGAGGAAGCCAATCGTTTTGAACCAATGGTCAGATTTGAAGGCCCCTTTTTGCTGAAGGAAGGAACCGTAAATCGACATGACATCTCAGTTCCGAATTATGTGGGCTCGGTCCGTACTATGGTGATCGCCGGTCAGGATGGAGCTTATGGTCAAACTCAGGCAACAACGCCTGTTCGTAAACCGGTAATGGTACTTGCAACCTTGCCGAGAGTGCTGGGTCCCGGTGAAACTGTGAAGCTGCCGGTCAGTGTTTTTGCTATGAATGAAAGAGTCCGGAATGTGCAGGTTCGGGTTGAAGCGAATGACATATTTGAGATCAATGGAGAAGCTTCTACTACGTTGAATTTTGAGGAGCCCGGTGATCAGGTCATTACTTTTGAGCTGGAAACAAAATCACAGATAGGCGTCGGAAACGTGAGGGTGGAGGCAACCGGCGGCGGGGAGTCGGCTTATCACGAGATCGAGATCGCGGTACGGAATCCAAATTCTCCTTTTGTGGATGTGAGATCAGAAATTATTGAAGAAGGAGAAAGCTGGACAGAAAGTTTTGAAGCTCAGGGGATGACCGGAACAAACTCGGCCATGCTCGAAGTTTCAAGGATCCCCCCGATCGATTTTGGTAAACGCCTTCAATATTTAACACGCTTTCCACATGGGTGTATTGAACAAACCACTTCGGCCGTATTCCCGCAATTATATGTTTCCAAAGTGATGGATCTGCCGGATGGAAAAAAGGCGGACATTCAAAATAATGTAGAAGGGGGCATAGAGCGTATGCAAAAATTCCTGACATTCAGTGGGGGTTTAGCCTATTGGCCCGGTAATGAAGATCCAAACTCATGGGGAACCAACTATGGGTATCATTTCTTGCTGGAAGCTAAAAATGAAGGTTACTATGTACCCTCTGATCTGTTAGACAAGATCACAAGATTTCAAAAGGAAAGAGCGCGAAATTGGAGGGAAGATCAAGATTACCGGAGGTCGGATTTGATACAGGCTTACCGACTTTACACACTCGCTCTGGCCAATATGCCGGAACTTGGGGCTATGAATAGATTACGGGAAAAAGAAGGCCTTTCCATTCAATCAAAATGGAGGCTGGCTGCGGCTTATGCATTGGCAGGACAAAAGGAAGCTGCCGAGAATCTGATCACCGGGATGAGTACTTCGGTTGAAAACTACCGGGAGCTTTCCAACAGTTATGGATCTTCGCTTCGTGACCGGGCTATGATCCTGGAAACCCTCAGTATCCTTGACCGTCAGGATGAAGCTGCTTTGATCGTTCGGGATATTTCAGCGGAACTGAGTTCCCAGCAATGGATGAGTACTCAAACCACAGCATACAGCCTGATCGCTATTTCAAAGTTCCTCAATAAATTCACGGCCGCTGAAGAGATGTTAGCCGACTTTTCCATTAACGGAGAAGAAATTGGAAGTATTGATTCCAGAGCTATCATTGTCCAAACTCCGGTCCGCATGGATGAGTTTAATACCAATAATTTTGAGTTGGTCAACAACAGTGAAGGTACGCTTTATGCACGTCTTATTTTAGAGGGTACGCCACTTATTGGAGATACCATTTCATCATCCAACAGCCTGGTACAAAAAGTTCGCTTTACCAATCTGGATGGCGAAACTATAGATCCAGCAGTGCTTACTCAGGGAACCGATTTTGTAGCTGAAGTTACGGTTACCAATCCCGGTTTAAGAGGTGATTACGAAGAACTGGCACTTTCACAGGTGTTTCCATCAGGCTGGGAAATTAGAAACACCCGAATGGATGATGAATCATTCAGTGAGCCTGTTTCCAGCTTTGATTATCAGGATATACGAGATGATCGTGTGTATACTTATTTCGACCTGGCTCCCAATACCAGTAAAATATTCAGGGTTCAGCTGAACGCTGCTTATGCAGGTGAGTTTTATTTTCCTGCGGTAAATACCGCTGCTATGTATGATGAAACCATCAGTGCCAGAAGTGCCGGTAAGTGGATACAAGTACAAACTCCATAAGCATATCATTTAGATGAAAAAAGACTCACGCATATCATTTAGATCATTTCGCTTGAAACCCCGAAAGGTATTCAAAGGTGTGATGATATTGATATGTGTGATGCTCTTGGTTTCTTATTGGTTTTGCCTTCCCGATCCCCTGTTTCAAACTCCTTATTCGACGGTATTGAAAGACCGTACAGAGAAATTAATGGGAGCTAAAATAGCGGATGACGGACAATGGAGGTTTCCGGTTGTTGAAGAAGTGCCTCAAAAATTTGAGTATTCATTACTCGAATTCGAAGACCGTCATTTTTACAAACATCCCGGTGTAGACCCCTTTGCAATAGGGAGGGCCATAGTACAAAATTATAAAGCAGGAGAGGTGGTAAGCGGTGCAAGTACCATTACCATGCAGGTAATCCGTCTGTCTCAAAGAGATCAGCCCCGTACCATTCGTCAGAAGATCAAAGAAATGATACTGGCAACAAGGCTGGAGCTTACTTCATCCAAAGAGGAAATTTTGAGCTTATATGTGGCACATGCACCTTTTGGAGGAAATGTGGTTGGGCTTGAAGCTGCCGCATGGAGGTACTTTGGCCGAAGCCCTGATCAGCTTTCATGGGCAGAATCAGCTACTTTAGCCGTGTTGCCAAATAGCCCCGGGCTCATTCACCCCGGAAGAAACCGGGACGCTCTTCGAGATAAGAGAAACCGGCTTTTGAAAAGGTTGCTACAAGAAAATGTCATTGATTCCTTGTCTTATGACCTTGCATTGCTTGAGCCGATCCCAAATGAACCCTTGAGATTGCCCGACGATGCTCCCCATGTGCTTGCTAAACTTTATACCGGTAAAGAAAAGGGGGCGGTGTTTACTTCATCAATAAGCCGGCATATTCAGCAAAAAGTAAATCAGGTAGCTGAAAGGCATCACCGGCAGTTAAGAGGTAATGAGATTCATAACGCCGCGATAGTTGTATTGGACGTTAAGGCTCAAAAGGTTTTGGCATATACCGGAAACACAAATAATCCCAATGAGGGAGAAAGGAACTACGTAGATGTTGCTTCGGCACCCCGCAGTACAGGCAGTATTCTCAAGCCTTTTTTATATATGCTGAAATTAAATGAAGGTGAAATATTGCCTCATACCATTGTGCCTGACATACCATCACAGTTCTCAGGATATACGCCAAAGAATTTTACCCGTACCTATGACGGTGCGGTTCCTGCATCAGAAGCACTGGCGCGATCACTTAATGTCCCCGCCGTTTATATGTTGCAGGAATTTGGGGTTCCTAAATTTCACTATTACTTAAATAAACTTGGATTAAATACCATAAGCGAAGCTCCTGAGCACTATGGACTTTCTCTGATATTGGGAGGAGCGGAAGGCACGCTAATGGATATCACCGCTGCGTATGGTTCGGTCGCGGCAATGATGAATAATTACAATGCTGCAGATCCGGGATCACGGACATTTGAGAGACAGAATTTTACCTTTGCCAAGAATGAAAAAAGAAGCTCTGATCCCGGTGAATCCTTTGCATTAAATCCCGGCGCCGTATGGAATACCTTCGAAGCTATGGTTGAGGTAAACCGACCTGAAGACGAATCTTTCTGGAGACGATTTGAGGGAGCCCGAAAAGTAGCATGGAAAACAGGAACCAGTTTTGGATATCGAGATGGCTGGGCTGTTGGCGTTACTCCGGAATATGTAGTGGGAGTTTGGGTGGGTAATGAAGACGGCGAAGGCCGTCCGGGGTTAACCGGAGTCCGTGTAGCAGCACCCATCCTTTTTGATATTTTCGATCTGCTTCCTGAGACAAGTTGGTTCAGTGAACCGGTCTATGTAATGAAAGAAGTTGAAATATGCCGCAAAAGTGGGCATAAAGCCGGACAGTATTGTGAAGAGACAGATCTTGTTTCGGTTCCTTTGCCTGGATTAAAAACAGGAGTGTGCCCATATCACCGGAGAGTACACGTAGATGAAGCACAGCAGTGGAGGGTAAACTCAAGCTGCAGTGATATTTATGAGATGAAAGCTGTAAACCGATTTGTTTTACCGCCGGTTGAAGAATGGTACTACCGAAAAAGTCATGCCGGGTATAAAACATTGCCCGAATTGAAACCGGGTTGCGGAGATCAGGAAATAGCCTCTATGAAGCTGGTCTATCCTTATCGAACATCTACCATTTTTGTGCCCACTGAACTGGACGGAAGTCAGGGAAAAACGGTCTTTGAAGTAGCGCATCGGGGTGATAAAGCCAGGATATTCTGGCACCTGAATGAACAATATCTTGGAGAAACTTCCCGCATCCATCAAATGCCCCTTTCTCCAAAGCCGGGCAATCACACTCTTACTTTAATAGATGACAATGGGGAGAAGCTGGAGTATCAATTTAAAGTATTGGGAAGGTAGTGGTGAGAGGGCGCTTCAGATAGGAAATTTTATAATTAGGGGGGTGCTTTAAAAGTGGAAGTGAAGGACTCTTTAAAAAAAAGGTGAAACCCTATAAATACATCTCTTGTATATATTTATGATGAAAAAAAGATATTCATTTTATATTTTTCGCTAAACTCTTTTGACTGAATATGACCTTAAATGGAAGATTTAGAGACAAAACTTAAAGAGAGAAATGTAATAGGTGAAAATGCTAAACCTAGTGAGAGTTTTTCGGATGCTTTTAAAGCATTGAGCAATGTATTTATAATGCTCAAAAAGGATAATGGCTATTTAATCGATAATTTATCATTTAATACGAGGATCGATTATCAGGAAAGAAAATATCTATGTTCTATAGATATCAGTGGAGATAAGTTTATTACTTTGGAGAGTACACAAGAGAAAGCCCTGACGAAGTTAGCTTTTAAGATTTATAGTCATTATTTAGACTGAATATTGTAGTCAGTGAAGTCTGCACCGATATAAAAAAGCCCTGCAGATCATTGATCTGCAGGGCTTAAAAGTACACCCGACAAGATTCGAACTTGTAACCGCCTGATTCGTAGTCAGGTACTCTATCCAGTTGAGCTACGGGTGCAAAAAATTGAGAGCATCAAAGATAAGGATATCATGACTGCAGGGCAATTATTTTTAAAGCTGAAGTAGTTTCTGATTATTGACCGGCTTGCTAATAAAATTATGTGAAACTTAATCCCATGGGTTGCTTATAGGAAAAAGAATGTCTAAATCTAGACTGCTAACCTAAATTACATTTATACCGTTATGAAAAACATACTAATGCTTTTGGGTCTTTTGGTGCTAATACCGGGACTTGCCTATGCACAAAAAGACAATGATGAAGGGGAAGAAAAAGAAGATAAATTTGCTGAGCTAACCAAAGATGCTGAATATATTGAAGGTTACTTTGATCTGTACAAAACAGATGAAAAGCTTTATATGGCTGTAAGCAAGGAAGACTTGAACAAAGAATTCCTTATGAATTTTGAAATTGCTCAGGGTATTGGTTCATCTGGACTTTATGGCGGAACCATGCTTAATATCTTTGAAGGCCTTTTGGTCCGGCTTGAAAAAAGAGAAGGAAAGATTTTCCTGGTACAGCTTCCACACCGCTACAAAGCAGAGGAGGGAACTCCCGCAGCAAAAGCTGTGGAGCTGAGTTATGGAAACTCTGTATTGGAGACGGCAGGAATTGAAGCCACAAATGAAGACAGTGTGATGCTGCTTGATGTGTACGGCTGGTTTGTAGGCGATCTTTCGAATATAAGTCAACGGGTACAAGGCGCGGTTTCTTCAACACCGGGACAACCGGGACGTGCTTCTTTTGACAAAGAAAAAAGCTATATCAAATCGGTGAAGTCATTTCCAATGAATACAAATGTTACTGCAAGCCTCACATTCAATAATGCAGAAAGAGGGGCTCCGCGAACAGTTGCAGACGGGCGGTTCATCCCGGTTTCCATTCATTACACTATGGCGGCACTTCCAGAAACGCCAATGGAGCCACGAATGGCAGATGACAGAACCGGATATTTTATGACGGTTCATAAGGATTTTTCAAGCGATGACGAGACGTTCTTCAAGCGCTATGTAAATAAATGGAGGCTTAAATGTGAGGGTGAGCCGGGAGCTGACGGGCTCTGCGACCCTGCAAATCCCATTACCTATTACATTGACCATACCGTGCCGGAACGTTATCGGGAAGCGATGATGGAAGGGGTGACAGAGTGGAGTCAAGCTTTTGAGGCGGCCGGATTCCGAAATGCTGTTCGCGCCGAAATTTTACCGGAAGGTGCTGATGCAGAAGACATTCGCTATGCTACACTTCGGTGGAATGTATCAGACCAACCTGGATATGGGGCGATAGGACCTTCTGTGGTAGATCCGCGTACAGGTGAGATTCTGGATGCCGATATCTTATTCGAAGCAAATATGCTTCTTGGCGATAAGAACGAGTATCGTGAAATGGTAGAACCACGCGCAGCTATTGATGAGATCTTCAATGTTACCGCAGAAGAGATCGAACAGATGAAGTATGGCGAAACAGCGTCCTTCTTTACTGAAATGTCGATGCAGCTAGACGTTGCAAAAAGTGTGCTGCTTGCCAGAGGGTTGATGAAGTCCGGCGACCCTGTACCGAAAGAATTCGTTGATCAGGCTTTGCGATGGGTAACCATGCATGAAGTGGGCCATACCCTCGGACTTCGTCACAATTTCCGATCCTCTATAGATACTCCTATAGACAAATTGCACGATGAAGAGTGGGCGGAAGAAAACGGAGTTTTCAGTTCGGCTATGGAATATCCAACGGTGAACATTTCTACGGAAGGGGAATCCTCCGACGGATATTATTATAACCCAAGTGTAGGAAGTTATGATCGTTGGGTGATCAGTTACGGTTATACGCCGGATGCAGAGGAAGCTAAAGAGATCGCTCGCCAGGCTGCCCAACCCGGGCATGCATACGGAACCGATGAAGATGCACGCGGGGCAGGCGCAGTAGATCCACTCATTAATGTGTATGATCTTGGAGATGACCCGCTGGCTTGGGGTAAAAGTCGTGCGCAGTTATTGCAAGGACTTATACCGGAGATTCCAGAGATCGTCCTGGCAGATAATATGCCTTACTACGAAGCCACTGATCTGTTTAATACCTATTTCTTTCAGTATTCGCGAACCCTGGCTCCTGCCATCAAATATATTGGTGGGCAATATCAGTACCGAGACCATGTGGGAGATCCGGATGGCAGAATGCCATTTGTAGCTATTCCAAAGGCTAAACAGCAGGAAGCGCTTGATATGATCATCGACTACGCCCTGGATGCTGATGCCTTTGAGCTTCCGCAGGAAGTATTTCAGCAAATGGGGGCAAACCGATGGAGTCATTGGGGAAATTCTACTACTTATGATGGACGTATAGATTATCCACTCCATTCACAATTGGTCGGAGTTCAGTCTTCACTGCTTTCACAGTTATTGAATGGAACTCGCTTAGAACGGATCCGTGATACGGAAGTTAAATTCGGAGCTGAAAATACGGTAACAATACCTGAGTTGATGAGTACACTTACCAATGCAATTTGGAGTGAAACCTGGTCTGCCCCCGGCAGCAATATCACGAGTAACCGCCGTGACCTCCAGCGTGCTTATCTGGATGAAATGATTGGAATCGTAACCGATGCCCCATCTAACATGCCGGCCGATGCCCGCTCGGTTGCCCGCTATCAGCTAAACAACCTGAATGAGCGAATTACCCGTCGCTTAACTCCACCGTACAGTTTTGATGCTTATACCGAAGCGCATCTGCGTGAAGTGAACGTCAGAATTGAAAAAGCACTGGAGGCAGGTCTTAGTTTAGAGAACTAATTCGACCAATAATTTTAAAATTAAAAAGCCCGTTCTGATAAAAACAGATCGGGCTTTTTTTATGTACCTATTCGAAAAGGATACAGAAAGAGTGGTCATGGTAATCAACTAAAATGCTTTTAACTAAATGTTTGGTAATTATTTATGTAACAAGCTATCAGATTTTTAGTATAATCAAATTGCTAAAAGTGGAAGTTAATCCAGTTTTTTAGTTTGTTAAACATCATTTTAATAAATCATCAATCCATGAAATACAGTGTTTCGGAAAAGTACAATTGCGTTATTATTGAGTTAAAAGGGAATGTAATGGGTGGTCCTGATGCGGAGACCTTTCGGGAAGCGTTGCACAAATTAATTGAGAAAGGAAAAAAGAAAGTGGTTGTTGACCTTGGTAAAGTGAAGTTTGTGAACTCTTCAGGCCTTGGAATTTTGATCGGTGGACTTACCACCATGAGGAATGCCGGTGGTGAGTTAGTGATCTGTCAGGCAGATAAAAAGATCGAAAGCTTACTGGTGGTAACACAGCTTATAAAAGTGTTTAAACACTTTCGCACACTTGATGCCGCTGTTGCCCATTTTGATAAGGACTAAATATCAGTTTTGTAAACTCTTTAAATAAAAAATCCCATATTAACTGAATAATATGGGATCTATAAATTTATACTGACCATCTGAATTTTACATTCAGACGGTTTTATTATGCTCAATTATTAATAACGATACTGATCTGACTTGTAGGGACCTTTAATCGGTACGCCGATGTACTCGGCTTGTTCCTCTGTCAGTGTTTCGAGCTCCACTCCAATTTTGGGTAAGTGCAATCTCGCTACTTTCTCATCCAGCGATTTTGGAAGTACATGTACGCCCGGTTCAAATTCTTCCGGTCGGTTCCAAAGTGCAATTTGCGCCAGCGTTTGGTTGGTGAAACTGTTACTCATTACAAATGATGGATGCCCTGTGGCATTTCCGAGGTTCATCAATCTACCTTGGGAAAGCAGCACCACCTGTTTGCCACTGTCATTTAGGGTGAAGATATCCACCTGTGGTTTGATATTCTCTTCTTTGGAATTTTTCTTCAGCCACGCTACGTCAATTTCATTATCAAAGTGGCCAATGTTTCCAACGATGGCTTTGTCTTTCATCTTCTTGAAATGGCGGTCTTTGATGATGTCTTTATTTCCGGTAGCGGTTACAAAAATATCACCTCTTTCTGCAGCTTCATCCATTTTTTTCACTTCAAAACCATCCATAGCAGCCTGAAGTGCACAAATAGGATCAATTTCAGTTACAATAACACGGGCTCCGGCGCCTTTAAGCGAAGCGGCAGTTCCTTTCCCCACATCACCATAACCGGCTACAACGGCTACTTTTCCGGCCATCATCACATCGGTGGCGCGACGAATAGCATCTGCGGCTGATTCCTTACAACCGTATTTGTTATCAAATTTAGATTTGGTAACAGAGTCGTTAACGTTGATAGCTGGAATTGTAAGAGTTCCTTTTCGCTCACGCTCGATAAGTCGAAGAACACCGGTTGTGGTTTCTTCAGAAATTCCGTTGATGCCATCCACTAATTCTGGATAACGATCAAGCACCATGTTGGTGAGGTCACCGCCATCATCAAGGATCATGTTCAAAGGTTGTCCATCCGGGAAGAACAAGGTTTGTTCGATAGCCCAATCAAATTCTTCTTCTGTCATACCTTTCCAGGCATATACCGGAACACCGGCTTTAGCCATTGCGGCTGCAGCGTGATCTTGAGTAGAATAAATATTACATGATGACCAGGTTACATCGGCTCCGAGCTCTATCAAAGTCTCAATAAGCACGGCCGTTTGGATGGTCATATGAAGGCAACCGGCAATGCGAGCTCCCTTAAGCGGCTGTTCTTTTTTATACTCTTCGCGGATAGCCATCAGTCCGGGCATCTCTGCTTCGGCCAGTTCAATTTCCTGACGACCGTAATGTGCCTGTGAAATGTCTTTTACTTTATAAGCTAATTTTTCTTTCTCTTTAATTTCTGACATATGTTTTATGATGTTTTGTTTTGTTCTATAATTTCTTTTGTGTCTTCGTAATCATTTCCCGTTAAACCTAACTCTGCTTTGATCAAGTACCCCTGCGGATCTAAAAATACTTTAAAGGGGATTCCCAAAGTGATTACTTCATCCCCGACTTTATTTACATCCAATACATAATCAAAACGGTAATCATTATTAGCTTTAAAATTCCGAACGTCTTCAGCAGTATCGGAATTATTAAGGTTTACCGCTACAACAATAAAGTCTTCAGGGTATTCTTTTTGAAGAGAATCCATAGCAGGGAATACTTGCAGGCAAGGACCACACCAGGTTTCCCAAAAATCGATCAAAACTACTTTTCCCCGAAAATCTGATGTCGTAACCTCATTTCCTTGCAGATCTTCAAAAACGGCTTCCGAGATAGCTCTGTCAATGTTCTGCTCTTCTGCATTTAGCTCTCGCGGATTTTCACGATTCTCTGTATTACAAGAAATAATGAAAAGGAGGAAAATAGTTAAAAAGGTCAAACAGGTAAATTTCATAGTAGTTTGTAACAAAGGTTTAGTTTATAACCCCTAAAGATAAGATTTAGTTTGGTGAATAGAGAACTATCAAGTTCTTTTGTTTTACACGTAGGATTAAATACTATATCCATGCATTTTTATATACATAAATCATATCTTTGCCTCCATGATGTACGATTTCACAATTGTTGGGGCCGGTATTGTTGGCCTCTCTACGGCTTATAAATTATCACTCAAATATCCGGAAGCACAGATCCTTGTCCTTGAAAAGGAAGACCGGGTAGCAGCTCATCAAACCGGAAAAAACTCAGGGGTGATCCACTCAGGGATCTACTACAAGCCCGGAAGTTATAAAGCCCGTAATTGCGTGGATGGCCGTCATCAGTTGGTTGATTTTTGCAGGAAGCACGATGTTGCCATCGATGTATGCGGCAAAGTAATTGTAGCTACGGATGAATCCGAAATCCCCAAGCTTCAGGAAATTTTTGAACGGGGACTTGAGAATGAGATCGAGGGTATTGAACTGATCGACGCCGATCGCCTCAAAGAACTTGAGCCTCATGTAAACGGAGTGGCTGCCATCCATGTGCCCTGCTCAGGAATTGTGGACTATGCCGGAATGTGCAAGGTCTTGATGAGGTTGCTGGAAGAAGGAAATGGCAAGGTTCAGTTCAATAGTGCGGTCAGCAACATTTCGGATAAAGGAGATAAAATTGTTATTGAGGCAGGCGGGGAACACATTAATTCCCGGTTTTTAGTGAATTGTGCCGGCCTATATTCCGACCATGTCGCCCGCTTTGCAGGCGTTCATTCCCCTGTTAAGATCGTGCCTTTTAAAGGCGAATATTATGAATTGAAACCTGAAGCGGAGTATTTGGTGAATAACCTGATCTATCCGCTTCCAAATCCGGAATTTCCATTCCTGGGAGTTCATTTTACACGTATGGCTTTAGGCGGAATTGAATGCGGACCCAATGCGGTTTTTGCATTTAAGCGGGAGGGTTATAAAAAGCTTTCTTTCAATTTGAAGGAAACTACCGAGACCTTCAACTTTCCCGGATTTTGGAAGATGGCTAAAGAGCACTGGCGCATGGGACTGGATGAATACAAGCGTTCCTTCTCTAAAAAGGCATTTGTAAAAGGATTACAGAAATTGATCCCTGAAGTTCGGGAAGAGCATTTGAGAGTATCACCATCCGGAATTCGCGCCATGGCACTTCAACCCAATGGAGAGATCCTTGATGACTTTTATTTTGAAGTTGTAGATCGCCAGATCCATGTACTGAATGCGCCAAGTCCGGCCGCTACAGCCGGCTTGGCTATCGGGGATGAGATCGTAAGAAAAGTAGAAGATAATTTCACTTTTCCACAAACGGATTAATCAGGGCATAATCACTTTTAGAAAATTTATGATTTACTTTTTCGTAACCTAAGAGCGAAACCCAAAAATATTCCTAATTTTAAGAGAATGTACGCTATGCGATTATTAGCCATCACGCTTTTATCATTTTTCTGCTTTTTTTCAGTGAATGCCCAAACATCGATTTCAGGTGAATGGGAAGGGGCGATTAATATACAGGGCCAACAGCTCAAAGTAGTTTTTCATATTGAGGAGGAGTCGGGAAATTATTCAGGTACACTTGATATTCCTCAGCAATTGGCAATGGGTTTGAACCTAACGAGGATAGAGCAAAAAGCAGATTCCGTTTTATTCACTTTCTTTACCGGACAGGGAAATGGTGACTTTGAAGGGATACTGGAATCAGACAGTTTGATCACCGGAATGTATAGTCAGGGTACTGCTACTTTCCCGTTTGAGATCGAAAAACAAAGATCATCAGATGAGCCTGAAAAAATAATTGGTGAGGGGAAAGAGCTGATAATTCCTGCCGGGGTTGTAGAAATTGGCGGGACATTGGTCACCCCGGAAAATACAGAAAACACACCCTTAGTGATCATGATTTCGGGAAGCGGAGCCCAGGACCGCAATTCAAATGTATTTGAATTTAAGATCTTTGCGGAAATGGCAGAGCATCTCCAACAGCAAGGAATATCGAGCTTTCGGTATGATGACAGGCAAGTTGGAAAATCAACGGGTACCTTTTCAGATGCAACGCTTGATATGCTGGCAGGCGATGTCAACGCAATTATCGATCACCTGAAGAATCTTGAAGCTGTAACTTTTTCAGAGATCATACTGATAGGGCACAGTCAGGGTGGTGTTGTAGCCGGTAAGGTAGCGAATGAAAACCCGGAGGTAGATAAGCTGATCCTGATG
>NZ_DASSWP010000062.1:0-61518 GCF_035704785.1 Gracilimonas sp. | reverse complement strand
GTAATCATCAAGCACCCGCATTGAAAGACGGAATTCGCGGTTATAGCCCCGGCGCGCAGTGGAAATGTAATAATAGGTCTCCGGCTTTTTGTTGGCGTGATTGAAAGGCGGCCGAAGCGAACGAATAAGCAGATTTTCCAGGAGGATGGCATCCGTTTCTGAATTGCAAACCTCATAAGAAATGCGCTCCAGGTGAGCGATCATCCGCTGTATTTTTTTAGATCTGGAATACCGGTACGAGGTGACCCGCTGCTGCAGATCCTTAGCTTTGCCCACATACATCACCTGATCATGACGGTCGTACATGGTGTACACGCCGGGATCATGCGGAGGAAGTTCCTCCCCCAAGGCATTATTTACCCGGTCTTTTTGGGTAAAGGCGGCAGGTTCAAACAGGTCTAAAGTCACGCAGGAATAGATTTGTAATGATTGCTAACAACGAGGCTAAAATAGGGGAAAGGAAGATTCAATATCCAATAGGAAAGGAATTTTATGTTATGCAAAGCTAGGGAGCTTGAAATCCGTATAGCACTGTAAATCAGTTGTTTACTTTGATTTTATAGGGATTTAAAATATAATGCAACGAATTAGTGTGGATTGTCAAATCCGCTCAGTCATATGTTATACAGCTAAAAATTGAATGACTAAAATTTCACTACAGAAAGCTCTAAATATGAGAGATGCACTTGATGGGATTTTATCTGAATCAGCGTCACTTATTAATGCATATAATCATGAACCTGTAGAAAATTCTGTCGCTGATATCGAACTTAATTCCTTCAAACGGCCGGTTTCAATTAAAACAGCACAAGATCAATCCTATATGCTTTTAGAAAGCGCATCTGATTATATGTATTGTCTTATAAAATCTTTAACAGAACCTGTTGAGACTATTGCTCCATGGAGCCTGACTAGAAGCATTCTTGAAGCCTCAGCGTTAAGTATTTGGATAGGAAATCCTTACTTATCAGCAGAAGATCGCGTTAATAGAAGTTTAGCATTAAGACTTGATGGCTTGCAGGAACAAGATAGATTGGCTAAAAATGAACCAACTATAGATGGGCCATCTAAGGAACAGTTTATAAAGTTATTAAGTCTTGCAGAAGAACTTGGTGCTGAAACAAAAGTCAAAAATGGAATACCTACTAAATTAGGGACCCACCTTCCAAGTATAACAGATCTCTGCGGAAGTGAACTAAACGACCCAAAAGTATACAGAATACTATCTTCAATGGCTCATTCACAAGCCTTCGCCTTGCAGCAATTAGGTTTTCAAATAATTGGGCCTTCAGAAGATGATTCGGAAAGATTTGATGCCGAAAAAAACATATCAAATATTTCAATTGCTTACTTATGCCAACATGCAGGCAGAGCTTATATTCGCACGCTATGTGCAAGACTCAAATATTTTGGTTACCTAACTAGTGAAGTTGTAAAAATGATTAGAAATAGAGCAGAGATACTTGAAATTGCAGGTGAAGAATTTCTGTATTGTATCTGGTCCGAAAAGTAAAGGTCTGTATAGTAAGCTCATTAACTGGGGACATGGACGTGCCGTTGGTTTCCGGAGTTGCTTGTTTTAACTTTTTAGCCGTTTATTGATTCATAGAAACTATATCCACCATTAACCGATTAAGAAAACAGGATGGGTAAAACTTATATAAAATATCTCGCCTCCTTTTTTATCCTGTTTCAGGTATTAATGCCTTTTAAAACGCATAGTCAAAGTATAGAAAAGAAAGCATCGATTACTGGTTTTGTACAAGTAATCGAAGACTCTACAAATCTATTTATTTTTGCCCCTAAACTTATTGAACATGATCCTCTTTCTCTTCCGGGTGCGGTAGTAATAGTAATGGATCAGGATTCATCGATTATCGCTGGCACATCAACAAGTCAGGATTCTGCACGCTATATAATTACAGGCCTTAATCCAGGTAATTATATCATTGAGGTAACACATATCGCTTATGAGCCTGAAACAGTAAATATTCAGCTGAGTAAAGGAGAAAAATTAAATAAAGATTTTCAGTTAGGTCATATTTATGATCCTGAGGAATTACCATTCGGAGCAAAGGAGGCTAAAAAAGACATTGAAAAAGGGTTAGTTGAATTCAAAGATAATTCAATTACTATCTGGGAGATTTTCGATAGAGAAGCACTTAAAAGGTTAAAAGCCAGGGAAGCAGAGATCAGAAAAAAGTATGGGTTTAGTACCAAAAAGGTGACAACAAATTATAAAGAACTGAATCCCTCTCAACGATCTAAGCTAGGTCAAGCAATTATCCGGTATAATCAAGAGGTTGAGAAATACCTTGAGAAAATAAATGGTGAGGATTGGAGAGAGAGATATGAAAAGGATTTTGAGAAGGCATGGAATGAAATTATTAGGTAATACCCCCCTAGTCATTTCGGCATAAAGAATCTATACAGATTATACTGACCAAGTAATTAACCTCCTTCCGGAGCTCAGCTCCGAAATGCTATTTGAAGGCTTTGCCTCATTCTTACCTCGTTTCACCATCCTGACCGGTAGCTATCCGTACTTTCAGATCCTTAAGATGAAAACAGACAATAAGAACCAGGCACTGACTGTGTGACTCTATTGCACTATCATTTTTATTTGTTACCGCAAATTTCATCACATTATTATATTTTATTTATCCGAAAATAATTTTATCCAAAAAATACTGCCGCCGTGAAAAAATTTTTTCTATTCAGCATAATATCAGTGCTCTTCATTTCCTGTTCACAAACTGAATCCGAATCCCAAACCGTTCGTGCAGGCAACCCCGTGATTGAAGGCTGGTATGCCGATCCCGAAGGCATCATCTTTGATAACGAATACTGGATCTTTCCCACCTATTCCGATCATTATGGAGAACCGGATACATCTTCAGTATTTACAGAAGAACAACTCGCTGCCCGTTCGCAAGCCATCAACGAGCAATACCTGATTCAAACGTTTTTTGATGCTTTCTCATCCAAAGACCTGGTCAACTGGGAAAAGCACTCGCATGTATTAGATATAAAGGATGTTAAATGGGCGTCCTATTCCATGTGGGCGCCATCGATCATACAGGCCAACGATCAGTATTATCTCTTCTTCTCGGCTAATGACATTCAAAGTAACGAAGAATATGGAGGGATCGGAGTAGCCGTAGCCGACCAGCCGGAAGGTCCGTATAAAGATGCCCTGGGCGAGCCTTTGATCAGCGAATTTCATAACGGTGCCCAGCCTATCGATCAGTTTGTTTTTAAAGATGACGACGGACAGTTTTATATGTTTTATGGCGGCTGGCGCCATTGCAATGTAGTAAAACTCAGCGACGATCTCCTCAGCCTGGAGCCGTTTGAAAACGGGGAGTACTACAAGGAAATAACCCCGGATAGTTACGTGGAAGGATCTTTTGTTTTCAAAAAAGACGAAAAATATTATTTCATGTGGTCGGAGGGCGGCTGGATGGGGCCGGACTACAGTGTGGCTTATGCCATTGGTGACTCACCCACAGGTCCCTTTGAGCGGATCGGAAAAGTGCTGCAACAGGATTCTACCGTTG
This sequence comes from Gracilimonas sp., assembly GCF_035704785.1. GTDB lineage: Bacteria > Bacteroidota > Rhodothermia > Balneolales > Balneolaceae > Gracilimonas. Next base: position 57,958 of record NZ_DASSWP010000062.1, on the reverse strand, counting down.
CCCGTGGGGCCGGACATCACTCCGTCATCATCACCCCAGACAAAGAAGAATACTATGTGGTGTACCATCGCCGCCCGCTGGATACAGATGATCCCCACCACCGGGTTGTCAGTATCGACCGGATGTACTTTGATGAAGATGGTTTCATAAAACCGATCAAGATGACATTCGAAGGCGTGGAGGCAAATACACTGGAATAACCTGATACTTCGTAAGACCTTAATTATTTTTTTCGGCTTAGAATTATAAACTCATTCCCAACCACCCGGCTGGGAATGCAAGCCAGGACCTCCTGCTCCAACCGATGAAAAAGGCACGCGGTTTAACGATTAGACGGAGGTGCGGCTAATATTCCAAGATTGTCCTGATCAAGATCATTTTGATCCTCATAACATAGCTCTAATCCGAAACGTTACCATAAGGCTGAGTATGGGTACTAATACCGCCGCCTTGAAAAAGGCAAACAAATACCCTAAAATCAAAAGGAAGCTACTCTTATTAAATAGAGGAATTGTTATGAAAAAAATACTGATAAGTGCACTCGTCACTTCTTTCCTGATTCTTGGTTGTCAAGATTCCGTGATCACAGTGAATCCTGAGATCGGTGAGACCTTTAAAATTAAGTATGGAGAAAGCCTGGTATTTCAAGACGAACAAATTAGTGTCCGGTTTGATGAGCTGGCAGAAGACTCACGATGCCCGGACGATGTGGCTTGTGTGTGGGCAGGAAATGCAAGAATTATCATTCAATTAAATGACCTGGAAGCTGACCTAAATACCTACTCAGACCCCAAGGAAGCCAATATTTCTCAATATAACGTCAAACTACTGTCATTGAGCCCCTATCCCAAGGCCGAAGAGAATATCAATAAAGAGGACTACACCGCCGAACTGTTGGTAACAATGAATTAGCAGGCTAATTTTTGCCTCAAAACTGATCATAATGAAAAAAGGGAAAACGACAATTACGTTTATAACCGTCGCTTTCCTAATTACTGGCAATAATTAGCTGCAATTTGCCGGAACATCTCTTACTTCGGTTTGCGTATCTACAATATTGTCTAAAAGCATATTTCCGCGTATGGTTACTTCAACATAGTCAGAGCCAATATTTGTAATAACACCGGAGAAATTCGCCATATTTAGTTGAGTTGCGATTTCCAAACCTGTAAGAAAATCTGAGGAATTAGCAAGATTACCTTTCAGTCTGAGTCTTTTTACATAAGGAACCTTAACATCGGAATAAGTTTGGTAAGCATCATACACAAGAGATGCGCTTCCCGGTGGTACCGTTACCGTTCTATTAGAAAAGAATGTGTTTGTTTCTGATACAGATTCCTCGTTAGAAACAGTAGTTGTCGTACTTGCTTCTGTAGATACCTCAAGCCCGGCTGAAACTTCACCGGTTACAGAACCGCCACTCCCAAAAAAACTGGCTTCAGCAGTTGCACTTACAGAAACATCAACATTAGTTGTTATTCTGCCACTTAACCCAACACTCTCGGAAAATGCACTGGTATATGTGGTAGTTATTTCCCGCTCTATACCCACTTGTTGCTCTAAAGAACCGGAGCCACAATTTATTAAAGTACTGTTAAAGCCAAATGACGTTTCTACCGCAGGCAAAATAGGTTGAAGATGTTCTGTATCTAACAGAGTGAATTGCCATTCTGTATCTAAGGTTATAATTCTAAAATACTGAAGAGTCCCTGAAGTGTTGGTGTGCCAGTTAATATCACCACTGTTACCAAATCTTCTTAATGGATTATTATCTGTAACCCCTCTAATTGTATATAATCCATTAGCTTCTTTTTGAATTTTAAACTTGTAATCATCTTCTAAACTACCTGGGCTAACATCAGGATAAGAATATGCACCCGATTGTCTAAACGTTCTTGTGGTATTACCAATTGTTAAATAGCGATAAGTATTAGCAGAATACAAAGCAAAAACATTGTCTTCATTAGGGAATTTATACAACAAAAATTGTTCAGTGGTTGTACCTGGCCAAAATGTTGTTTCTCTCTCCACTAATCTTACTCCGGTATCTAAAGCACTTGTTGGTTTATAGACAACAAAACTGCCATAACTGCCATTTGAGTTTACCGGTTGCAGGTAATGGTGCATATTATCTTTAAAATGTAAATCCTGAGATTGATGATCTAACGCCGTTGCATCTATATCAATTTGATTCTCGTTTTCTTCAAATGAAAGAACACTATAGCTTGCAAAGGTTATAACATTGTTTGCGTCATCAGTAATCTCAATTTCTAATCCAACACCATTTCTAAGTTCCGCCTCAGCACTTTCAGATAGGTCTTCAACTGGAAGTTTAAGTTGTGCAATATTGGTGAACGGATCGACAGCCAATTCCTGGTCGTAGTTACCCTCTGAAGCGGTTGTGGTAATATTCACTTTTGCAGGATTGTAGCCCTTTTTTACTAAAGCCCTGGTATTAATAATTAGTCCTAAATCACCTGCATAAGCGTCTAGCTCATCTGCAGTAATACCATTGAGTACTTCTATTTCCCCGGGTTCCTCGGGACCGATGATCTCGCCACTGTCGGAGCATGAGGCGGCAGTAACCATCAGAACACCAATAACAATAATCAGTATCCGCTTAAGGTCAAAATCCTGATAACAGGATGTAAGTGAGTTTTTCATTGTACTATGATTGAGTTAGAATTAGAGGTCTAACTCTATACGCGCAAAAAACAGATGAACTGGGGAAAGTTTTTTGAGGGGTGAGAAGAATACCGCCAATGCGGTGAATTAAAAAAAGGTGCTTCTGGCAATGTTTCTATCACTAAAAGCACCTTTTATCTTCATTAAAACTACTTTCGTTACTGCGCCGAAACTACGGTTGGCAAACTGGAAGTTACCGCTGTCGCCGAATATTTCATTCACCAGGGCAATCCTGTTTATCCTGTCATTAGTTTATGATATAAGGTTGTGAGAATTGCTTTGCTCCACCATTTCCCTGGAAATCAAAAATCACAAACTCGTCGCCTTCTTTGTTGAAAAAGATATTATGTTCGGTAGATCCGAGCTGAATACGGGTGGCTGCACCGACTACGGTGAATTCCTCATGCTGGTCGGCTGGCCCCCAATTCGCAAAATCTGTAACTGAGCCAAATGTTCCATCCTCGTACGGTACATACTCATCTCCGTTGTTGTTGAAGAGATACATGCTGTAATTTATACCGGAAGGTATATTAATTCGCATTGTGGCGGCGCCCATACCCTCAACGGCAAAGGGATGATCATCGTTATTGCCCCAGTTGTTAATATCAAATGTCCCGCTATATTGACCGAAGGGTGTGTTTTGGGGATCACCAGATACCTCACCCGGAGAAAAAGAATAAGGCGCATATTTGGTGCCTTCTTTGTTCATCAGATAGATACTGCCGTCATCGAACAACAATGCTGAACCCACAGCATCAAAAGGAACAACACCCAAAGGAGCCGCGTTGTCGGCAATATTATATGCTTCTCCTTTTATTTGACGGTCATGGAACCAGGCATACTCTGTGCCGGCACCGTTGAACAGGATGACAATATCATCACGAACATTGGTAGCCGCCCCCACGCCATCATCAAAAAGATCCACCCATCCCACGAAAGTGACAGGCGGCAGGGTTCCTTTCAGCTCACAGTTAACCACATCGAACTCTGTGGCTATGCTGGTACCTACAACCTTATCCGGCCGCTCAACACTTCGAACCACATATGAGAGCGGCAGTCCCGCACGGATGTCTGTGCTTTCAGCGAGCCTGTCGGCAATGTTTTGGATGGTCGGTTCTGCAGGCAGCTGGAAAGTACCGGAGGCATCACCGCCATAAGCTATCACTTTGATCTTCACATTGTTCATCTCCTGGAAACTATCAACATCCACACTGCCACTTGCTTTGTTATTAAAGGATCCGTACGAGATATTCAGTCTGGCTTCCATCTCTTGGCTAGAGGAAGTAGATTCCACCAGCATGTAAAAAATGCGACCATACGTAACTGAAGAGATGAAAGTAGCAGGATTATCCGGCTGCACATAGTTGGCAAGCTGTTCGGGTGTTACACTTTCATCAAAAAGCTGACTGAGGCTGGTGGGCAGGTCAAAGCTCATAGTGTAGTAACTCTGCGTGAGCTTGACCAGGAAGCGGTTATAGGATCGGTCGGTACTGAACGACATATTGGACTGCACCTTGGTGGCAAATGTGTTTACATTCAGCCCCATCTCAAGGGCCAGCTGTTGTTCAGACTGTACTTCCTCAATATCCAGATGAAAGTTGGCGGGTACCACTTCGCCCGCATTCGAGATGATATTGTTCATGGCATTTTGGATAGAGCTTTTGCTAACCTTATCGACAGTGAAGGTGGAAGTAAGGTTACCGTTGTTCAGATCGTAGGAAATAGTTCCGCCTGCCCGCTCCACTACAATAGGCGCAGGTGTGGCATTTGATAGGGACTTTCCCTGTAGCAGGTTGCCGGGATAGACCACATCCGCATTGGTATTAAAAAGCGGAAATTGCCCGTTGCCGTCCAGTACACTCAGGGTTTTTGTGGTACAGATCCAGCGCTGGGTTTCGGTGCTTCCGCCTTCATCTGACGGCCGGTCGTCCGCTTCCGGTTCGCTTACGGACAGGGTGTCGGTGGTTCTGGATTCGGGGAACTCGCCCGGCAAACCGGCTGAGGCGATTACACTTTCAAACGTCAGTTCAGTGTCCGTGTCGGTTGAGGTACCGTTATCGGAGCAAGAAGTAAATATAAAAAGAGCGAAAATCACTAAGCCGCAGACAGCTATAGGTACTTCGGCTATTGGTTTAATTGATTTTTTCATGATAGTGATAGGCTATTGAAGGTTGAATAGGATATTCCTGTCACTGTACGCGCATTAGGTTGGGGAAACTGGCGCAATAAAAATTTTCAGCATGGGTAAGCCTGCCCGTCTGTTTATTAAAAATAGGGTCAAATGTTGTAGATCTAATTTGGTTCAGTTAGATTATTTGATATTAGTGCCGTATCACTTAATAAAGGGTACTATTAAGATCTATGAGGGGGTTATTAGCATGAAAATTGATGAAAACAACATAACAATGCTATTAAATGGGGTAAAAGAAAATGATTCACGGATCATCGATAAAGTTTATCCATTGGTGTATGATCATCTGCGAAATGAGGCTCATCTTCAGCTGAGGCATGAAAGAGGCGGCCATACGTTGCAGACAACAGCTTTAGTCAATGAGGCCTATTTGAAACTGGTAGATCAGGATAAGGCCTCTTACAAGAATCGTTCACATTTTCTCGCGATCGCAGCACTTGCCATGCGCAGAATTCTGATCAGTTATGCACGGAAAAAAAATGCAGAGAAACGGGGAGGGAAAGATCCGGTGGTAACTTTTACCGATGGAATGGCACCGTATAATGCACGTCTTAATGAGTTTCTGGACCTGGATGAGGCCATGAAAAAGTTAGAGGAAATGGATGAACGGCAGGCCCAGATCGTTCAATACCGTTTTTTTGGTGGAATGAATTACAAGGAAATTGCCGAGGTAATGGGGGGAACTGAACATTCTGTTCGTTACGACTGGCGGGTGGCCCGCGCCTGGCTGAAAAGAGAATTGGGAAACTGATAAAAAAGATTCGCCACTTTACAGCGGATCCTGCGCGGGTAGTACTAACTAAGTCTGTGTAGAATATCCTAAACAGACGTCGAAATATTAAAGTAAGAGGTCCATGAAATCAGCAGAATGGAAAAAGATCAATACCCTTTTTAAAGAGATCATTGATCTGGATCCTGAATTGAGGACGGAAAGACTTAATTCAGTTAAAACAGAAGACCCACTCATTTACGAGGAACTCATTACACTACTAAAAGCAGATTCTGATCATACCTCTTTGCTTGATGGATTTGCCATTGAGCAAATTGACCTGTCGGAGCTTTTTCCTTTGGAAGGTGTTCAGGTTGGGTCTTTTCAGATCGACAAGAAGATCGGATCCGGAGGAATGGGGAATGTTTATCTGGCCAGTCGTATAGAAGGCGGGTTTGAACAGACCGTGGCACTAAAGCTTATCAAATATGGTATGGGTTCTGAGTCGGCCATTAACCGGTTTTTGGGGGAGCGCAGTATTCTTGCCCGTCTGCAGCATCCTAATATTGCCAGATTGATCGATGGTGGAATAACCGGTGAGGAACGCCCATGGTTTGCCATGGAGCATGTTAAGGGAGAGAACATACTTGACTACTGCAATAGATTGGATCTCACACTTAACAAGAGATTAAATCTGATCCTAGATGTAATTGATGCGGTTCAGTATGCCCACAAGAATCTGATCGTCCATCGAGACCTCAAGCCCGGAAACATCATGGTTACCGGAGACGAAGAACATCCAAAGGTAAAGTTGCTGGATTTTGGTATTGCCAAAATTTTGGAAGAATCAGAAACCGAGCAGTACGGGATAAAAGCCATGACTCTAGCCTATGCTTCTCCGGAGCAGATCAGCGGGGAATCAACCTCAACGGCAGCCGATATTTACAGCCTTGGAGTGATTATGGCCGAGCTGCTGACCGGCTGCCATCCCAAAAAAGAATTTCGAAAAGAAAGCTGCGATTCACATCCTGTTTCAAAAGAGTTAAGGGCAATTTTCAATAAAGCGATGCAAGAGGATCCGGTGCAGAGGTTTCAAAATGTGTCGGAATTAGGTGATGAGATAAGGAACTGGATAGATCAGCGCCCGGTATATACATATTCAAAAAGACCCGTCTATCGGCTTAATAAATGGATGAAACGTAACCTTGTTGCGTCATTGGTCGGTATTTTTTCATTGATCACAGTAACCATTCTTATCCTGGTGTATACCAATGAATTGAAAAGTGAGACAGAGAGAGCACAAAGTGAAGCACTTCGGGCTACCCGCATCGCTTCTGTGCTCGGAAGTTCATTGAGGTCGATCGATCCTATGCAAAATCAGGGGCAGGAGTTATCGGCTTTGGGCATGGTAGATATGAGTACTACATATATAAATAATGAACTGGTCAGTGATCCTAAAACTAGGTCAGAATTATTGATCATAATGGCTAATATTTATGCGAACCTGATCAAGATGGAAAAAGCGGATTCACTTTCCTCCATTGCGACAGAACTTTATCGGGAAACTCAGGACACAACTTCATTCAAGTATATCGATATGCTGGCAGATCGGTCTATTATTCTGGATAAGTCCGGAAAATATGATGAGGCACTTGCTATGATGCATCGCGCGCTGGATCTCGCCAACCAATATCTTGAGCCGGAGGGACTCGAATTTGCAAGTATTAACCTCGACTATACCTACCACCTTGATGCCAATCAGGAGTATGAGATGGCAGATTCCGTGTTGATGCTCATACAACCGATCTATGAACAAAATCAGGAACAGGCCGGAGAATCCTATGATGATTTTATTTTCTATCTTGGAACTAATTATCGGCGCGTTGGTGATTTTGAAAAAGCTGAGAAATACCTTTTTCAGTCGCTGGAGCTAAGCAGGGCGCGTTTCCCCGATATTCACGAAAAGATAGCCTCCACTCTGAATCATATATCCAGTTTATATCAAAATATGGGTGAATATGAAAAGGCGATTCCTTTTGCCATTGAGGCACACCAAATGCGTCTTGAGATCTTTGGGCCCGGGCATTTGAATACTCTTGCTGCACACTCCAATACAGCCCGGGCTTATTCAGGTGCGGGCAGACTCGAAGAAGCTGCTGAAACCTACCGGGATGTTCTGGCTATATTCAGGGAAGAGTATGGGAATGATAACTTCTATATATCAGGGATTTTGCAGAGTTACGGTAACGTATTCCTGCGAATGGGAGATTATTCACGAGCCGAAACAATTATTCGTGAAAGTCTGGACCACGGAGAGAGACTTCTGCCTACAGATCACATTAGGTTGTCCTATCCATTGAAAGGACTGGCCGAGGCGCTCCGGAAACAAAACCGATCTGAAGAGGCATTACCGTATGCAGAGCGGGCTTATGCATTAAGAAACGTACTTCCAGATGACCATGCTGATCTGAACAGTGCGCGATTCACTCTCGGTATGTGTCTTTGGAATCTAAATCGACAAAAGGAAGCTGAGACCCACCTGAGGGCATCTCTCGCCTACTTTGAATCCAGACCGGACCAGTACTCGGCTCAAATTGATGAACTGAGAGAGTTGGGTCTTGAATAACTACTGATTTAAGTATAAGATTGTGATCTTGGATAGGACTAATAATCCGGATTTTAATATTTTAGCCTTTCATTGACCCATAGTGACAGATAAAGGATAACCGGAGAGCGGTAATTAAAACCTCTAAAATATGAATGTCATAAATTCTCCGAAGGTCAGCACAGGTCAGTTACTCCATTTGGGTAGCCTGGTCGTACTGTTTCCGCTTGTATGGTATGGATGGAAGGTTTTGGAACGTCCGTTTCCGGTTGTTTTTTGGATCACCATTGGTATTCCAATAGCACATCAGGTTTATGTATGGCTTGCCTGGCGACTCGAACTCAGATCCGGGGCTACCGGCCGGGTGATTGGTTTTAAGAGGTATCTGATCCTTTTCTTCCTGCTGTTTGCAGGCCGATTTATTTTGCTGATCACTTTGGCATGGCTGGATCGCGGAAGTCTTGGCTTAAGCATTCTATATCAAACCATACTGACCGCTATCCTTACCCTTCCCGGAATCTATGCTATGTATAGTGTAGTGCGCTATTTTGGTTTAAAGCGGGCTGCCGGTGCCGACCACTTTGACCCACAGTATCGGGAAATGCCGTTAGTGAACAATGGAATATTTCGATTTACAAAAAATGGAATGTACGTATATGCATTTCTTTTGCACTGGGCCATTGCTTTTGCCTTCGACTCTTCGGCTGCTCTTTTAGCAACGGGATTTTCTCACATCTACATTTGGGTCCACTACTATGCAACCGAAAAACCGGACATGGATTTTCTATATGGTTCGGGAAAGGCGGAAAACGCCCAAGGTGGAACCTATTGAATTTTTTTGTATTCAAGAGAGCACTTATGAGTCATTCTGATCCCGATGACATATCGGGACGAAGAATCTCCAAGATCCGGAACCAGGCTAACGGGTTAATCTTTACTTTTGAACATCTTTCGGAAGGACGTATCATGATGACTTTACCCACTGTTAATCTGTTCCCATGGACTCTGTTGGGAATGCTTATCAGAACCTCACGGTCTAATTGATGAAAACAGGCAAGAGGCTTTAATGGCGAGTAGGAGAGGAAGTTGGTTTTCTGAATTAATCACCCGGACAATTTTACTAAATAGTCGTTTAATAATTATCAATATCTTAAAGCCATATTAATTAGGACATAGCTTGAAGTATTTTTTATTGAACACTACCTTCTTTTTAGTTACCGTTAGATGGTAATAAACGTAAAAACTCTTGCACACAGAACTTTGGGTTAGGGAAGCTTTGGGAATAAGAAATAAATTTTTGCTTAAATGAAGACGTATCCGATCATTTTTCTTGATATCGATGGGGTGTTGAATACACTAAATCATCTTAAATTTCAGAAATCTGAGACGGGTGCCGCCACAAATAAGATCTGGTCTCCTATAGCATGTAAGCATATTTCATTGCTCTGTAAGCATTATGATGCACGTATTGTGATCACATCTTCGTGGAGGCATGAATATAGTATGGATGATCTTTATAGGTTTTTTGAGTCAAATGATATCTCTGCAAAATATATTGTCGACAGAACTCCTTCTAATGCACCTCAGACCGGAGGAGAAAATTATTGCAGAGGACATGAAATAAATCATTGGCTAAAGAAAAGATTGCGAAAAATATCTTCCTATGTAATCATAGATGATGAAGAGAGTATGCTCAAAGAACAGGAACCACACTTAGTTAGAGTGGATAAAAAAACGGGTTTTTCAACAAAAGAAGCCGTAACTAAGGCGTCAAAGATTTTAGAAATTAAGATTTGATCAAAATCTTAGGCTCGTTTTTAACCTACTTGATCAGAGTAACCCCGCCGGAGATATTGTCAATAATATAATTACTGATTCCTCCCGCCCCGTCTTCATTTATATCCCACTTAAAATCAGCCCCGCCAATGAAAAGGTGATCAGCTTTAATAGTATTCATTTTTTCCACGATCACTTTTCCCGGTTCGCCGGTTTCAACCAATGTGGTTAAAGAGGCTTCTTTACCGGCGATATCCTCAAAAGTATACTTTGCTAGTTCAATAATGCCTTTGGCTTCGTTAACAGAGTCATCATCAACGGATACGACTAAAATGTAAACTTCAGGTTCAGCGCGCAGATCCCGAAATAATTCAGCGGCATATTTAACGGCCGCACTTGCGTACTTAGTCCCGTTTGTGGCAATGACCCATTTTTTTGTATTTCCCATATCAATATTTTGAATTAACGGACGTGTATATTCTCTAAATTAATTGTAGTGAAAATATCTTAGTTATCCTCTGAAAGCAATCATTAACATTCCTATCTTTGCGTTGCTTTGGAACACATGAAGAACATACCAACTTTACACCAAAAAATATTTACCATCATAAGCGATGCAGGGCAAAAATTGGATTGCCCGGTTTATGTTGTGGGCGGGTACGTCCGTGATTACTATTTAAATCGTCTTAAAGAAGGAGAGATAGATATTGATTTTGTTACAGTAGGACCGGGAATTACCCTGGCTAAGAAAGTGGCGGGGAAGATCGAGGGTTCTTCACTGGCTGTATATAAACAGTTTGGGACCGCACAGGTTAAAGTGGGCGATCTTGAACTGGAATTTGTAGGTGCCCGGAAAGAAAGCTATCGTAAAAATTCTCGCAAACCAATTGTAGAAGATGGCACGCTCAAGGATGATCAGCTGCGCCGGGACCTGACGATCAACGCTTTGTCATGGTCGCTGAACCAAGAAGATTATGGAGCTTTGAATGATCCATTTGGCGGGATGGAAGACCTGGAAAACAAGGTTGTCAAAACGCCGATCGATCCGGATCAAACTTTCGATGATGATCCCCTTCGAATGATGCGTGCCATACGTTTTGCCTCTCAGCTGGATTTCAGGGTCGAAGAAAAGACCTTTCAGGCTATAACAGAAATGGCTCATCGCATCAGCATTATTTCCAAAGAGCGCATTATTGATGAATTGAATAAGATAATCATGAGTGATAATCCGTCACTGGGGTTTAACATGTTGTTTAAAACCGGATTACTGAAAGAATTCTTTCCGGAAATGCATGAGCTACATGGGGTCAGGGAGATCAATGGCGTGCGTCATAAAGACAACTTTTGGCATACACTGAAGGTGCTTGATAATGTGATCGAACTGGGAGCAGGTCTGTGGCTTCGATGGGCAGCAATTATGCACGATATTGCCAAACCGCCCACGCAGCGATTTGAAAAACGAGCCGGGTGGACTTTTCACGGCCACGATGCTCTCGGTGCCAAGTGGACAAAGCGTATCTTTCGCCGACTTGGTCTCCCCCTGGATGAGCGCATGCGTTATGTGAGAAAATTAGTGCGGCTGCACCTCCGCCCCATTGCTTTGGTTTCAGATGAAGTTTCGGATTCCGCGATTCGCAGATTAATTTATGAGGCCGGTGATGACATCGATGATCTGATGAAATTATGCCGTGCAGACATCACCACAAAGAATGACTACAAGCACGAGAAATATCAGAAAAACTTTGATTATGTGGAGCGGCGCATCAAAGAAGTGGAGGAAAAAGATCGCCTAAGGAAATGGAAAAATCCGCTTTCAGGAGAGGAAATTATGGAGGCACTGAATATAAAACCAAGTAAAATGGTAGGCGACGTGAAAGATGCGGTGAAAGAAGCGATCCTGAACGGAGATATTCCGAACGAACATGATGCGGCTTTCAATTATATGATGGAACACAAAGAAGACTTTTTGAACAATGGCTGATCTCTGGATCTCAAATTCATACGCTAAAATTAACCTTGGGCTGAATGTGCTTGAAAGGCTTGATAGCGGTTATCATAACATCGAGTCAGGCTTTTGCTTTATAGAATGGAATGATCGGTTTGAGGTAAAAGCCGGCCGTATGCACCTGGAAATGAGTGACCCGAAAATTCCGGTGGACGAGACCAATCTCGTGGTAAAGGCCATTCGATTGCTTCAGCAAGAAGCCGGGCTAAAAGACGAGTTTAATATTAAGGTGGAGAAGAACATTCCGATCGGTGCCGGCTTAGGAGGAGGAAGCAGCAATGCAGCAACCGCTCTTAGAATGATGAACAAGATCGCCAATTTGGGATTATCTCAGAATGACCTGATCGAGTTAGGTAAAAAAATTGGAGCCGATGTTCCTTTCTTCATTAAAGGGAAGCCGGGCTTCGCAACAGGGCTCGGGCATGAGATCGAGGAGCTTGATATTCAACCAGATGCGTGGATCGTTACCGTGTATCCAAATGTTGAGAGTAGTACTGCGGAAGCTTACCAAATGTGCGAGCCTAATCCCGAGCCGGAGTTTTCCCTGAAGAATGTATTACTGGAAGAGGAACCGGAAGAGTGGCGGTATCTCCTCATAAATGAGTTGGAGAAAGCCGTATTTCCACGCCTCCATTTAGTAGGAAACCTGAAGGATCAGCTCTATGAATTTGGCGCAGGATATGCCAGTATGAGTGGAAGCGGTTCCAGTGTTTTTGGCATTTTTGAGCAGGATTTTGTTGCAATTAACGCGTATGACTCGTTTCATAAGCTCGGATTTCCGGCGAACCTAACCAGACCAAATTTCGAGCCGGACCAGGGAATTTATTTAAAGGAGGGTTGAAAGTTGATAAAGTGATAGTTGATGCTGCCTTTTGGACAATCTGGGCAGCCTCAACCTATCAACTTTCAACTCTCATTTCCGATATAAAGACTATACAGATCAGAGAAAAGAATTATGAGTAAGAAAAAGACAACAAATATGAATCCCCGCTCCGGAATGGACAAGGATTCACTTCGCGAAGACATTAAGCTGCATTTACGTCACACGCTGGCTAAAGATGAATTTTCGACTACCGGCTGGGATAAATATCAGAGTGTGGCACTCACTATCATGGACCGCCTCAATGACCGACTCCTGAAAACCCAGCAGCATTATTATAACACCGATTCCAAGCGGGTGTACTATTTATCAATGGAATACCTGATTGGGCGTTTGTTGGATAACATGCTGGTAAACCTGAATGTGCGTGATCTGGTAGCTGAGGCTCTCGGGGAACTGGACCTTTCCTATGAAGATATCCGCGATCAGGAATGGGATGCCGGACTTGGAAATGGAGGCCTTGGAAGACTGGCCGCCTGTTTCCTGGATTCAATGGCAACCTTAGGAATTCCCGCGATCGGGCATGGAATTCGATATGACTACGGAATTTTCTATCAAAAAATACAAGATGGTTTCCAAATAGAGCGCCCGGATCTTTGGCTGAAGTATGGGAACCCATGGGATACCGTTCGTCCAAAAGTTCAGTATCCGGTAGAGTTTTATGGAAATCAGACTACGGTAAACGGAAGTAACGGAGACGCCCGCTATGCTTGGGAAAATACTCATCGTGTAAAAGCAATTGCTTACGACACACCGATCCCCGGATATGACAACGGGATCGTCAACTACCTGCGATTGTGGAAAGCAGAATCTTCTTCATCTATTGATCTGAAGAGTTTCAATCAGGGGCAATACATTGATGCCGTAAAGGATAATCAGCTCGAGCAGAATATTTCGCGTGTGCTGTATCCGAATGACAAAGTTTTTGTGGGGCAGGAATTGAGATTGAAACAGGAGTATTTCCTTGTTTCGGCTTCCATGCAGGATATTATCCGGCGCTTTAAAAAGCAGTCTGGTGATTTTACCAAGTTCCCCGAAAAGGTATCCATTCAGTGTAATGATACGCATCCGAATTTGGCTATCCCGGAATTGATGCGTTACCTGCTGGATGAGGAACACATGGATTGGGATAAAGCCTGGGACATCACGGTAGATACCATGGCCTACACCAATCATACTTTATTGCCGGAGGCCCTGGAAAAGTGGCCCGTTTCGCTCGTTAGGAATCTGCTGCCACGGCATCTAAATATTATCTATGAGATCAACCGGCGATTCCTGGATGACGTGAAGATAAAATTAGGGGATGATAAAAATCGCCAGAGCCGAATGAGCATTATAAGTGAAGGAGAACACCCGGTGGTTCACATGGCGCATCTCGGAATTGTGGGAGCGCGAAAAGTGAACGGAGTGGCGGCCATGCACTCACGTTTGTTGAAGGATTTCATGTTCAAGGATTTCGATGAGATGTATCCTGATAAATTCACCAATAAGACCAATGGAATTACTCCACGCCGGTGGTTGAAACAATGTAATCCAGAGTTAGCTGACCTGATCTCTGATAAAATTGGAGACGATTGGATCACCGACCTGGATGAACTCAAGAAGATTAACGAATATGCGGAAGACAAAAAATTCCGCAAGAAGTTTGCTGAGATCAAGATCGAGAATAAAAAACGACTGGCGGAATACATCAAGGTAGAAAACGATCTAGATGTGGATCCGAGTTCCATGTTCGATATTCAGATCAAGCGTATACACGAGTATAAACGTCAGCTTATGGCAGCGTTGCATGTCATCACTCTGTACAACCGACTTAAAGAGAATCCCGATCTGGGTATGTCTCCACGCACGGTGATCTTTGCCGGAAAAGCCGCTCCGGGATATACCATGGCTAAACTTCACATCAAGCTGATCAACAGCATAGCGGATGTAGTTAATAAAGACCCGGAAGTTAATAAAAAGCTGCAGTGTGTTTTCCTGCAAAACTACAGCGTAACGCTTGCTGAGAAACTGATTCCTGCTGCCAATCTTTCCGAACAAATTTCGACGGCCGGTATGGAAGCTTCCGGTACCGGAAACATGAAGTTTGCCCTAAACGGAGCGCTTACCATCGGAACACTTGATGGTGCAAATGTGGAGATCAAAGAAGAAGTGGGCGAAGAAAATATTTTCATATTTGGGTTGCAGGAAGAAGAGATCGATCAGCTTCGCCGGGAAGGTTATAATCCTTGGGATTATTATAATGCCAATGAAGAGCTTCAAGAGGCATTAGATCAGATCCGGGATGGTTTCTTTAGTAACGGAGACAAAGAGCTTTTTGAACCCATCATCAACGCGCTGCTGCATGAAGGAGATTACTTTATGGTTTTGGCTGACTTTGAAGCTTATGTGAACAAGCAGGATGAGGTCTCGGAGGCCTTTAAAGATCAGGATGAGTGGAACCGCAAGGCGATCCTTAATACCGCCAACATCGGGAAATTCTCAAGCGATAGAACCATCAACGACTACAATGATGAGATCTGGAAGGCACCGAAGACGAGTTTGAAATAAAACAATACAGAGACTGGTTCCAACCCGCTCTGCGTTGCAACCAAATAAGGGTTTTAAAAGCCATTACGGTTGTTCTTTTTAATCCTCACGTAACCATATTATTTTCTCGCAATTATCCATTACATTTGAGGCTATGAGCCAATTACCCACAACGAATACACCATTAGATTCTCTTTCTGCAGATAGTGCAGACTTCTTTGTTTCCGCAGATTCGGCAATGCAAATTCCTAATCCCTCGGATTATACACTTGGGGAAACATTAAATTACATTTGGGATTTATTACAGGTACAACTTTTTACCCTGCGGGATAACCCCGTTACTTTTTTAAAACTACTCATCTTTCTACTCCTGCTAGCTGGATTTTCATTTTTGGCTTCTCTTTTGAAGCGCACACTTAATAATCGAATTCTTCCTCGATTTGTAAATGACAGTGGTTTGCAATACACCCTGTCCCGAATGTCGCAATATATTTTAGTGGTGATAGGAATATTTATTTCATTCCAATTCCTGGGGATAAATATGACCGGGCTGGCGGTTATTTTTGGTTTTCTTTCTGTTGGTATTGGTTTTGGGCTTCAGAACATAACTTCGAATTTTATCTCAGGTTTGATCGTGCTTTTTGAGCGCCCCATAAGTGTTGGAGATCGCGTTTCTGTGAGTGATATTGAGGGAGATATCCAGGAAATAAACATTCGTTCTACCACAGTGAAGACACTGGATAACATCTCTATTATTGTGCCGAATTCGGAATTTGTTACAAAAAATGTGATTAATTTCTCCCATGGAGATACCACTTATAGGTTGGGTATAGATGTTGGGGTTTCTTACTCTTCAGATCTGGATAAAGTATTAAAAGCTTTAAATGAGGTGGCCGAGGAGAGCGAACATGTATTGGAGAATCCAAAGCATGATGTTCACCTCAGATCGTTTGGCGACTCTTCATGGGATATGAAGTTGTTGGCATGGATACCGGACGTGAAAAAACGATACCAGGTTCAGAATGAATTGAATCAGGCTATCGTTAGAAAATTTGCTGAATTCGATATCGAGATCCCATTTCCGCAAAGAGACCTGCATGTCCGCTCAGGATTGGACCAAAGTAAAAAGGACATCAAGCATGGATCCGAAGACTCGGAAACATCAAAAAAATGATCAGTTAAATAAAGGTCTCTCTAATAAGATATTTCCTTTTTTAAACTTTATTGGATCTTCCAATCTTATAAAAGGAATACTTGGTGTCGTTTTTGCGGGGGGGTGTTTGTGTACCGGTAATAAGCTCGAGCGCTTTAGAAAGCAGCTCATCAGTTGGGTCTCCAAGGGGTTTAGACTGGAATAGGTCTTCTTCTACAACGTGATCGGGGGCGAGGCCGTCTCCGAAGTCAGAGAAACCAACAGCATTTGCATATTTAAGCACCACAGGAACAATTGCATAATTATTTGGGGGATTGCTGTTTAGACCGGTCAACACATAAGAACCGTAAAATTTTCCAAAAGTAGGTGTCCCGACCAAGACAACATCCATATAAGGTCTTAATCCATTTATCAGCAATTCACTGGCTGAAGCTGAGCTCGATGTTCCTAAAAAATATACCCGATCAAGATTTAAATTCGTGGGATCTTCAGAAAAACGAGAGATCAGGTTTGGAGAATCTAGGCCTTCATTATCTATATAATATTGCTCAAGAGTCTCATTATACTCGTATTGCACAAAGACCTCTTCATTAGTAGTGACGGACTGTGGAGCTATAGAATTTGCAAGGTTTTCGGCAGCATCAATTGTTCCTCCGGGGTTATACCTTAGGTCAACGATAAGTTCCGTTACTCCTTGGTTTTCAAAGTCAGCAAGCACATTGTCTACAGCCTGAATAAATTGGTCATTCTCGCCGTTTATAAATCTGGAGTAAAAGATATATCCTATCTTGTGACCACTATCTTCTATGATGTCCGTATATACTACAGGGTCTAAAGACAGCTCGGCTTTATTAACTGTAACACTGCCTCCTTCAGAAATAGAATTCTCTTCTACATTATAGATACCGAAAGTGTACTTAGCCGAAGAATCATCATAATATAGATCCAGGTAGTTATCTGTGGTGAGGTCCTGATCATTAATGCGGATAATAATATCCCCTCTTTCTATACCGGCTGCTGCTGCGGGTGTATTTGGATATACAAACTCTACGATAATAAATACATTCTCGGTACCTGAAAAGAGTCCGAAGGCAGGAGAAAAACCGGCTGTAAACGATGAGCCATTCAATTCATCCAACAAAGTTTCTGCATCATCTGAGATATAGGAGAAAGCATCATTTGGTTCCAGCATACCGGTAAAGAAATCCTCCGGTTGTTGGTTTCCATCGGCTTCTTCAGGCACCAACTCATTCCAAAAATAATAAAAGTCCATATTGGCTAGGACCCAATTGTTGACCTGAGAATATTCTCCATCATCACTGCCTGAAGGGTTACTTTTACAAGCACTTACC
The DNA here is from genome assembly GCF_035704785.1 of Gracilimonas sp. Lineage (GTDB taxonomy): Bacteria > Bacteroidota > Rhodothermia > Balneolales > Balneolaceae > Gracilimonas. Next base: position 40,073 of record NZ_DASSWP010000062.1, on the reverse strand, counting down.
ACAAAAATAATGGAGAGGGCAAAAACGAAAAAAGATAAGGTTCTTTTAGTCATAACAGGTACCTAAGGAATGTTGATGTTTTTAATCAAAAACGAAACGGAAGGTAATGGTACCCCATTGAACCTGCTGAGGAGCTCCGCCTGGAAGTCGGGAAAAACGCCAGGTTCTCAAAGTGCTCATAACTTCACGTTCCAATTCAGGATTCATTTTTCTAAGGGGAATAACACGCCCCACTGAACCATCCGGCCGAACTTCAAAACGGACGGTAATAACAGCTTCAGCATTGGAGGTATTTTCAGGAAGAGGTTGCACCATCGGGCTGCGGTCGAGATCTCCTTCCCATTTCAATTCATAAGGAGAGGTTTTGTCTTCATCATTGCCGATTCCCTGATCCGAGTTCATGTCTCCTCTTGCACCGTCCACATCACCGCTTTCATCGGCTCCTTCCGTAACAGTTTCATTTTCCTGAGCAACGGGAGGAATTTCAATTTCTTCTTCCTGGGGTTCGGTTTCTTGATGAGTAGGGTCGATTTTATCTGTTTCAGGAGTATTGATTTCCTCTGCATCTATTTCTTCAACCTGGTCAGCGAGATCAACAGGCTTGGTATCTTCCTCAGACAGTGTTTGTGGGGTAATGTCCGGCTCAGGAACTTCATCGACCGGTACTTCAGGTTCTGTTTCAGAAGGATTAGGGCGTTGAGCAACTTCTTCGTTCTTAACTTCAGAATATTCCGCCAGTTGTCCGGTCTTATATTCACCAAATTCCACTTCTATATATGACGGACGAACATTTGAGTTCATGTCAAAAGTGTATAAAAGCGAAATAATGAGCAGTGCGATGTTCACTCCAAAGGTAACCTTTAGTGCAAAACGGTCGTCTGATGTGAATCTATATTTTCCCATATAATTAGGAGCCCTGCTCCGTAGCCATTATAATTTTTAAATTAAGTGCTTTACTGATATTCATAACACGGACGGCATCATCAACCTTAGCATCTTTGTCCGCTCTTAATACAACGGTGCCCTGGGGTTTATTATTTCTAGCGTTTCTAATGGCTGAAGCTAAAGATCCCCGGGCCGTTAATTCTCCATCCACATAAAATTCACCGGTCTTTGTTACGGCAACAGAAATAAATTGAGACTCTGTGGCGGCACTGCTTTCTGCTTTTGGTACTTCAACCCGAATTCCAAAGTTGGTAACAAAGGAAGAGGTCAACAGAAAGAAAATGAGCAACAGCAATACAATATCCGTCAATGACGACTGTGAAAACAGCGACAAGGGCGTAAGCCGTTTATCTCCTTTTCTGAAATCTCGTGACATAATTAGTTACTGTCTTTTTTAGCAGGTGATTGTAATAAATCAAGGAAGTCAGCCGAAGCATTTTCCAGCTCAAAAATGGAGCGATTTATCTTGCCCAATAAAAAGTTATAAAATCCATAGGCGATAAGACCTACGATCAAACCGGCTGCAGTGGTTATTAACGCTTCCCAGATACCACCGGCAAGAACGCTGGGGTTCACATTCCCTTGCAGCGACTGAATATCCATAAAGGCCTCGATCATACCGGTTACCGTTCCGGTAAAGCCTAATAACGGAGCAACACCGGCTATGGTAGCAAGCCAGTTCATTCTTTTCTCAAGAAAAAATATCTCCTTCTTTCCGGCATTATCAATAGCATCTTCAATATCCCGTAGAGGCCGGCCTAGCCTTTTGATCCCGGCCTTAATAATTCTTGATATTGGCTTGTCAAACTCATCACAGTAGCTCATGGCGTTTGCGGCGCCACCTTTACCGGAAGTCAACATGCTTTCAATGGTGCCTAAAAATTTCTCAGGTTCAACATGAGATCGGTTCAGAGCTCTCCATCGTTCAATGATGACATACATTGTTAGCATAAAAAGAATAGAAATGGGGATCATTAAAACCCCGCCTTCAACTAATAAGTCAAAGAAGGAGGTTGTTTCTTCCTGCATAGCCATCAGGGAGTCAACGGCAGTGGTGTCCTGCAAAAATATCAGCAATGGGTACATGTAGATGATGTATTTATTGGATTTCTGTTATAAAGTAATTTTCTGAATAGGGTTGCTCAAGTGTTTCAGCAGCAAGTGCTGCATCTCTCATTGTGTCAAACTGTCCTAAACTTAAACGCCAAAGCGTTCCATATCTCTGTGATGGAATTGATGAAACAAGGACACGATATCCTTCATTTGTCAATTCGGTGCGCTTTGCCTCAATGTTTGTTTCTCTTGTCAGCGAATAAATTACAATGGTATAGCCGTCATTTGCGGAAGGAACAGGAACACCTGTTAACCCATAAGTAGATTGGTTAGCAGGGACCTCTTCACTCTGTGATACCTGAGGTTGCGGTTCTTGTTCCTGAGAACCTGTGGTTGAAGCAGGTTGTTCCGTTTCCGGCTCTGGTTCCGTTTGCTGAGGCTGGGCTTGAGGTGTTTCTTCAGCCGGAGCTTCATTTTGTTGTTCTGCCGGCGCAGGATCTGGTTGAGTGGACGAAGCCATTGATGTTGATGACTCAGGTGTTACACCCGGAATATGTACAATCCCAAAGTAACCCACCCCATAAGTTCCTCCGCCCAAGAGTAAAATAATTAAGACAACCCAAAGCATAACAGGTTGGGATTTGGGTTCCTGCTTAAAGTTATTTTTTTGGAAAGTGGCTTTAGGTTTTTCCTTTTGTTCTTTGGGTTTTTTAGCATTTCCGGAAGAAAGATTTTTGATTACAGGAACTACTTCTTTCTTGTTTTCTTTTGAAGGAGGAGTTTCGGGAATGAATTCGTTTTCATCTTCATCTTTATAATCATCTTCTTCTTCATCGTCGTTATCAAGTAATGCTTTGAAGGGATCCTCATAATCCTCATCGTCCGAAAGATCTTCTTTATCTGAAGAAAGGGATGTGTCATTATCATCATCAAAAGAATATTTTTTTGAAGTTTCCCGAGGTTCTGAATGGTCTTTAGCAGAAGGCTCCTCTTCGGTCTCGCTCAAAAGGTCATCTTCTTCTTGTTCTGTTAGCTTGGGTTCATCCTCATCCCGATTACCAAGCAAACCTGAAAACATGCTTTCTGCGCTATCATCTTTGTAGGTATCGATACCCCATTTATCGGGACCGGGCTTTTCTTCTTCAAGATCCTCATCACCTAAATCAAAAGGAGACTCTTCAGCCGAAGCGTCAGCAAAGTCTTCAATGTCAGTGGATTTTTTTTTCGGACAATTTTGGCTCCTCTTCATCGGGTTCATCAAGTTCAAAAGAAGAGTCAGATTCTTGTGGTTCATCCTCATCATCTCCCAACAAGCCGGCAAAGGGGTCGTCATCGTCTTCTTTAACTTTCTTTTCCTTGCTTGGTTTTGGCTTTTCGGGAGCATCATCAATTTTAATGGCTTCCATACCCACATACTTATAATTGATCTCAGTGGCAAGATCCTCAGAAGGCATAAAGATCATATTATTGCCAATGCCGCTAAATATCCCTAAACCGTCTACCTCGTAAGCTTCTCCTTCACTGATAGCTTCCCGAATTTCGTCAACCAGCTCGGTTAGTTGGGTTTCTATCTTATCCTTTTCAATTCCGGAAGTTTCAACAAGTAGCTCAACAAGTTTTGAATGATCAATGTGCATGGTTTACCCCTTATGTTCAGCTGTAAATTCTATAGTATCTTTTGGGGGCATCACCATATTAGACCCGTCAGCCCTTTTTTCTTGTCTTTGATTGTGGTGAACCGGTTTAAATGTACCCAAGCCTTTCACCTCAACGGTGTTTTTCATAATGATCTGGTCACGAATAACAATTCCCAGTGTCTCTAAAAATTCTTTTGTCATAATAAGTTAGAATTTAACGGTTAACCCTCCAAAGATCTGAAATGGGCGTTCCTGATACCCATTCCAAATTTCGTATTCCTGCCCCATAATATTTAATAGTTTGGCATAAACGCCAAATGTTTCATTGATCTGAAATTCAGCCCCTGCATTAAGTATTAAAAAAGGATCCAGTTCAGAATTTGTTTCAGGTGATTGACGACTGCCAATATATTCTGTCCAGCCATTAATTGTAAGTTCTTTTACAGGCTTGTAAGAAATGGCTCCGCTTAGCCCGAGTTTTTCCTCGTAAGGAATATCTCCCCCGGATTTTAAGCTGGGTCGGCGGGCATAAACCTTAACATCTGCCCAAAATTTTTCAGGTACCAACTGTTGACTTGCCCCAAAATAAAGATCAAATATATTGGCGTTGCCATAATTCACATTATAAAAACCAGGAATGTTGGCAGGTTGAATTTCTTCGCGGGTATAATAGGCATAATCCCTGGTATGAGTATATGTAACACCGCCAAAGAGCCTGTTGCCTTCAAATAATTGAAAATTAACCTCACCTGAAGCTCCGATATTATAGGAGTGCTGCAGCTGGCTTTCCATATTCAGAAATCGATTGTATTGATGGTGTTCCTGCAAGGTTTGAAGCTCAGGCCGTGCAAAAGCAGTACCTGTAATGAATAATCTGGTATTTAGGTTATGTTTAACCTCGACCTCAGGCACGATATAAAAGCTTTCGGAATCCGCATCAGAAATATATTCGACTCCCCCTTTTACCTTTATTCGGGTAGTGAAATTGAGTAAACGCTCATACGTTAAGAATCCCTGTGCGTCTAACCAGTTTTGATCATCATAAAAGGAAGAGGTGTAATTTGAGGCTTCCATGCTTCCTGTGATCTTAAAGGTCTCATATATTCTTTTTCCGGGCCAAAAATATGATACCGAGCCATTTACGATCTGCTCATCGAGATCTCCGGATAAACCCGAGTTTCCTGCATCCAAAGTTGAAGAAAAGATATTTCCGCCCGCTGAGATACTCCACCCGTTCAGGGTATTCTTCATTTTTTGAAGAGTAATTTGTCCGCTTAACCCGGTATAGCTTTTATCAGAAGTTTCACCGATAGAGTTTTGCTGAAAGTTGTCTTCAAGGTCAAACAGGTAATTGAAGTCACTGAGCGCCCCGATGTCTATATTTAGTTTCAGGCCATCCTGCAATTTAGTGGTATATCTTCCACTTAAGTCCAGATACCGAAAGCCGCTTTCTTGAGAGGAAAGGTGACCGTCTGATGCAAGCATGTTTAAGTTTCCGGAAACGAGGCTTTTGTCGTTCAGCTCATATAAACCGTATCCGTTTATTTCAGGGGTCAGATAGCTTCCAAATCCTCCTCTTATATAGGCATTCAATCGATCAGGGATTTCAAGCATAGAGCGGTAAGGTGGCTCGGGACGACCCAGTTCTGTAATTGAGATGTCTGCAACGGCATCTTCCGGGGTTTCTATGAAAGGCATCCGGTTGGGGTCAATTTGAAAAACCCTGGGTTTAGGGTTAAAACCTAAAATTGGCTGTCTTCTTAATCCCGGAAAGCGTGCTTTGAACTCACTGCGAATTTCAATGTCTTGTGGATTGATTTCAGGTAACAGGGAGTTATCAGCCGCTGTTTGACCATCCTGAGCATTGGCAAGCATGGGGAGTAGAAAAATCGAAAATAGAAATAATAGCGGTCTTTTCTTCATCATATGACAGAGTTTACTGAAGGTACTAAAATTTAACAAAGGTTTAAGGCTTTGAGAACGAAAAAGATGTACTTCGAGTATGCACTCAAGTTCCGGACTCTGTAAGAGTATACAGGGAATCCGCAGATATTTTAAGAGCGCTTCAGCATTTGCTCAAGAGCAAGTACAGCATATTCTTTAACGTCTTGCGAAACAGTAATTTGATTTACCACCTCACCTTGTTCCAGTTTTTCGAGCGACCAAAGCAAATGGGGCAGGTCAATTCTATTCATGGTGAGGCAAGGGCACAGAAACGGGTTTAGGGAAATGACCTCTTTGTCCGGGTTTTCAGCAGCTAATCTATTTACCAGGTTCATCTCTGTTCCGATGGCCCACCTTGTGCCCGGTTCAGCCTGTTCAATGGTTTCAATAATAAAACTTGTAGAGCCATTCAAATCTGAGGCTTGTACTACATCATAAGTACACTCAGGGTGTACAAGGATCTTTGTGTCAGGTTCCTTATCACGGAGATTTTGTATGTGGTTGATATTGAATTTCTCATGTACGGAGCAATGTCCTTTCCACAAGATCACTTTCACATCTTCAAAATCACCGGCATACTCAAACCTCTCCTCAAGGGGAGCCCAAACGGCCATTTGCTCCAAAGGTATTCCAAGATCATAAGCGGTGTTTCTTCCCAGGTGCTGATCGGGCAAAAATAAAATGCGTTCTTTCTGTGTGAAGGCCCACTCCAGCATTTTTTTTGCATTAGAGGAAGTGACCGTCGCCCCACCGTGTTTTCCTACAAACCCTTTGATAGCAGCTGTGGAGTTGACATAGGTGAGAGGCAAAATGGTATCTCCCCAGATCTCCTGCATTTTCTTCCATCCCGTTTCAGTTTGATCGATATCGGCCATGTCTGCCATGGAACAGCCGGCACGTAGGTCAGGAAGAATGACCTTTTGGCCAGGCTTGGTAAGCATATCTGCAGTTTCAGCCATAAAGTGTACGCCGCAAAAAACAATGAATTCCGCTTCCGGCATTTGAGAGCAGATCCGAGCGAGTTTCAGGGAGTCGCCGCGCGCATCTGAGAACTGGATCACCTCATCTTTTTGATAATGGTGCCCGGGAATAAAAAGACGATTCCCAAATTTGGCCTTGATCTCCTTAACACGAGCTGCCATTTCTTCCACAGATAACTGGCTGTAGCGCTTGGGCAGGGAGACTTCTGATTCAATTTCTAACAGGTCTAAAACTTCCATAGAATATTTAGGTCTTGTACAAACGAGAGTGTAATAAAAACGAAATTTAGGTCAACATTATGATCAGTGTTGAAGTTAAGAAATTAAACACTGAATTCGTTCGGTTCTAACAGTCTTTTACTGCAGGTTGAAACTGATATCCAGTGCTTTTACGGAATGAGTAAGCCAACCCAGAGAGATCACATTCGCACCACAGTTCTTATAACTGCCGATATTTTGCGGGGTAATTCCGCCTGAAACCTCAACAACAATATCATCCGGAATAATATTGATCAGCTTCTTTACTTCCTGAGGGGAGCGGTTATCCAACATGATAACATCGGCTTTAGCAGCCACCGCTTCCAAAACTTGTTCTTCGGTCTCTGTTTCCACCTCTACTTTCACCATATGTCCGGCGTGTTTTTGCACCATTTCAACGGCGGCTTTAATACTGCCGGCGGCTTTAATATGGTTGTCTTTGATCATTATTCCGTCATCTAAACGAAAGCGATGGTTTTTACCTCCCCCACAGCGTACGGCATATTTTTGAAGGCTCCTTAATCCGGGTAAGGTTTTACGAGTGTCGGCAACAGCAATGGTTGGGTCATCAAGCAAATCGACCACATTCCGGGTTGAAGTAGCGATTCCGCTAAGGTGCTGGAGCAGGTTTAAGATCACTCTTTCTCCCGTTAAAAGGATGCGAATACTTCCTTCAACTTCTCCAATAATATCCCCCTTTTTCACAAAGTCTCCATCTTTCTTGTGAAGCGTGACCGTTACACCGGGGTCTAAAAGATTGTATCCGGCTATAACAGCATCAAGCCCGGCAAGTACGCCATCTGCTTTTGAGGTGTAGATCCCCTTTCCTTGCTGATTTTCAGTAAAAACAGATTCGGAAGTAAGATCGCCCATTCCGATATCTTCGTGGAAAGCATTTTTTAAAGTGGAGGTTAGCTCAAGCTGATTCATTTGATGATAAGGCCGTTTTATTTGTCTATTTTTAAGGCAAAGTAAAGATACCTTTTTTTAAACATAAGAGCGATTTGAATGATCTATCTTGACCATGCCGCAACAACCCCCATCAGTGATCAAGCACTGGAAGTTTATATCAATGTTGCCAAGCACTATTATGGGAATGCAAGCAGCCTACATGATGAGGGCTCATCGGCAAAACAAATTCTGGAAGCCTCCAAAAAAACGGTGGCTGATACATTAAATGCCCGCGCGAAGGATGTGTTTTTTACTTCAGGAGCAACTGAGGCTAATTTTCTTTCCATTTATTCCCTTTTAGCTGCAAAGGAAGGAAAACAGATCATCACTACTTCGATTGAACATTCTTCCGTCCGAAATATCTTTCTAAAGCTTGAACGGGAAGGCTATGAGATAACCCGACTTCCTGTAAACCAGTTTGGTGAGGTGGATATGGATGAGTTAAAGAGCGCATTGAAGGATGATACCTCTTTGGTATCCATACAACATGTGAACTCTGAAATTGGGATCATACAAGACCTTCAAAAAATTGGGGATCTATTAAAAGAACAAGAAGTTCTTTTTCACAGTGACTGTGTACAAAGTTACGGCAGAATTCCATTAGACATTCAAAAGCTGAATGTGGATGCTATTTCGATATCCGGACATAAGATATATGGACCTAAAGGAGCAGGGGCGGTTTGGATGAATCCTAAAGTAAGCTGGAAGCCATTTATCCCCGACCCTGATTTCCCAAAGAACTTAAAACAGGGAACGAGTGATGTGCCATCGATTGCGGCTTTTGCAACTGCATCAAAACAGATCACTCAAAAGATGAAAGAAGAACAGGATCGAATTCTTTTATTTCGAACAGCTTTAATGAATGAACTAAAAAAACTACCCTTCGATCTGGAAGTTTTCGGGCATCCGGAAAGATCTATACCAAATATTTTAGGACTTAGGTTTCCCGGGATGGAGGGGCAGTTTCTAATGCTGGAATGCAATCAGGCCGGTTTGGCGATCTCAACAGGAAGTGCTTGTCAGGTGGGAAGTGAAAAACCAAACCGAACAATGACAGCTATTGGAAAAAGTGCACAAGAAGCGAGGGAGTTTATACGTTTATCCTTCGGAAGGGAGAACAACGAGGATCAAATTCCGCAGATAATCGAAAAAATGAATGGTATCTTATACCGACATTTTAAAAAAATAAATCAGTATAGAAAGAACGAAGGAATCACATTATGAAACGAGGATTATTTTTATTCACTATTGTTGCCGTAATGTTTAGCGGCTCCTTGATGGCGCAGGAGACTGAGGTATCAGAGGCAAAAATTAACTTGGTCAAATACAGTGACTATCAGTGCCCGGCGTGTAAATATTTTGTATCTATTGAAGAGAGGCTTAAACAAGAATATGGAGATGATATTTCCATCACTACGAAGCACTTTCCGCTTAATATGCATGAATTTGCTCAGTTGGCATCAAGAGCAGCCGAAGCGGCCCGTGTTCAGGGTAAATACCAGGAAATGCATGACTTGATCTTTGCCGGACAAGAACAATGGGCTCAGGGTAATGCAGAGGCTATGTTTATTGGTTATGCCAAAAGCCTGGATATGGATGTCGAAAAGTTCAGAAGTGATTTGAACTCCGCCGAAATGCAACGTATTGTGATGGCAGATAAAAGAGAGGGAATGAACCTTAATGTAAATTCAACCCCCACCTTCTATATTAACGGGACCAGGGTAGAGCAGAATCCAAGAACATTTGAAGCTTTCAAGGCAATTATTGATGATATGATCAATTAGTATTAACAAGAATATCTCGAAGGGGCAATACTTTTGTGTTGCCCCTTTTTTTATAGCCAAGAAATGTAATCTGACCTGATTCCTAATTCCCAATTCCCTTATCTTTGGGTGAATCTGAAAATTATTATTCCATGAAAGAATATTTAGTTGAGATCATAAGTAAATCTCTTCAGCAGTTTGAATTAGAAGAAGTACCGGAAATCAAGATAGAGGAACCGAACCAGCCGGAACACGGAGATGCTTCTGCCAATATCGCTATGATGTTGGCTAAGCTCCTCCGGAATAATCCAAGAGCGATAGCTCAGCAGATAGTAGATGGCTTGAAGTTCGATGAGAAAAAAGTTTCCGCCGTTGAAATTGCGGGCCCCGGCTTCATCAATTTTCGGTTTGCTGAAGAGTATCTGTTTGACAGCTTGAGTCAAATCCTGAACTCGGGAGAAGCCTACGGGCAAACAGATTCCAATAAAGGTAAACGGGTTTTGATCGAATTTGTCAGTGCCAATCCAACCGGGCCCTTAACGGTCGGTCATGGACGGAATGCCGTTTTAGGTGATACCGTAGCCCGACTTCTTGAATGGACCGGCGCTGAAGTTGAAAGAGAATACTACTTCAACGATGCTGGCCGACAAATGCGGGTTTTGGGGGAAAGTGTTCGCGCCAGATATCTGGAATTACTTGGAAAGGAAGCTGAATTTCCTGAAGGTGGTTATGAGGGAGAATACATTCGGGATATCGCTCAGGCTTTAGTGGATGAGAAGGGAGAAGACCTTGTTGAAGCTGAGGATGAAAAGCCATTCAAGGAAAAAGCCGAAGAGGAGATATTTGCGGATATCAGCGGTACGCTGGAGCGCATGAAGATCAAAATGGATTCCTTTTTCAATGAGCATAGCTTGTATGAAGAGGGAAAGATCGAAGAAACCATTGAGAAGCTTCGAAAAAAAGATCTGGTGTATGATAAAGATGGAGCCGTTTGGTTTAAAACTACCGAGTTCGGCAAAGAGAAAGATACCGTATTGGTAAAAAGCACGGGCGAGCCCACCTATCGCCTCCCCGATATCGCCTATCACGCCAATAAATTAGATCGCGGTTTTGATCTATGTATTGATGTGTTTGGAGCCGATCATATTGCCACCTACCCTGATGTGTTGAATGGCATTAAGTCGCTTGGTTATGACCCGGAAAAGGTAGATGTGGTCGTGTACCAGTTTGTGACTTTAGTGAAAGATGGAAAACCATTTAAGATGAGTACCAGAAAAGCGAATTTTGTCACGCTTGATGACCTTATGGATGAAGTAGGTGCCGATGTTACTCGCTTCTTCTTCCTGATGCGCTCGCCAAACACCCATCTCGAATTTGATATTGCACAGGCCAAAGAAGCCGGTGAAAAGAACCCGGTCTTTTATCTTCAATATGCCCATGCCCGAATTTCCAGTATTCTGCGAAAAGTAACAGAAGAATATAATTTTTCAGGTTCAGCTGACCTAAGTGTATTGGATCATGAAAGTGAGATCAAGCTTATCAAAACCATGCTGAAGTTTCCGGAAACGGTGCTGAGTGCAGCAAGATCACGTGAGCCGCATCACGTTGTGAATTTTCTGAACGAGCTGGCTTCCGCATTTACTTCCTTCTACCATGACTGCCGCATTTTAGGGGAAGATGAAAAACTGGCTCAGGCTCGTATGGAACTGGCAAAGGCAACGGCTCAAGTCTTAAGAAACGGATTGGGGATCTTGGGAATTACTGCTCCGGAACAAATGTAGGTAATTTTAAATGTGATAATGTTGAATGTTAAATGGCTTTTAACCCCATTTAACATAAGTATATGAATCATGTTGTTTTTTTGATTTATAAAATTTGAAGATTAGTTTCGGTTAAATGATCATCAACGCAATTCAATGAAGCGGCTATTCTTACCGGTATTAATTCTCATTCTATTCCCATTCTGTAACCTTTACAGTCAATTCTTTGAAACGACAGATACGCTGATATTAGAAGAAACCGATGATGTTCTGTTGAGTGGAGACCTTCAAATTCAAAACGTTAAGGATGATACTATCCTGGTTGTTGATAAAGCTCAATCCCACGTGCTTATCTATAATAGAAATGGAGAGCTTTTATCTTTTTGGGGAAGAAAAGGAAATGGCCCCGGCGACTTAAACCAACCAACGTCGGCATTGAGACTTCCGAATGGAAATATTTTGGTAACGGAATTTAGTGGGCGGGTTACCAAATTTTCACCCTCAGGAGAAGTAATAGATATAGTATCAACAAAAATAACCCGTCTTAATAAAAGTTTGCTGCTGCCAAATGGAAAAGTCCTTTTAACCGGCAGTAATTTTACGGCCGAAGATCACTACCTACTTTACCTTTTTGATCCGGAGGATATGGGTGTATATAAAGAGATCTTCCCGTTGCCTATGGATCCAAAAGAGTATGCCATGCAGCCATTAACGCTTGCAGAATCCTCATATGCTACGGTGTGTGGAGATAAAATTATTGCCGCACACTCGATGCTTCCAGAGCTTTATTTCTTTGATTTTGAAGGAAGACAAATCGGCAACAAGGTTATCGACTCCGAATTGTTTTCAGTGATGGAGAGAGTGGAGAACTCAAATAACCCCAATGAAACGGTTAAAAAGTATGGAGCAGCATCATGGATTTGGGGGCTGTATTGTATGGGTAGTGACAATATTGGCATTAAATTTTTGAAGAACCTGACCGGAGAAGATGGAAATCCGGTGAGCTTTATGTTGACAACGAATGAAGGTGAGTTATTAAAAGAATCATCGGATGTACCGTTTATTTTGTTCAATGACCATCAAACAGATACCCTTTATTTCCCAGACAAGGAAGCAGAAGCCCCTAATACTTTTATTAAAAGGGTTTTGATCGGAAACTGAACAGGTTCTCTGAAAATGAATTGAGGTTTTACACTTTAGAATAAATGTAGGGGTAATTTTAAATGAGAAAATGTTGAATGTTAAATGGCTCTTGATCCCATTTAACATTCAACATTTAAAATTAAGCATTCCGGCTACGCCGGCCTTAATTTCGTAAAACAAACAATCCCCTTAACAAGTTGCTCTTCCACCTCAAACCCGGCTTGGTTGAATAGTTTGTTACTTTCATCTACGGTCCAGAAATTAATCCCGCCAATAGCGGCCGACTCCTGAAGCAAGCGCCCATACCATGCTTCTGATTTGATGAGATGCATCATGAAGAAAACGCCGTCTTCTTTTAACACTCGTTTAGCTTCATATAGAACTTTTAGTTCTTCAGTCAGTTCATTAAGTGTTCCGCCCATCACAATGCCGTCAAAGGTTTTGGAAAAGAAAGGAAGCTCTCTCCCATCAGCACGTATAAATGTCATGTCTGTTTCGTCGGCTTCGGCTTTGAGGCGGGCTTCCTCCAGCATTTGAGAAGAAAAATCGAGGGCTACAATGTTTGCTTCCTTCTGAGCCGCTTTAAGTGCCCGGGCATACAAGGCGGTAGAACATCCAAGATCTAAATACCATCCATCTTCTTTTGGCGCCGTCCAGTCGATGAGTAACTCATGTTCTTTCTCTATCGGAAACTCTTCTCCCGAAAGCAATGAGAGTGAGCGCTTTCGCCAGATATCTTCATAGATAGCCGCCGTAATTTTCCAATGGTTAGTGCTTTGAGCAATAGAGGTAAATTCAGGTTCTTTTCCTAAAAGATCGATGATGTTGTTCTTAACGCGGTATTCATCTCCTTCCTTAGAGCCAACAGTTCCGTTGAACGGCATAGAAAGGTTGGAAATTTCATCAGGGATGGAAATTCCGGCACGTTCATCTATGGGAGAGCGTAATTCAAGCTTCATAACTAATCATTTTGTTTTGTAGGGAATACGCTGATTAAGCTTTAGTGTTACAGCACCTTTAGCTAACTTTTCCAAAGTTACCTGAGGGTTAGAATTAGATAAAGAATACTGGATAACTTTCGAAAAGTTGCTGTGGTAATTACTTCTGCAACACGATCGAGATCTGCGCACCTTTATCAACACTTAACATGCGTCCGGCATTTCCTTTATTAATACCGATCTCAAGCATGCCTGAACTTCCTATAAATGCAGCAGGTTCCCCTTCTTCTACGTCGCCAAAAGTGGTCACGATCTTATTGAGCATAGTATTCCCCACGTAGATCTTGACGTTCTTTTTCTCGAGGTGATCGTCAATAAGCTCCTCAGAAATATTGGTTATTAAATTTCCAAAACGATCAATATGAACGACCCAGCCTTGAAGCCCGTCTTTATCAGCAATGGGAACGGCCCAATGATAGGTTACCAATTCTTCGATTGGTTCGCCAAGATCTTCCAGCTCTACCCCGTTACTGAGATGCGCCGCAACGGGTGCAAAAATATCACGGCCGTGAAAAGTTTTAGAAACCCCTTCCCTCCAATAGGTTTTGTTATTCAGTTTGTAGGCCTCATAGTCGTATTGGTTAAAGAAAAGTGAAAAAATACCGTTGTCGGGTCCTACAAAATATTGGTCTTTAACTTTCAGGGCTACCGGATGACGTGAAGTTCCCACACCGGGATCTACCACTACCAGGTGCACGGTATTTGGCGGGTAAAGAAAAGCAGTATTTCGGACAACCCATGCCCCGGCCATAATATCTTGTGGGGGAATTTCGTGGGAAATATCGACAAACCGGGCATTTGTAGCAATGCCCAGCATGACCGCTTTCATAGCGCTCACATAATGGTCTTGCAAACCAAAATCAGTTGTGATGGTAATTATTTGACTCATCAAGCATAGCTGTTGAGCATAACCGGCATTACCAGCATCAGGATATCTTCGTTGTCATCTTTGTTGGAAGGCTTAACAATACCGGCGCGATTAGGGGATGAAAACTCAAAAGTAACTTCATCATCATCGATATTGCTGAGCACATCACCCAAATACTTTGCATTAAAGCCGATCTCCATTTCTTCATTGGAATATTCACACTCGATAGTCTCTTTCGCTTCACTGCTCATATCAAGATCTTCAGCACGAATGGTCAGTTTGTCTGAACCAAGCTGCAATCGAATTTGCCGTGTAGTACTGCTCGAGAATATAGCCACACGCTTCACCGTAGACAGCATCTGGTCTTTACTGATGGTAAGAAACTTGTCATTATCGCGGGGAATTACTGAATCGTAATTTGGATATTGCTCGTTGATAAGACGGGTTATGACTATGGTGCTTTCACTTTTAAAACGAGCATGATCTTCTGTTACAGTAAGTTCACAAGCATCGCCATTTATAGTTTTTTGGATGAGGTTCAGTGCTTTATCAGGAACAATGAAATTTACATCTTTGTCAGCCTTGATCTCTTTGTTGCTGTACTTTACCAGGCGGTGACCGTCAGTCGCAACAAATTTACTTTCATTCGTGCCGAGCTGGAAATAAACACCCATCATCGCAGGGCGCAGATCATCACTGGAAACCGCAAAAAGCGTTTTGTGAATCGCATTATTCATCAACTCGGTTGTGGTGTTTATGCTGGTACCTTCATCCAGATTAGGCACTTCGGGAAATTCATCTGCATCATCTCCAACCAATTTGTATGTACCTTTATCGGTGCGGAAGTTGATGTTCTTGCGATCATCTACATCAAAAAATACGGGGATGTTTGGTAGCTGACGCAAAGTTTCCAACAATCGGCGTGCAGGTATTGCAACTGCACCATCTTCTTCGATATCAGCATCAATGTACTCAATGATGGAGATCTCAAGATCTGTGGCGGTAAGTTTCAGTTTTCCGTCTTCACTTTCAAAAAGGATGGTTTCCAGAATAGGAAGTGTAGCTTTTGAAGGCACGGCTCCAATCACGGCCGAAAGCCCTTTGTTGAGTTCGTTGCTCGATACAGAAAATTTCATAAATTCATTATTTAAATAGGTTAAAGAGCAATTTTACACCCTAAGTTGCCCTTTCAATGGAGTGTGCTTATACTAAGAAATACTGACTCTCTCTGCAACCTCAGAAAGATCAATTTTCAGCTCAAATAAGTATCAGAATATATCGTTTAAGCGCTACAGTAACCTTTTACTTTTTTATTGATGAATTGCTTTATTTCAGCGCTTTTACTATTGGGTTTCTTTCCCTTGCTTTCTCATGCACAGTATAAGTATGGCAATGATTTTTTATGTACCGGAAGTGGAGCCCGAGCCCTTGCCCGTGATGTTACCTCCTCATTTTGGAACGTAGCAGGACTTGCTGAAGTGGAAACGCCATAGATCATGTATATGCATTCCGAGCGTTTTAGCGGTATAGTTGGGTATGATTATGTAGCAGCTGCATTACCCCTGAAATACCAGAATGGAGTTATTTCGTTAAGCTTTTTTGCTGGATTATAGTTGTGCCAGTTTTGCAGGCGCTTCCAGTGATCTCGGGTTTACGCATAGGATATCACTGAGATTTGATTTGTAGTTTTTTTATAAATCAGTTTTAATGTGTTACCGTAACACGTTTTTAAACTTCAGTGCGTATCTTTGCCTCAATATTCCATTCCAAAACTTTACATTTTGAGAATCATAATTTTAGGCCCTACCGCTTCTGGGAAAACCGAGCTTTCCATTCAGCTTGCCGAAGAATTTAATACTTCTATCATTTCAGCTGATTCCCGGCAATGCTATAAGCACATTGACATTGGGACAGCAAAACCTTCACCCAAAGAATTAGAAAGAGTTCCCCATTACAATATTTCGTTGCTGGAGCTTGAGGAAGATGATAATGCCATGAGTTTTCAGCGGAGGGCAGTAAAATGGGAAGAAGAAATAATACAAGAGTCGAAGCATGTGATCTATGTGGGCGGAAGTACGCTTCATATTCAAAGCCTTATTCAACCATTTAATGAAATGCCGGAGGCGGACGAAAAAAATATCGCCAATCTGGAAAAAAGGATCGAAAATGAAGGGCTCGAATCACTATATGGAATGCTGAAAGAAATTGATCCTGAATACATTAAAAAAATGGATGGAATGAATCGGCAGCGCATTATCCGTGCTTTGGATGTTTGGATGCAAACCGGGAAACCATTTAGTAGCTTCCATGATGAAGACGAAGTTCAACCTGATAAGAATACGGTAGTTCTTGGACTAAAATGGCCTCGACAGAAATTATATGATCGTATCAACCTGCGTGTTGACCGGATGATAGAACAAGGATTGGTTGAAGAGGTGAAAGCCATTCTGGCTGAGGGGAATTCCAAAGAGCTTCAATCATTGAATACGGTAGGTTATCAGGAGATCATCAAATATTTGGATGGTGAATGGAAGCTGGAAAAAGCCATCGAAAAGATAAAAACAAGCACCCGCCGTTACGCCAAACGACAAATGACGTGGTATAAACGATGGAATTTTGTTCAATGGATGGATGCGGACGAGATGAGTGTGAAAGAGATGGAAGAAGAGGTTTTAAATAGATTGAGGTGAAGAAGTAGATATCAAAAGGAAGTCAGAACACAGTACTCAGAAAAGAATTCTGAATCCTGAGTCTGACTCCTGCATTCTCAAAGAGAAGTTAGCAGCTAAGTTGTAGAAAGGTTAACTTTGGAGCTCACTTAAATGAAGCCCGAATATGTATAAAGCGAAAGTAAATGTAACGCTGCGTCCATCCATTTTGGACCCAAAAGGAAAAGCTGCTCATCATGCCCTTCAAAACCTTGGTTTAAATGAAGTTCAGCAAGTACGCATTGGCAAGTTCATTGAGCTTGATGTGGATGCCAAAGATGAAGCAGCTGCAAAAAAAATCGTAGAAGCTGCCTGCGCTCAGTTGCTTGCTAATGAAGTGATGGAAGATTTCGAAATTTCGATCGAAGCCTGATCCATGTTCTCCCTTGCTCAACATATCGATACTATTGTGCTGAGCGAAGAAGAGGTGGAGTACCAAACTGAGACCAAGGAAAAAGAAGAAGTTGAAGAATCAGTAAACACACCTTGGCGGCTTATTTTGTATGACGACGATATTCACACTTTTGAAGAGGTGATTTCGCAGCTTATGAAAGCTACCGGATGCAGTCTGTCTGAAGCAGAAGACAAAACCTGGAAGGTTCATAACGAAGGCAAAGCGCTGGTTCATGAAGGCGAATTTGAAGAATGCCTTCGTATAGACGGTGTACTCAAAGAAATTCAACTGGTTACTGAAATAAAAGGATAAAACAATGGCCACATTTGGCGTAGTAGTATTTCCCGGCTCTAATTGCGATCATGATGCATACCATGCCATGAAGCATGTGATGAATTCTGACGTAAAATTTCTATGGCATAAAGACACTGACCTCTCTGGCATCGACTTTTTGATAGTTCCGGGCGGGTTTTCTTACGGAGATTATTTACGCTCAGGAGCTATTGCCCGGTTCTCTCCCATTATGCAGGAAGTAGTGAAATTTGCCGAAAAAGGAGGTCCTGTCATGGGAATCTGCAACGGATTTCAAATTTTGTTGGAAGCCGGACTTATTCCCGGTGCAATGATGCATAACGAAAAACTAAAGTTCGTATGCAAGGATGTATTCATCAGAACAGAATCAACCGATAGCATTTTTACCAATGGATTGAAGAAGGGACAGGTTTTGGATATACCGGTTTCTCATGGAGAAGGAAACTATTTTATTGATGACAACGGATTGAAATCCCTTCAGGACAATGATCAGGTGCTATTCCGTTATTGTGATGTAAATGGTGACTTGACTAAAGAGGCTAACTTTAATGGCTCCATCGACCACATTGCCGGAATTTGTAATGAGGGCCGAAATGTTTTGGGGATGATGCCGCATCCTGAGCGAGCCATGGAAAAACTGCTTGGCTCTGAAGACGGAAAGCCGATCTTTGAATCTATTTTAAATTCTCTGTCAGTAGCTTAAAACTATGAGCACGGAAATCCAGCCGGAATTGATGTTACATAGCGAGGGCTTGGTTAAGCGCTACAGCAGACGTACGGTTGTGGATGATGTCTCGATAAATGTTAAGCAGGGCGAAGTGGTGGGTTTGTTGGGGCCAAACGGAGCCGGAAAAACCACAACATTTTATATGATGGTTGGGCTGGTTCGTCCCAATGCGGGAAAGATTTATCTGAATGAAAAAAATCTAACACGTGAGCCGATGTATAAGCGGGCAAGGATGGGAATTGGATACCTTGCCCAGGAAGCCAGTGTATTTCGAAACCTCACGGTGAGAGAAAACCTTGAATCGGTACTTCAGTTTCTATCCATTCCCCAAAAAGAAATTGACCTTAAAGTGGATAAGCTGATTGAAGAGTTTGGGCTTCATAAAGTAGTGAACAGCAAGGGATATAGCCTTTCGGGTGGCGAGAGAAGAAGAACGGAGATCGCACGAGCTTTAGTTACCGATCCGAAATTCATTTTACTTGACGAGCCATTCGCCGGAGTTGACCCTATTGCCGTAGAAGATATACAGGGAATTGTTTCCGGTTTGCGTCATCAAAACATCGGAATTTTGATCACCGATCATAATGTGCATGAAACGCTGGCCATCACTGACCGGGCCTACTTAATGTTTGAAGGAAAGATATTAATGGAAGGCTCAGCTGATGTGCTTGCTGAAGATGAAAAAGCCAAGCAGTTGTATCTTGGGAAGCAATTTAAATTAGACCGCTATACTTCAGAAGAATAATACGATCCTATGAAAACGATTTCAGTCCATGAATTAAAGAAAAGAAAAGAAGCTGGGGATACTTTTTTTCTACTCGACGTAAGGGAATATCACGAATACCTGGTTTCAAATATCGATGGCCATCATATCCCTTATAATGATCTGGAAAGCCGTTTAGGTGAAATTGATGAATATAAGGATAAGGATGTGGTTGTGATGTGCCGTTCCGGAAATACCAGTAAAGATGCGGCAAAGATCTTGATCAATTCCGGCTTTGAAACCGTTTTCAGTTTAGAGGGCGGAATGAAAAAATGGGTTAAGGAAATTGACCCGTCGCTTCCGGTAATTTAAAGTTCCGAAAACCTTTAACAGCTTTGTAAGGTCTGCAGCATTTATGCTAATGCAGCAATTTGGTTGAGAAGTTCCTGATTACTATCTGTATTCTTCAAAACTTTCAACAAACCAAGCATGGATTCTTTCGGAGATTTTTTAAGCAGATATCTTCTCACCATGTTTCGCTCTTCCAAAGAATCGGTGATAAACTTGTGCTCATTTCGTGTTCCTGAAGCTTGGATGTTTATGGCCGGATAAATACGGTCGTTGGCTAATTCCCGATCCAAAACGAGCTCCATATTACCTGTACCTTTAAATTCCTCAAAAATCAGATCGTCCATGCGTGAATTTGTTTCAATAAGGCAGGTAGCGATGATGGTTAATGATCCTCCCCCCTCTATTTTTCTGGCAGAGCCAAAGATCTTTTTGGGTATCTCAAGAGCACGAATATCTAAACCACCCGAAAGGGTTCTACCGCTGTTGGTTTGAATGGCATTATAGGCTCTACCCAGGCGCGTAAGAGAATCGATCAAAAGAACTGAATCCTGACCCATTTCGGCTTTTCTTTTGGCGTAACCCAAGGCCATTTCGGTTATTCTAATATGGCTTTGGGTTTGCTTATCGTTAGAGGAGGCAAAAACTTCGGCCTGTGTAGTTCTAATAAAATCGGTTACTTCTTCAGGGCGCTCATCTACCAAAAGAACACTGACATGAATATCATCATAGTTATCAGTCAGAGTTTTAGCAATTTTCTTTAACAGAACGGTTTTACCTGTTCTCGGTGGAGCAACAATCAGGGCGCGTTGGCCTTTTCCAATTGGGGCAACGAGATCCATAACCCGCATTTCCACATCATCAGCATTAAAACCAAGCTTTATCCAGTCAATGGGCATGATTGGTGTTTGCCTCTCAAACCGGCTGGATTTCGTCCACGCTTCTACGGGCCGTCCATTTATTACGTCTACAGAAGCAACGTGCTTATGGCCCTTATTATCTTCTTCAAATTCACCTTCTAAAACCAAGCCTGGTCTTAGGTCAAGATCTTTAACTTCCTCAGGTTTTAAAAATGGATCCTGAGGTTGATATGAGAACTCATAATCAAGCTTTCGAATAAATCCCCATCCTTTTGAATTGATCTCCAAAACCCCTGCATAGCGACCGGCTAGTCCTTGATTATTTTTCCAATAAAATTTGGGGATAAAGGCATTATCGGCCTTGTTGCTGCGGTTATTCCGCTTGTTCTTATTGCGATTTTTGTAATTTTTTTTAGGAGCCATTTGCTTAATGCGTATTGTTTAATCCTTCTCCAGATATTGAAAAGTGAACATTATGTATGTTAAATGTAAAGGAGGAAGGAGGGAAGAAAGGTGCGGATTTAATCTCCGCACCTTAATGTATTAGTGGATAGGAAAAGATACAAATGTTTTTATTGATACCAAATTAACGAACGGTTGTAGTTTCGTTAATAAAGCTATAACAGTTGTTAAGAGAGCCATCAACTGTGATTGTATCTCCGTTCTCAAGATTCAAAGTAAAAAACTTATCTTCCGAATTTGGCGTTACATCTTGATACGTAGATAGCTGTTGGTTAACTGAATTTGCTACTGAAGAGTCAACTTGTTTAGCTTTGTTCAAATAATCTATTACAACCCAGTAAACAACTTTATCGGCGGCTTCAAGCGTGCGGTCTTCAGTACACTGACTAACGGCAGCACCGTAAATAGTAGCCATTTTGATGAGGGAAGTACCGTCATTAGGATCTATTTGAAGAGCTTTTTGAACCTGTTCTTTTGCTATGCTTAGCTTTCCAAGGTTTATATTCATGTCAGCCAAACTTAGATACATTTCTTTTCTTTGAGAGTCATCAGTAGCTCTATCTAATGCCTGCTGATAAAATCGAACGGCCTCGTTGTAGTTTGCATTGCTTCGGGCAAGTTCAGCCAGGTCTAATGCACTATCATAACTTGGGTCAAGATCATTGAGTTTTAGCTTAATTTCTTTCAGCTTATCGCGATCATCAAGACTTTCATATGCACCTTCCAGTGCTCTAAGAGCATCAAGATTGTTAGGATCCTCCTCCAAGAGTGGAGTATAATAAGCGATCTGTTCTTCAGGAGAGCCTAAAATTTCCTGTTGTTTTTCTTCTATAAACTCAAGTGCATCTCCTTCTGCATGTGGTTTAACATTATCAATAAAGTTTTGGGCATCTTCGGTGCGATCTTGATCGATGATATTATTTAATGCCTGCCGTAAATAATAACCATCACCCATTGAAACAGCTCTTTTAGGATCTATCTCAAAAAGTGTTTCATAGTCGGAATAGGCTTTCTGCAACCCATTATCTATGGTATTATAATTTTGTTGATAAAAACGGCCTCTCGTAAAAATTATATCAAACCTTGATTTAGGTTCATCTCCAAATAATTCAAGGCTTTCATTTAAAAGAGTTTCAGCAGTATCAATGTAAGCTGCTTTAAGGGTAGGGTCTTCTTTGCTATTGCCAATTTCCTGATAAATGGTAACCATTCGGTCGTATTGAGTTAAAAGGCTGAACCTGGGGTTTCCCTCTAGTTTTTCAGGCTTTGCACATATTAGCCAGCGACCATAGTCTAACGCAAATTCGTAATCGCCTGAGCGATAATTTTCATAAAAGATAGAATAGGCTGCTAATGGAGATAAACCACTGGGCGGCTCTTTTTGGCATGTATCTGCTTGAGCATGTGTAATGGGAGAGCTAACAAAAAGAATCCCTAAAAGCGTAATTAGATATTTCATTGGTCTTCGCTATTATTAATACTGTCAGTTATTAAAACTCAACAGGTTGTTTAATTATTATATTATAAATATTAATTGTTTAATTCAGCTTGGGTCTGAAAAACATAAGCTCTGATAAATTCACAGATATATTAAAGGCCCAAATTTTCTCTCTAATCAAATTATTAGAGGTAGTTCCTCTAAGTCCGTACTGAGCACTTAAATCTATAGTAGAATTAGAGAAAGGGGAAATTATTCCTAAACCGGCAGAAAACCAAAGGGTATTAATATCCTGGCCTTGAGCTTGAAGGTGGCCGGTATCATAGGAAACCCCGGCACTGTACCGGAAGTTAGAGAGAAAACTCGTTGAATTTGTTTTATACGGGTGATATTCGCCGCCAAGTCCTAATTTAGCACGATCAGATAGCTCAAAGGATTGATTATTAGCACTGTTGAGGCTTGATTGAGCATCACTCCATTTTTGAAGCTTACCTTCAAGCGAAATGTTGACTAAAGGGCTGGGATAATAAGTCAGGCCTGAAGTTAATTCTACGGGGAGCTTTGCAGCACCTCCATGACTTTCTTCAAGAACCACTTCACGAGTCTGATTATTAACGATTTTCGTGCTTATAGTTTTTTCATTGGTGGAAATATTAATCGGAAAAATAAATGAAGAACCAATACTAATTCTATCATTTGACCGTAAAAGATTTTTGAAAGTAAGTAGTGCTCCAAAACGATGGCCGAAGGTGGAGCCCGTTATTTTTGTGTCAATGATATTTGGCCCAAATTCATTGCTGTTAAAATATAGTTCACGTGAATTATCTTGAGATATAAAAACTAAGGACGGGGCATAACCGATAGCAAGATTCTTGTTTATGTTCCAGCCAAAGCCAATTTCAAATTTATTGATCCCACCACTTCCTTTGGCATCAGAAATATATTCGAGGGTTTCATTTTCTGATGTGACGGTCGTATTCGTTGTAAGAAATCGATAATTGGAACGAGTAACCGGATAGAGAGATGCAGAAACACCAAAGCGTTCTCTTAAGATCGGCAATGTCAGTTGAAAATAATTTGCCTGAAGAGAAGAGTTTATGCTTACAGAATTATTATCAGTTGACTGAAATTTTGAAAAACTGAATCCGGATGAAGTTGTGGTGAAAGCATTTTTACCCCACAATGCCGGATTTTGCAAACTATTTGATTGGGCATTATCCAAAGAAACACCGAAAATGCCTAAACTCGACTCTCTGGCTGTATTATTCTCTATAGGAAAACCTACGCCAAACAAGGAATAAAAAGAACCGCTGTTACCTATACTGCTGGAATTGCTTTGTGCAAAAACCTGGCCGACAGATAGTATAAAAATTGCTACGGTTAAGTAAAAATATCTATGGAAATTAATTGTCTTCATTCACTATTGATGTGATAATTAGTTTTGGTCTTAATTCCGTTGAAGCAGATTCATTGTGCAACAAAGTGGAGCGAATAATGCCTGAGTTTGAGCCAATTCCTATAACCATTTCATCCCGCTCTTCCTGGCCATAAAGTATGTTATTTAAGTAAGTAGTAATATCAGCTTTAAAATAAGGCCCGTCAGAAACTCTTGATCCGGTAAAATTAGGTTGCCTGATTTGATATTCATAAACTTCATCAGAAGAAACACCAAAGCTTAGGCTAACAAAATTAACATTTGGCCTGCTATGATTAACCGGTAAAGATGAAGAGAGTGTATTAGTATCTTCATAAAGAACTAAATCAGCTCTGAGAATATTTGAGGACTGATGATTTTCCCTAATTTGAGCTAACGGGAAATTAATTTTCATAAGTTCTTCGATAGTGGAATGAAGAGAGGTATTTGTGGGGCTCTGATTAACATTACTTCGATCTAAATTATAAGCAAAACTACTTAGGCTCACGGCTACAGTGTCAGATTGATCTTCGGTCAATATAAGAAAGCGGCTATCGTTTCTTGGGAAAGAAATTTTATTGGTATTACCTGTAGGCACAATTACTAAACCAAGAAATTCATAGCGATATAATGAGTCAGCATTCGCATCTTCATTATTAAGATAGGTTGCATATTTATCTTTCCAGGCATCATCAAGATTTACGATGATGTTTTTCTCTTGTCCTATTGTAAAACTTCCAATCTCAGTGGTGTTATCATAAGTCACATCTGTATCAATGCGGTGTGAATTTCCCCTCCAAAGAGAAGTGACCTCATAAATTGAAAACTCAGATACAGATAACGTATCACCATAAGTGTTTGTACTGTCCAGTTGAAGCTCAAGCTTAAAGGAAAAGTTATTGCCGTCAATACCTAAACTGTCAGGAATGCTTGGCTCTCTTATAGGTTTCATTAAGCTCATGGCTTCAATGTCTCCAAAAGTTTGATCCGAATAGCTTCCTATAGCTGTAAAACCAAAATTACCTGAGTATCCTGAATAATTTTCAGAGGTAACGTTATCGAGTGAAAGTGTGTCATAAACTACTACGGGTTCTTCAATGAAATTATTTCCTACACTTCCGGGGTCTTCGCAGCCGTTAAATATTAAAACTAAGGTTAACAGCGAAATACATAAGGAAATAAAACCCTTATTTGTTCTGGTCATTAAAAAATATATTTAAAATGTTCTCTATCAATTATTCTATTCAGCGTCGGATATTGTGCGATAGTATTCGGCAAATTTATCAGATACGGCCTCAGGAGATCCCTGAATTTTTTCAGGTGTTATTCCCAGCTCTTTGAATATATCATCAAATTCATCTTTTAAATAATTACCGGTAACTACATGGTCACTATACTTTAGCCCCAATTTTAAAAGATCAACTTTACCCTCTTCGGTAAGGTTGTCGATTTCGGTATCAGCGGGCAATCCAAGGAGTTCCAGCACTCTCGCAGAATCTGAATCACCCTCGTTGATGGGGTGATGTAAATTATAAACGATTTTTGTGTTCTTAAAAATTTTCTCGTCTTTGTATAGTGTTTTTACCAAAAGCGGAGTCAAACCAGCAGGCCAATCATGGCAGTGAATGATGTCCGGCTCCCAACCGAGCTTAATAACTGTTTCAAGTACGCCTTTATTGTAGAAGGCAAGACGCTCGTCATTATCTTCATAAAACTCTTCGGAATCAGGTTTTCTGAAAAGTCCTTTTCTCTTGAAATAGGTATCATTATCTAAGAAATATACCTGTAGCTTGGCATTAGGTATGCTTGCTACTTTTATTTTCATGGTCTCTATTTTGTCACCTACTTCAACTTCAATTCCTGAAAGCCGAATTACTTCGTGCAGCCTGTTTCTCCGGTCATTGATCGTACCGTATTTTGGGAGCAGAATCCGAATTTCGAATCCTTTATCTTGTAATGATGCCGGCAAGAACCGAAGTAAATCGGCAGTATAGGTCATGCGTGCGAAAGGTGAGATTTCTGCTGCAACGTAAAGAATTTTCATAAATAGTTACTCTCAGTGATTACTCTTTGTTAGAGATTGTGTTATTGTCTTTGATAACATTGTTTAGATCCTCATCGTCATCCAATGAGTAAAAGTCTAATAAAGTGTCGCTTCGGAGGCCAAGCCTTAGAGTTTCAACTGAAATAACATCAGCAGGCTGAATGTTCCCAAGATTTACATTGCTTCCAAATTTTCGAATGAACCAAACCTGTTGTTCTTTTTGCGGAGCCTCAAAGATCAGTTTTTCCTGAGGAATTTGATCGGTTATTTCTTCAAT
The DNA here is from genome assembly GCF_035704785.1 of Gracilimonas sp. GTDB lineage: Bacteria > Bacteroidota > Rhodothermia > Balneolales > Balneolaceae > Gracilimonas. Next base: position 14,086 of record NZ_DASSWP010000062.1, on the reverse strand, counting down.
CAATCCGGATCTAACCTCCCCATTAGGCCTGAATACTCCAACAGTACCGCTTTCACGAGCTTCACAAATAACTTTGACTGCACCGGCCTTAAGTTCATTTTCTATGATCTTTACCCATTTATACGGAGGCAGAATATCATTTGGGTTTTTGCTTCCGACCTCGGAATAAACCGTAAAATCTTTACTCAATTCTTTAATTATGGATTGCTTTCGTTCATCAGAAAGCCAGATAGTTCCATTAGATACTTCCACCTGCTCAATACCATACTTCTGCATTAGAGCAACATAAGCATCCAATTGATCCCTTAAGACGTAAGCTTCAAATAAAGTGCCACCAAGATAAACCGGTATACCTGCATTATGATAGACCGCAATTTTTTCTTCAAGGTTCTGAGTTACATAAGATGTACCCCAGCCTAATTTTACAACATCAATATACTTTGAGCTTGATTCTACAAAGTCTTCAGCTTGACGTACGCTGTACCCTTTATCTAGGGCTAAGGTAAGACCCTTCTTCCTGGGTTTTTCTGTTCGATAAGGTAAATGGTTCAGTGTAAAAGCCATATATATAAGTTAAAATATCTAAGCCTGAAATATACAAAAACACAGTCTGTATATGAAATCAAGCATTTGCAAGGTTAAGTAGTTGGGTTGATCTGTCTGTTACTTATTTCTACAAGTTGTTGAATTTGTACTTCATCTACGGCGTCTAACATTTGAGCAGTATATCTCCAGAGCCAGTTTCCGGAAGATGTTCCGGGTATATTCATACGATGTGCGCTATCTAATCCCATAAAATCTTGTAAAGGGAATATAGCCTGATCTGAGACCGAAAGCATCCCTAATCGAATAAACTCCCAATGAATATTTTCTCCATTTGAGCGAGTATATGTGCGTGCCCGGTGCTGTTCAACATCATTCGTGGTTTTATACCACCCAATGGCTGTGTCATTATCATGAGTGCCGGAATAGGCCACACTGTTTTGAGAGTAGTTGTGTGGTAAAAAGCTATTGGTTGAATCCGAGTCGAAAGCAAACTGAATGATCTTCATGCCCGGAAAATTATATTTATCTCTGAGTTTTTGGACTCCTTCTGTCATAAAACCAAGATCTTCTGCTATGATCGGGAGCTCCCCGCATTTATCTAAAATGGTATCGAATAATTTTTCTCCGGGGCCTTTTACCCAGCGTCCGTTTTCTGCTGTTTTTTCAGAGGCTTTAACTTCCCAATAAGCATCAAAACCACGGAAGTGATCTACACGAATTGCATCACAAGCATTAAACATGTGTTTAAAACGCTTAACCCACCAAGAAAACCCATCATTTTCAAGCTCATCCCATTTATACAGTGGATTGCCCCAGAGCTGACCGGTTTCACTGAAATAATCCGGAGGAACACCTGCTACCAATTGGCGGTTACCTTTTTTGTCTACCTCAAAATATTTGGGATTGGCCCATACGTCAGCACTATTGTGGTCTACAAAAATTGGGATGTCACCTACAATACGAATTCCTTTTTCGTTGGCATATTTTTTAAGTGCGATCCACTGATTATTAAATTCAAATTGAAGCCAGTACTGAAAGGCGATCTCATCGCTGAATTTCTTACGATATTTCTTTAGCGCTCCTGGTTTGCGTTGAGCAATATCATCATCCCAGGTATTCCAAGGCTGTTTGTTATAATGAAGTGAACAGGCCATGAAAAGAACAAAGTCGTCTAACCAGTGCTTGTTTTGTTTTTTAAAAGCGTTGAAAGCCTGTTCTTCCTCTTTAGCAAGGTTCTGATAAAAGCGGTCACAGGCGATTTTGTAAACCCTGTTTTTATTTTCAAAGGAAAGATCATAGTCGGCAACCATTGTTGATGGGAGCTCTATGGACTTGATCTCTTCCTTAGTAAGTAAGCCTTTTTTATAAAGAACATCGGGGCTGATCAAATAGATATTCCCGGCAAATGCTGAATAACTGGCGTAAGGTGAGTTGCCATAACCGGTTGGAGTAAGGGGCAATACCTGCCAAATAGTTTGATGTGTACGTTCTAAAAAATCAAGAAAATCGCGGGCTTCAAATCCAAAATCTCCCATACCATACTTTCCGGGAAACGAGGTTGGATGAACTAGGCAGCCGCTGGATCGTGGAAACCTCATCTAATGTTAATTCTTTGGTTTTAAAATTATACCGGCTAAAGGCGGTACTGTTATAGCAATGTTGGCTTTTTGATTATGCCATTCCCCCCACTCTGCATGAACTTTACTGTCTCCGGCATTACTTCCTCCGTAAAATTCGGAATCACTGTTTATGAGTACCTTAAATTCGCCGGCATGGGGAACACCAACTTTATACCCATAATGAACTTTGGGAGTAAAGTTAAGGATCACAACAATAAAGTCTTCCGGGTCTTTTGCTCTTCGGATAAAAGAAATAATACTGTTATCGGCATCGCTTACATCGATCCACTCAAAGCCACGCCAGTCAAAGTCCATTTGATGCAGGGCCTTTTCTTCTTTGTTGATCTGGTTTAGGTCTTTGAGCATCAAATGGAGCCCCTGATGCTTTTCCCACTCCAGAAGATGCCAGTCTAAAGATCTCGATTCACTCCATTCCGACCATTGTCCAAACTCACATCCCATGAAAAGAAGGTTCTTGCCGGGATGTGCATACATATATAAGTAAAGAAGCCGCAGGTTAGCAAATTTTTGCCAGTCATCACCGGGCATTTTTGAAAGCATGGACTGCTTCATGTGAACTACTTCATCGTGCGAAAATGGAAGGGTAAAGTTTTCCGAAAAAGCATAGATCAGAGAAAAGGTCAGCTGATCCTGGTGATATTTTCTAAAGAGTGGATCTTTTTCAATATAAGTTAAGGTGTCATTCATCCAACCCATGTTCCACTTGAAGTCGAATCCCAATCCGCCGGTTTCAGTTGGGCGAGAAACACCGCCCCATGAAGTGGACTCTTCAGCAAAAGTAATTACCCCCGGGAAATGGTGGTGAACAGAGTCGTTGAATTTTCTTAAAAAGTTGATAGCCTCAATATTTTCACGCCCTCCATACTTATTGGGAACCCATTCTCCTTCCTCTCGTGAATAATCCAAATAGAGCATAGAAGCTACGGCATCAACACGAAGTCCGTCTATATGAAATTTATCGCACCAGTAGATGGCGTTTGAGATCAGGAAGTTATTGACCTCAGTGCGCCCAAAGTTGAAGATGCATGTGCCCCAGTCTTTATGCTCTCCTTTACGGGGATCATTATGTTCAAAAAGGGCCGTTCCGTCAAAGCGACGCAGCCCATGGTCATCTTTGGCAAAGTGAGCCGGAACCCAATCAATAATAACTCCAATATCCGCCTGGTGGCACTGATCAACGAAATACATAAAGTCTTCAGGAGTGCCAAAGCGACTGGTGGGCGCAAAATATCCGGTGATCTGATATCCCCATGAAGGGTCATAAGGATGTTCAGCTACAGGCATAAGCTCAACATGACTATATCCCAAATCTTTTAAGTAAGGGACAAGCTGATCGGCCGTTTCCCGGTAATTCAAAAAGCCGGGCTCTTCTCCAACTTTACGCCGCCAGGAACCCAAATGCATTTCATAGATCGAGATCGGTTGCTCAAGATCTTGTTTTTGCTCGCGAGACTTCAGCCATTTCTCATCATTCCATGAAAAGCTTTCAACATCTTTAACAATAGAAGCTGTGCCCGGCCTTAATTCAGAATAAAAGCCAAACGGATCCGCTTTTTTAAGCGGAGGATCCTGAGCGGGTGACTTAATTTCATACTTATAATAATCGCCTTCTTGAACATGCGGAATAAAGATCTCCCAAATTCCCTGATCGTGGAATTTTCGCATGCGGTGTACACGACCGTCCCAACTGTTAAACTCACCGATCACACTTACACGGTCAGCACTTGGGGCGGTAACTACAAAATGAGTCCCTTCAACTCCATCTATTTTTCGTTGATGGGCCCCCATAAACTCATATGCCTGATGGTGATTTCCTTCTCCCCACAATTGCAGGTCAAAATCACTAATCAGTGACTTAAACTGATAAGCATCTGTTATGGTAAAAGTTTCTCCCTTATGTGGAGCAATCATGAACTGATAATGGAATCGGTTTTTTCGTCTGGCAAACACTCGTTCAAATAAACCGTCTGATGAGATACGGTCTAACTCATACTTCTTTTTATCAATAATAGCCGTAACAGACTTGGCCTCAGGCCGAAAGGCTCTTAGTACTAATTTATTTTTTCCATCAACTTCAATTTCATGTAACCCTAAAACCGAAAAAGGATCACCATGTGATCCATCTGATATAGAAGCAATAATTTCTTTTGAAAGTGTAGAACTCATCACAATTATTGAGTTTGAAAGGGCGGTAAAGATACTAAAAGTTTATGAAATGTATGTGTTGATTTAAAGTGCTTTCGAGTACTTGATTCTATATTTTGGGGCTATGAATAATTCCGGATTTATTGCAAGGCGTTACCTCTTTTCCAAAAAGCATGTATCGCTTATATCTACACTTACATTTATCAGTATTACCGGTATAACTATCGGTACAGCGCTTTTAATTGTAGTTCTGTCTGTTTTTAATGGCTTCTTTGATGTGATAAAAAGCTTGTTGCTTTCCTACGATCCCGATGTCAGAATAGAAGCTTCCGGTTCGGATACATTCGCACAAAATGAGCAGCTGATGGAGCAAATAAGGTCATTGCCGGAAGTGCGTATTATTTCTCCTTATGTGGAGGGGAAGGCATTACTGGTGTTGGACGGTGTGCAGAATGAAGTGGTTGAAGTTAAAGGTATTGAGCGGGATTTGTTTTTCCAGCTGGTAGATATCGAAAAAAGCGTGACTACCGGTGTTTTTGATCTTTCAGTTCGCGACAGAACACCCGGTATTATTGTTCATGAAGAACTAAAAAACCGGCTCCGGCTTAATATTGAAGATGATATCGCGCTGCTGAGTGCTGCCGGGATGAAAAACGCCCTTACCCAAATAACGGTACCTCAGACCTATCGATTTGATTTGAGGGGTGCCTATTTCTTACAACAGGTTGCGGGTGGCCCGAAAGTTTTTGTCGATATTGAAGCAGCAAAAAGGCTTTTTCGGGTTCGAAATGAGATAACGGGATTGGATATTAAGCTTCACAATAATGAAGCCGCTGAAGAGGTGAAGGAAAAGCTTGAAGCAAAGCTTGGACCGAACTTTGAGATCTCAACCTGGTATGATCTTCAAAAACCATTGTATGATGTTATGTATCTGGAAAAGTGGGGCTCTTTTGTGGTATTGATACTTATTGTGATCGTGGCCGTGCTTAATATTATTGGGTCGCTGACTATGATCGTTATTCAAAAACAACGGGACATAGGGATCTTAATGTCGATGGGGTACAGCAAAAAAGGCATTAAATCTATTTTCAGAAAACAGGGTTTATACATAGGGCTCATTGGCTGCGGTATTGGGGGGGCACTTGGATTATTATTGAGTTGGGCACAAATGAAATTCGGACTGGTGAAACTTTCTTCTGCTTTTATTATTGATGCCTATCCGGTTCAGGTCCGCCCTCTGGATGTGGGCATTATCCTAGTTGCAAGCTTGATACTATGCATTTTGGCAAGCTGGTATCCCGCTCACCGAGCCGCACAGGTCCAGCCCGCCGATGCCGTTCGATTTGAATAGAGAAATTAGAAATTTTGGATTATGAATTTTGAATAGACAACTCTAATTCAAAATTTCTTACTCATTATATACATCAGGAAGATCATTTTCGTAGAGGATGACATCTCCGGGACGGGCATGTTTCTTGACCAGCTCATTAGCTTCAAATAAGTTATTAACTACACGGACATTCATGGCAGTGGTGTCGTGTTCCCTGATTCCTTCCAGGATGGGTTGGGCTCTTTCTTCTCCCACCAACACTACAAGATCCAAATTAGCTTTACCAATGGCAGAACCAAACTTCCGGTTTTCCTCGGCCTCGATATCTCCCAGCTCAACCATTCCGGGAGTAATGATAATACGTTGACCGGAATTGAACTGACTTAATATTTCTACTGCATTTTTAGCTCCCACAGGATTAGAGTTAAAAGCATCATCGATCACAAAAAGATCGCCTTGCTGCTTCATTTCCAGGCGGTGCTCAATAGGTTCGATCTTAGCTGCGGCCAGTGCCATGGTCTTCAAGCGGATGCCGAAATGTTTTGCCACGCCAACAGCCAGCAATAAATTCTGGACATTGTGAGCACCTAAAAGTTTGGTTTGAAAGCGTTCTTTTTCATCCCCGGCCTCCACATCGAATTCCATTCCTGAGGTATCATAGGAAATGTTGCTTCCTCGGACGTCCCCTTCTTCTAATCCGACTAATATGCGATTGATCTCAGGTAGATCTGCTCCCATTCTCGAAACCCTGGGGTCATCTGCATTCAATATAGCTACGTCTCCATCCGATAAATTATCAACCAAGGTTCCCTTTTCTTTGGCGATCACATCCTGTGAACCAAATGTTTCGAGGTGAGCAACTCCTACATTCGTTACAACTGAAATATCCGGCTTGGCGATATCACAAAGTTCCTGAATATTGCCTTCATACCGTGCTCCCATCTCCAGGATCAGGATCTGATGGTTGGACTGCAAGTCGTTGTTGATCACCTTGCAAATACCCATAGGGGTGTTATAACTTCCAGGCGTGGAGCACACGTTGTAGCGCTCTTTCAAAAGATCACGAATCATAAATTTAGTGCTGGTCTTGCCATAGCTGCCAGTTATTGCTATCACTTTAAGGTCGGGCATGGAAGCCAGCTTCTTTCGGGCCTGATTTTTGAAGCCGTTCTGAATATAAGTTTCGATTGGCTTTGTGAGAAGCCCTGAGGAGAGGATGTAAAAGGGAATAAAGGCAAGCCCTAATCCCCATCCCACAAGAAGCATCAGGAGATCAAAAGAAAGCAATCCCGCGAAGTGATTGGGAAGGAGAAGATCTAAAAAAGGCAGAAATCCCGTGAAACTCATATATGTAAATAAAGCGGGGAAAAATGCCGAGAATGTTACAAATGGCACCATTAAACGTTTAACCCTTGAAGTATAAACCAATGGTTTTTTTATCTTGGCAGAACTGTAACGGGCAACAGACCCGAACCAGAAAAAGGAAAGTGTGAACAAGACCACAGCAACTGAAGAATAAGTGACCTTATCTAAGATCCAATCTTCAAACCAAAGTAAAAGAAAGATGAGGATATTGATCATTGCTATATTGGACGGGATGATCTTTTCATCCCAGTGACTTTTCATCCACTGCCAGAATTCGTTGTTTTTATAGCCTACCTGTTGATACGTATGAAGAAAAAACCACATGCGATACCAAGTGTATCGTAAAAGAATGAGGCAAAAAAGGATAGCGCCGACATCAAGGAGCGTGTAATACCAGTTCAAATTGTTCAGAATTAGTTTAAAAATTTAAGCCGCTGAAGATTATTGGGAAGTTATGAAATTAACGGTTATTCGAAATCGGTTTAGAACCTTCCTATATTCACCGCGCAATCAATAAAATTGTTTCAATAAACGAAGAGAAATATATGAAATTAATTATCCCAATGGCCGGACGGGGTACCCGCGTTCGCCCGCATTCCCATACAGTTCCCAAACCCCTGCTTCCTGTTGCGGGAACCATGATCGTTGAACGCATTGTAGAAACTTTTAACCGTACGCTCGATCGTGATATTACAGAGATCGTGTATATCCTCGGACCCGATTTTGGAGAAGACATCAAGCAGCCGCTGCGCGAGATGAGCAAGCGTCACAACGCCAAAGCTCTTTTTGAAGTGCAGGCTGAAGCCCTGGGAACTGCTCACGCTGTAGCCATGGCCAAAGAACATTTGGACGGAGAAGTGATCATTGCTTTTGCGGACACCATTTTTGACAGTAAAGAAAAGTTTGATCTTGGAGATGCTGACAGCGTGATCTGGTTGAAGAAAGTAGAAGACCCTTCCCGATTTGGTGTGGCCGTGCACGAGGGCGACAAGATCACCGGATTTGTGGAGAAGCCTAAAGAGTTTATTTCTGACCTTGCCATTATTGGGGTGTATTATTTCAAAGATGGAAATTATTTCAAAAAGCAGATCGAGTGGGTGCTGGATAATGATATGAGAGGTCCGGGCGGAGAGTATTTCCTAACGGCTGCTTTGGATAAAATGATCCAGGATGGCAAGATCTTCAAAACTGCAACCGTGGATGAATGGCTGGATTGCGGAACGCTGCCTGCCTGGCTGGAAACTACCGGCATCATCACCGAAAAAGAATTTGACGGTGTGGATGAGAGCCGTTTCAAAGAAACCAAAATCATTCCGCCGGTATATATTGGGGAAGGGGTTGAAATTGAAAACAGTACCATTGGCCCGAAAGTGAGTATTGAAAATGATACGGTGATCAAAAATTCCAAAGTGGAAAATACCATCATTCGCGATCATGCATCCCTGGAAGATGTGGAGACTTCAGGCTCAACCATTGGAGCCCATACTACATTGAAAAATGTAAAAGGAAAAGTGGATGTGGGTGACCATAGCGCGTTGAATATTGATTAGTGAATATTCAATATTGAATTTTGAAGTAAAAGGGCTCCTTATTGGGAGCCTTTTTTATTTTCGGGAATTGTTTTCCAAATTCCTTCATGTCTTTGTAAATAACCTGAGTTCGACATAAAAATAAATCATATGATAAAGTACAGGTTCATTTTGCGACGAATGCCCGAAATCTAATTGTCTTTTTAGGAATCAACCGCTGATTTTATGGCTATAATCAGATTCCCGCCTACGCGGGAATGACCCTATGTTATTTTTTTACTTGTTATGGGATATCTTATATCGAACTCAGGTTAAATAGTATATTCAGAGCAATCTTAAAGCAGGATCAATCCCTAGTATGAAAAAGCTTACCCGATATTTCACTGAATGGTTCAACTTCTTTTTGGAGCGACAATTCATAAAAGGCACCCATATTCAATTACTATTTGTAATTGCCCTGATCGGGATCATTTCAGTGATAGGTGGATTATTGGTGCTGCCGGCAGGCGATCCTACATCTTCAATTGGGGATTCAGTTTGGTGGGCTTTTCTCAGGCTTTCCGATCCCGGTTATTTGGGAGATGACTCGGGTACCTGGAGGAGAATAGTTTCAACCCTTCTCACTGTTGCAGGTTATGTAGTATTTATGGGTTCTATGGTGGCAATTATTACGGCCTGGCTAAACCGTAAGATCCGGAGCCTGGAGCAGGGACTTTCTCCCGTTACAGCTTACAATCACGTTGTTATCTTAGGCTGGACAAATCGAACCATTCATATCGTTTCAGAATTGATGCAATCCACCAAGAGGGTTAAAAAGTTCTTGAAGAGACATGGGGCACGGGTGCTGAAACTGATCATACTGGCTGATAATGTAACACCCAATAAACTTCAGGAACTGAGAGATAATCCCCTGATCGGAAAGCGGGCAAAAGAAGTGATACTGAGATCAGGAGATGTCCTGGACAGGGAGCATTTAGGAAGGGTTGACAGCATGAATGCTTCAGCAATCATCATTCCAAGTCCGAGCAGGGCAAATAAAGAACTCATTACACCCGATGTCGAGACCATTAAAACGTTATTGTCTTTGAATGCAGAGTCTAACAGGCTTCATAAAAATAGAAAACAACCCTATATAGTAGCTGAAATTCAGGATGAAAATAAAGTAAAAGCTGCCTATAGAGCCTATCGGGGACCTTTAGAAGTTATTTCAAGTGACACCATCATTAGCCGGCTAATCACCCAAAATTTGCATCACGATGGAATCTCCCTGGTATATAATGAGATACTCTCGCACAGTTTGAATAATAATTTATATGCTTATGAACTTCCGGAGGCGGATGGAAAAACCATCAACGAACTTAGAGGAATATTTCCAAAAGCTATTCTATTTGGCGTGGTGAAGGAACAGGATGGTATATTTACGCCCGTTTTAAATCCCCCCCTTGGCCTGAAGGTTGATAAAACAGATCGGTTGATCCTTTTAGCTAAAAGTATAGATGACATAGAAGTTCAACCCGAGGATTTGAAACATCTCAAGCCTTTAAGCGCTGAACTTAAAGTGAAAGAAAGACCTAAGGTGAACAATTATACAGGAATCACCAAATTGCTTGTACTTGGTTGGAATCACCATATTCCGGCATTGGTGAAAGAGCTTGGCACCTATGAAAATGAAGAATTTCATATCACCTTTGCTGCGTTACGCCCGCTTCAAGACCGCCACTCTGCCATCGATCATATCTTATCCTCAGTAAATAATATTACTTGTACTCATGTACTTGCAGATTATATTCGGGAATCTGAATTGCGAGCTGTAGAACCTAATCGGTTCGATCACATTTTATTGGTAAGCAGTGATAAGATGGCCGATGAGGAAGAAGCTGATGCCCGTACCATCGTTGGCTTCACGCTGCTGGAAGAATTACTTGAAACGGCAGATAAACGCCCGCATGTAGTAATGGAGTTGACAGACCCCGGCAACGAGATCCTCATCCAGAACTTTCGCAGCGAAACTATTATTAGCCCGCTCATTTTGAGTAATCTTTTGGCAACTATTGCAATGCGGCGAGAACTCTTTTGTGTGTATAACGAGCTGTTTACGGTTGGGGGGGCTGAAATTATTTTCAGGGATCTCTCTGAATACAACCTTCAACCCGGTGTGCTAAAATTCAAAGATCTGGAAAAGCACATCGCTGAATATCAGGATACCGTACTTGGCGTATACCTTCCTAATGCGGAATTAAAATCAGAGCTCAGTTTGAATATCCCAAGGCACCAAAATGTTAAATTGACCGAGGATATAAAGTTAGTAGTGTTAAGTACGGTTTAGTGTTTTTGGGCACCTGGAAAATTTCCTCTTACAGAATAAAGGGTTTCATCTCGTAGAAAGTGAGCTAAAAATTGGATGGAATATTTTTTAAAAAAATTCTTATTTCAATTATGGGTGAAAATGAAATCATAAGTCATGGAAACCAAACAGATCCTGGAAACTTTTTGAGGAACACCTTAGAGACACTTCTCAATATTTTTTGTATAAGGACAAAAAACTGCTCAATGAAGAGCGTTATTAAGAATTTGCAGAAGAGCAGATAGGTAAAGCAAAAAAGATATTTCAAGCCGTATCTTTTTCTTTGATACTTTGTTCTTTGTATGGAATAATCAGTCTCATTAAATATGGTGCAGAACCAAACTGGTTTGATCTAACTGTAGGTCTTACGTGTTGGTTAGGTTGGGCAGGTATAGTCTTTTATGCCTCCAAAGAATACTACACCATTAAAAGCTCGATGAATTTATTCATTAAAATGATAGAGAGAGGTATAGATACTGAGTAAGGTTTTGGCCTATTTATTCAAACTCACCAGTGCTTTTTTAATTATCACCGAAGCATCCTCACTCTCGGTCTCTTTCAGGGCTTTCATCACCGCCTGCTCCGATTCTTTCTTTTTGAATCCAAGCGACTCAAGAGCAGAAATGGCTTCTCCAGTAACGCTCGATTCAGATGATGAAGTCGGGGTAACTCCCGCGGAAGCAGCATATTCAGAAAGCTTATCCTTCAGTTCCACGATGATTCGCTCCGCTGTTTTCTTGCCAATACCGGGTACTTTGGAAAGGGTTCCGGCTTCGCTGTTGGTGATAGCCCCGATAAGCTGAGCGGCCGGTAAGCCGGATAAAATGGTAAGTCCCAGTTTCGGTCCCACTCCTTTTACGGTGATGAGTTTCTCAAAAAGTGCTTTTTCATCCGAAGAAAAGAAACCAAATAATCGCTGATCGCTGTCGGTGATGTGATGGTAGATGAGTAACTTTACTTCTGAACCGGCGCTTTCGAGTTGTTCCTGGGTGATGGAGGAAATTTCTACGCGGTAACCCACACCGGATACATCAAGGATGACGACTCCTTCTTTTTTTTCTTCGATGTAGCCTTTTAAAAATGCGATCATGTGTTATTCATTTCTATTTTTGGACGTATTGCATACGCCTATGTTAGATTCAAACATCAGGGCGAATGCGATTCGCCCCTACGGTATAAATAAAAATTCAAAAAAGAGTACAGATTCAATATCGCAGAACTAATTCCATCAAAAATCACTCTATCAACTTTCAACTCTCACTTAATCACCCGATCGGGATTATCTGCCACAAAACTTGCCCAATCACTTTTCTTATTATTCTGATGCGTTTTCTTTTTGGAAAATCCGGGGATTCCTTTGCCCTTCATCATGTGGCACCAGGCCACGGCCAAAGCATCCGTGGCATCATTGGATAATTTCTCATCCGGTAATTTCACCATTTTGTTCAGCATAAAAGCGACTTGCTCTTTGCTGGCATTTCCATTTCCGGTGATGGATTTCTTTACCACTTTTGGGAAATATTCCACTGCGGGAAGTCCGTTGTTGGTGATGGCCAGCATGGCAGCCGCTTGTGCCCGGCCCAGCTTCAGCATAGCCATGGGATCAACTCCGTAAACCGGGGTTTCAACCGCGCAGGACGTGGGTTTGTTAGAACGAATGATAGCCGAGATCTTGTCAAAAATAACCTGCAATCGCTCGGCATGATCTTCAATATCAGCCATACGAATTACATCACACCGTAAGGCGATCAGCTTTCCGTTTTCTTCCGTTAACAGGGCATAGCCGGTGTTTCGGGAACCGGGATCAATACCGAGGATTATATCAGGCATATATTATTCGTCGTCTTTGTCACCGTAAACTTTAGCAAGGTCTTCGATCATTTCTTCTGAAATACCGGAATTCACAAAACCGCCATCGTGGAACAGATTCTGCATGGTCACTTTTCGCGTCAGGTCAGAGAAAAGAGTCACGCAATAATCGGCACATTCATCAGCAGATGGATTCCCCATCGGCGCGATCATATCGGCGAAGGTGTACATTCCGTCAAAACCTTTGATACCGGTTCCGGCCGAGGTTTTGGTAGGAGCCTGAGAAACAGTATTCACTCGAATACCTCGTTTGGCCAATCGACTTCCATAGTTTCTTGCAATACTTTCAAGCAGGGCTTTGGCATCGTTCATGTCCGAATATTTAGAGAAGATACGTTGCGCTCCGATGTAAGAAAGTGCTACGACGCTCCCTCCGTCGTTCAAAATTTCTGCTTTTTCAGCGTGGTTAAGAACCCGGTGCAGAGAAATAGCCGAGATATCCAGTGTTTGCTGCAGCCAGTGGTAGTTGAGGTCGGTGTATTCCTTTTTCTTACGCACATTTGGCGACATACCGATGGCATGAAGAATGAAATCAACTCCACCCAAATGCTCTTTGGTTTGACTCATCAGCTCTTCGATCTCATCATCTTTGGTGACATCACATGGAATGATGGGGGCACCGGTTTCTTCACCTAATGCATCCAACGCACCAAGTCGTAATGCCACCGGTGCATTGGAGAGCACAAAGTCAGCTCCTTCTCGCTTACAAGCTAAAGCTATTCTCCAGGCGATACTTCGATCGTCCAATGCGCCAAAAATGATTCCTTTTTTTCCTTTTAATAATCCGTAACCGTCACTCATGTTTGATCAATTTCTTATTGTTGTATGGTATAAGGGGAAATTCACGATAATCTCGGTAAAATGATAGTCGGTATTGTGTGTCCGTGTTTAAGTGTTACGGTGTTACAGTGGCAAGTAAACCACTGTAACACCGTAACACGTTAGCACATGAAAACTAAAACGAAAACTCTAACTGCTCCCAAACTGTTTCTTCATTCAGGTTTAGATTAGACAACGTGATCCCAAGCAACCTCACAGGGCGATTTCCAACTTCGGTTTCTTCTAATAGCTTACGCACTACATCCATGATATCCCGATACCGATTTGTGTACTGGGGAAGGGAATAACTTCGGGTGATAGTATCAAAATCATCATAGCGGACTTTAAGAGTGATGGTCTTGCCGGCCGCGTTGATCTTTTTCATTCCTTCGGCAATGGTTTGGCCCAGCTCATCCAAAAAATTATTTACCCATTCCAGACTGTCGATGTCCTCCGAGAAGGTTCGCTCCTTTCCATACGATTTGCGAACCCGATGAGG
>NZ_DASSWP010000036.1:0-2230 GCF_035704785.1 Gracilimonas sp. | reverse complement strand
GAGCGCCTTTAAGTTTTCTATGGTTTTGGATTTCTAACGCGAAGGATCTCAAACCCTACAATTGGAACAATAAATAGAATTTGAGATCCCTCTCGTTCAACGCTATGTTCCTAAACAAATCCCGAGCGATCGGGATGACAAATAAGGAGATTAATTTTGTATATCAACAAAAATAATCTTCTATAATCATTTATTCACCGACATTGGTCTTTTCCTGATTTAGGTTGACAGTTTTTGGGTTTATTTTTTACTAATACTGGCAAAGGTTAACACTTTTTCTTTTCATGGGCTATCACTGTTTTGTGAGGCTTCATCTTGGCTCGGTTTTACCGGGTAAGATATTGGCCTTTGTTTCCATAACTTCTTAGGCTCATACATCAAGGCATGTACCTCGGCTGGATATCCATTATTACAACTCATATGGGGCCGCCTTTCATTGTAATGACGAATATATACCGGCAGTTCCTTTGCCAGCTGATCAAAACTTTTAGTATGCGCATCACACAGGTATTCCTGCTTAAACGTTAAGTTAATGCGCTCGGCTTTAGGATTACGATCCGGGCGACCGGGTGGCGACCAACTTGCCACTATATGATCACCCAGCAACATCTGGTACGCTTTACTGGCATAAATGCTGCCATTATCACTATGATGAATCAATTTCACATCTCCGGGAACATGATCGGCTAAACCCATCTCCAGCGCACTCCCCACATGGCTGCTATTCGCCCGCCTCGACCAGCTATAACCTACTACATAGGAACTATAAGCGTCGGTAGATAAAGCCAAATGTCCTTTTCCATCGAGCGTTTTAACCTCCGTATCATCATGAACCCAAAGATGCCCGGGGCCGGCCACAGCAAGTTTATGAGCCAAATCCTGCCGCCCGCTATAATCAGATTTCCTCTTTTTCTTATAGATACGTTTGCGGCGCAACAAACGCCCATTTTCTCGCAATATTCGTAAAAACCGGTCTCGCCCGACCTTCACTTGTGGATAATCCCGGCAAAAAGACCCATGTAGTTTTACACCACCCATCTTTTTGTTAATAATGCGTTCGGCATTCACAAAGTCTAAAACGACCTGCGTGAGCCGGCTATAGTTGCTAAAATGATGTTCTGATTTATAAAGTGCCGCTCTGCTTACACCAAGCCATTCAGCAAACAGGGTCATCGAAACCCGGTAGCTGCGGCGAAATAATATTATAGCTTGGTGTCGGACTTTTTTCTGATAGAGATTCCCAATTCACGTTCGGCAATATCGATCATCGTCTGATAGAATTCTGAGCGCAGCTGTTCGCGCTCAAGTAGCTTTTGGGTATGCGTAAGCTGCTTTTTGAGCTCAGAAGGATCACTGGGATGATCTTTTAATGGTTTCTTTTCCATAGGTTTAGAATCCGGTGAATCGCAAGTATACCCAAATTTTCGCATCCAATTTAGTATAGCACTGCTGCCACCAATGTCATAATGAATTCTAGCCTGTTCTTTCGTCATTTCTCCGGTTACAACGCGCTGAATGACTCCAAGTTTGAAGCTGTCACTGAAATATTGAGGTCGTTTTTGCATAGGTCTGACTCCTGTAAATTGTGTCAACCTATTTCAGTATAAGACCATTAAATATCAAGGAAGTTGAATTGACCGCTTTTACAGAAAATATTTTTGAACTGTTTGAGCTTACGGCAAAAGAGAAAAATATATCCTTGAATTTACACAGTAATGAGCTTAATAGAATATCAGACGTATGGTTAGACCACGAAAAGATGGAGAAAGTAATCGCTAACCTGCTCTCTAACGCCATCAAATATACTGAACCGGTCGGAACCATCGATGTTCAGTTCCATGAAACAACATCTACCGGTAAAATCAGTATCAGCGATACGGGTATTGGCATTAGTGAAAGGCAGCAACAGCACATCTTCGACCGCTTTTATCAGGCAGAAAGCGGCGATAGCCGGCGTTCGGAAGGTGTAGGAATCGGCCTGGCGCTGGTTAAAGAATTTGTAGAACTGCATGGAGGTGAAATCACTATAGAATCACAAGAAGGGAAAGGCAGCTGTTTTACAGTCATTCTTAAAAAGGGGAGAAAACACTTTACAGATAAAGATTTTGAGATTTCTGAAAGGGTCGGTCATTCAATTGGTGAAAATGGCAATTTGTCGGCTGAAAATGGAATAACTCAGGCACATCGGGTAAAGCCGGCAAATGGCAAGCAAAAACCAGAACCGGATGAG
>NZ_DASSWP010000229.1:0-2570 GCF_035704785.1 Gracilimonas sp. | reverse complement strand
TTATTTCGCGGAGCTATTCAGCCGTTGCTTGGAAATACGCTGACATCCATGATATTTATTTCCATCCATGGATATTTCAAATTCAGATCTCCTGCTCACATATTCTTTGGAGTTTTGATGTTTGGGTTAAGTTTTATGCTTGGGCTTTTATTCGAGCACGTTGGTTTGATCTCTGCTATGATTGCGCATACAATTTATGATCTGATCATGCTTCATGTTATTCAGAATAAAAACAACTAATCAATAACCTCCCCGTTTACTCCCATTACATACTTATTTCTTAATGGCTTTTACCAATCCTATCTTCACTTCGAGTAAATTTATCATTCACACTAACTAATAATGTTTAAAAAATTTCAAGCTTTTGTAAGGGCAAATCAGCGGTATTTACCGGTAGTATTTTTTATGATCGGTTTTTTATGGGATTCACTTACCCTGGGACGGATCGACCGCTTGTATGATCAGATTATTTTATGTACTTATCTTACTTCTCTTACACTATGTCTGTATCTGTTCAATCTTTCCGGTGATGATAAATGGAAGGGTACATTTTTTGAGAACTATGAAGATTATCTGCCTTTAGCTATTCAGTTTTTCCTTGGGGGATTATGCAGTGCGTATGTCATCTATTTTTCCCGAAGTGTTTCTATTTCGAAGACCATCAGCTTTTTCATTATTCTGTTGGTGTTGCTCTTTGCCAACGAGATGCTCAAAAAAAGGATCTCTAATAAATACCTGCAATTCGGTGCGTATTTTTTTGTGAATTTTACCTTCTTCGCCTTCTTTATCCCTATGATGGTAAATAGCATGAACACCTTTCTTTTCATGCTTTCAGGAACCATCAGTTTAGGAATTACGATGTCACTGATCATATATATCTACAACACAAGTCCATCCACACGAAAGGAAATCAGCATGGGGAAGATGTCCGGTTTGATTCTTGGGATATACTTCCTGATCAATACCTTCTACTTTTTTAATCTTATTCCTCCGGTACCTTTGGCGCTGGAATCTGGACTGGTAGCTCATAATGTTGAACGTAATCTTGAAACGGATGAATACTTTGTGACCTACGAACAAAATCCCTGGTATAAGATGTGGAGAGATAACCGTCATGAATTTTCATATGTACCGGGCTCTGATGTATATGTTTTTACGAGTATTTTTGCCCCTTCAAAACTCAGTGAATCGGTACTACATCGTTGGAAATGGTATAGCCCGCATACCAATCAATGGGAGGTAATAGATGAAATTGGATTTGAAATTACCGGCGGCCGTGAAGGAGGGTATCGGGGTTATACGGTTAAAAACAACATGATGGAGGGCGAGTGGAAAGTGGATGTAATAACTAATGACGGATTGGTTTTGGGGATAATCAACTTTGAAATAGATTCAACTTCAACAGCTCTGCCCAAACGATTGGGAACCCGGATTTTTTGATAAAAAGATCAGCGGCCATCCGTATCATTCGTGTTCAATTCCCATCCCAGTATCAAGAATACAATCGATGATAAATACTTATCACTTTTTATACTGAAAAACAACCTCAAGTGGTTTATCAAATGTATCTGCAATTTTAAAAGCTAGCTCCAGGGATGGAGAATATTTAGCGGCTTCAATCGCGTTGATGGTCTGCCGGGTTACCCCCACTTTTTCAGCCAATTGGGCCTGTGTCATTTCCCCGTTCAAAAACCTCAGCTTACGAATAGTATTTTCGATTCGTGTTTCTTCCATTGCATTATAACTTTTGATAATAATAAAGCATAGTGCTTTGCTTAACGATATTTGCCAAAAACAAAACAATAATTAAGGCATGAAATAAAGAGGCAGTGCCATACATAAATCCAGTAATGAGGCCTGAGGAAAAGAGTTTATCTAATGTCATTTGAACCAGTATCAATGCCACGGAAGCGTTGAAAAATAAATAGGCGTTTTTGAATCCTTTACCTGCAATTAATTCATCTCTTTCATCCTTATCTACGGTGTTATTTCTCTTGAATATGTCTAGTCCAATTTCTATGAAGAGGGTTAAGAAAAAAATCTTAATCACTAATGAACCAAGTTCAGTTTCAAGATTGTTAAAAGGTGCTGGCCAATCTAAGATCGAGATTATATAAAATATTAATATCGCCAGAGAGGAGACTAGGGAGGTCCAGGATAAAATTTCTTGTCTAGGCATAATTTTATAGAATTAGTTAGTGGTCAAAAGCTTTTTACGTAATGTAAAAAATATGTTACATATAAAATCAAAAAAATATCAAAGCCGTAATGAAAGTTAGAACTCGTCTCTTCAATAACGCGAATCTCTATGCTTCCGGATGATAGGCTTCAAAATATCATCCAGTCCGTTGGTTTTGATCTCAAACATAGTGGCTAAATATTGCCCCAGCTGTCCATTAGGCCAACCCTGCCGGGAAAACCATTCCAGGTAATGCACCGGCAAGCTCGTGATATACCAATCCTTGTATTGACCAAAGGGCATCTTGGTCTGCACCAGCTTTATAAGGAAGTTAGGATCGTGCATATACGTACATCGGGTCGCTGATCCGATGAGGGTTTTAATGGTTTGG
>NZ_DASSWP010000167.1:0-18648 GCF_035704785.1 Gracilimonas sp. | reverse complement strand
CATTGGCAATATTCAAGCCTTTCAGTAACTCAGAGTCATCTTTAAGAGCTTGTTTCCATCCTTTATTTGCAAGAGCAACGGCATATGGCAGCGTCACATTTGTGAGCCCTAAAGTAGAAGTATAAGGAACAGCGCCGGGCATATTAGCTACACAATAGTGTACGATACCGTCAACATTATAAACCGGATCTTTGTGAGTTGTCGGCTTCGAGGTTTCAAAGCAACCGCCCTGATCAATCGCAACATCCACTAAAACAGTACCCGGCTTCATTTCTTTAAGCATATCTCGGGTGATCAAGTGAGGAGCTTTTGCTCCCGGCTTAAGTACTGCACCGATGATCATATCTACATCAGGTAACATTCTTCGGATATTTGCTTCGGAAGAGAACATCGTAGTAACATTTTTCTCCATTACGTCATCAAGATAACGCAAGCGAGGCATGTTAATATCCATAATGGTGGTCTTTGCACCCATTCCGGCTGCTATCTTGGCGGCATTCACTCCAACAATTCCACCACCCAATACCAATACATTTGCCGGAGGAACTCCCGGAATTCCACCCATCAATACACCTCGTCCGCCCTTAGGCTTCTCAAGGTAAACAGCTCCTTCCTGAGCAGCCATGCGTCCTGCTACCTCACTCATTGGGATCAACAGAGGTAAAGAACGATCGGCTTTTTCAACCGTTTCATAGGCAATTGCAATACATTTTGAATCAACTACTGCTTTGGTAAGAGCCTCTTCAGCTGCAAAGTGGAAGTAGGTAAAAATAACCTGACCTTCTCTCATGCGTGGATATTCTTCGGCAATAGGCTCCTTCACCTTCATGATCATTTCAGCCTTTTTCCAGACTTCTTCTACATCATCAACAATAGTAGCACCGGCATCAATATATTGCTGATTACTGAAACCACTACCGACTCCTGCATTATTTTCAATTAAAACTTCATGTCCGTTACGCTTTAGCTGAACCACGCCTCCGGGCTGAATAGCTACCCTGTTTTCGTGGGTTTTGATCTCTTTAGGAACTCCAATAATCATGATATAAACTTTTAGTTAGGCTGTTGTTTTGGGGACGCAAAGGTAGGTAATTTTCAGGAAAATTGAATAATGAATATTTGTTAATGCTCCGATATTTCAATTATGTTATTAGATGTTAAAGGATGAATTCTTTCAGCTAATTACCCTACATTTTAAGGATTCATTTTTCGGAACCAATTAAATCTTCATTATGACTAAATACTTCTCTCAAGTACTTTGTGCTTCACTTATCTCTCTTTTAATTGTTGCAGGCTGTACTTCTACCAAAGAAGCTTCTACTAATCAAAGAACACCAGCACGTCAAGCGGCATCTTCTGATGGGATAAAAGCCTATTCGAGTGTAATAACTGACAAAGCAAAAACAGATACCGGCCTTTTTGATGTGCACTGGGTTGATGATAAGCTTTATTATGAAATTCCTGATTCATTATTGAACCGTGAGATGCTGTTGGTTAGCCGTCTTGCTCAAGTGCCTACCGATTTCTATGGGTTCTTTTCAGCCGGATCAAAAACAGCAGAACAGGTCATTACCTTTGAGCGACAAAACGACAAGATCCTTATTCGAAAGCAATCCTATAATGCGGTTGCTGCAGATACTTTGCCGGTCTTTAAATCTGTAAAGGCCAATAATTTCGCGCCGATCATTGCGGCTTTTCCAATTGAGGCCATAAGTGAAGATTCTACCTCGATGGTTATTGAAATGACTGATTTCTTTACTTCCGATACCGAGGCCATCAGTGGTGCCATTGGCTTTTTAAGACAGCAATACCAGGTTCGCAGGTTGGATGGTGATCGCAGTTATATAGAATCTGCAAAAAGTTTTCCGCAAAATCTCGAAGTACGCCATGTACTTACCTATAATGCCGGAAACCCTCCCTCCGACGAACACACTGCAACGCTTTCCATAATGATGAACCAATCAATGGTTCTTCTACCCAAAGAACCTATGCGCCCCCGCTACGAAGATTACCGGGTTGGCTGGTTCACTGTAAACCAAATTGATTATGGTTCTGATGCTCAGAAAGCCGAGGAGAAAAGCTATATCCGAAGATGGAGACTAGAACCAAAAGATCCCGAAGCATATGCACGCGGCGAGCTGGTAGAGCCGGTTAAACCTATTGTCTATTATCTTGACCCTGCAACACCAACTAAGTACGTACCTTATATCAAACAAGGGGTAGAAGATTGGAATGAGGCTTTTGAGGAAGCCGGTTTCAAAAATGCCGTGATCGCTAAAGAAGCTCCGTCACCGGAAGAAGATCCGGACTGGAGTGCTGAGGACATTCGATATTCCACCGTCCGATGGGTTGCAAGTACGATCCGTAATGCCGTTGGGCCAAGCGTTAGTGATCCGCGAACCGGCGAGATCATTGAAAGCGATATCGTTTGGTATCATAACCACATGCGCTCCTACCGCAACCGGTTAATGATCGAAACCGGAGCTGCAAATCCTGCTGCCAGAAAACTTCACCTGGATGATGATCTGATCGGTGAAACCATGCGCCGGGTTATTTCCCATGAGATCGGTCATGCCATCGGCCTTCCCCACAACATGCAATCAAGCTCGGCATATCCGGTAGATTCTCTGCGATCAGGCACGTTCACTCAGAAATACGGTATTGCTACCACTATTATGGAGTATGCCCGCCAAAATTACGTTGCTCAACCCGGTGACGAAAATATTCGTTTTATTAGAAAAATTGGTCCTTATGATAAGTATGCCGTGAATTGGGGATATCGTGTGATCCCGGAAGCTGAAACACCGGAAGAAGAAAACGCCATTCTCGATCAGTGGATTGAAGAAAAAGCGGACGACCCATTTTATCGTTTCGCTTCCTCTACCGGCTGGGATCCCTCTTCACAAACCGAGGATTTATCTAATGATCCTGTTCAGGCCAGTACATATGGTTTGATGAATCTAAAACGGGTCGTTCCAAACCTTATTGAATGGACTTCTACCCCTGGTGAAGGGTATGATGATCTGGAGGAAATTTACGGGGAATTAGTCTTTCAATGGGCCCGTTATGCCGGTCATGTTTCTACTAACATTGGCGGCGTTTATCAGGAAAGAAAGAGTTCCGATCAGGATGGAGTTCTATACACCCCTGTTCCTGAAGATTACCAGAAAAAAGCTCTTGGATTCCTAAATGAGCATGTATTCACTACACCAGACTGGTTACTCGATAAAGATATTCTCAGAAGAATAGAACATGCTGGAGCACTTGAACGAGTTAAGGAATTGCAGTCTCGCTTATTAAATGACGTTATGGCTGCTGATGTGATAATGCGCCTCAACGAAGCCTATATCTTTGATGGCGATGATGCTTATGCTCCGCTTGAAATGCTGGAAGACCTGCGCCTTGGTGTGTGGAGTGAAATTTATGACATGACGAGCATCGACCCCTATCGCAGAAATTTGCAGCGCATTTATCTTGATAACATAGAAGATCTGTTCACTACTGACGAAACCGGGAATTTCAGCGGCAGTGTGGATATCAAAAACTCTGACATCAGAGCATTTCTACGGGTTGAATTAGATGAGCTTCAAAATGATCTGGAGCAGGTGCAATCCAGGATATCAGATAACATTACTCGTGCGCATATCGAAGATGCGTTGATCAGGATTAATAATATTTTAGATACTGAAAATTAGAGGAAGCCGTATTATTTCTTTAAAGTCTCCCTTAATCAGGAGGCTTTTTTTATTTCAGCTTTGCAGCTTTTAATATACCTTTTTGGGTGATCTTGATATGTCCGTAAAGGAATGGGCCCCCGATCGAAACAATTTCGATCAACTCCCTTCCTTCAAGATATTCCAGCAAGTTTTTCAACTCGGTCCTATCCAGATCAAGTTGATCAACCAGATCCTCAACAGATACGCTGGTATCCGGATTATTGTCACTCAAAGCCCCAAGCAATGCAAGTAGTTGTTTTGCCCTGTTATTAAAATCTCCGCCAATCAGCATAAAAATTACTAATGAATATTTAACAGAGAATCACCATTTCAACTAAACAAAAGGTTATCTAAATGTTAAGCTATCATTAATAAAAATTATCTTGGATCACTTTACTACTCCGTCATTTTTGAAGGAATGTTTGTATAGCTTAAATGAACTTAAAGTATTAATATTAGGTGATTATGCTTAATAAGTTCACTTTAAGGAAGAGGATCTTTTTATTCTCTTCAATACTTATTTCATTGGCTTTTACCTTGATATGGCTCTTTGTACGTCCTCAATATAAAGAAGCCATTATCAATGAAAGGACTACCATCGTCTCCCAGCTTCAGGAGTACTCACTTCAGCGGTCTGATCAAACCATCAGAAACTGGCTGAATTCTACAAACTACATGGTCACAGAAATTGAGAACAATGCTGCACAAACCCAGGATATAGTTACCAGAACTCTCAACCTTACCCCCGGGTTAATGAGAATTACAATTTCGCAGGAAGGGTCTCCCGAAACAGTCGACATCCGTCGATCGATCTATGATGAAGTAGATTTTAGCGTTATTCAGTATAATTGGTATCCGTCTAATCTTGACCCAACTATCAGAATTAGCCTCAGCCCTGATTCACTGAATCAAAACTCTTTTTTTATCGCTCAAAAAGCCATTCGGATTGGCGGAAGCGTATTCTTTCTGGAGATGTATTTTGATGCCAGCCCCATTGTAAATGAACTGATAAACATTCCGCTTGGAGGCACTTATGAAGCCAATATTTTTACTGATAACGGATCAAATATTCTGCCTTCAAAAGAAGTAGAACTTCCTTCAACTATATTTAATGAGGCAAGCTTTTCCAACCAATCTACCGTTGAAATAAATGGTGATGAATGGTTCTTGTTGAATTCAAGGTTTCAAACGATCCCGCTTTGGCATGTGGTTGCTGTGGAAGATTCCTTTATACTAAAACCTGTTTACGACCTCATTGTATTTTCGATGATCGCCGGAGGTTTAATTTTATTGATACTATTTACCTTTAGCTGGTACGTTAGCAGACGTGTAAATAAACCTGTAGAGCAGATCATCAGCGATGTGGAACACATGAGCACATTAAATTTTGAGCATCCTATAAAACCGGTCGCTCTGCCCGAATTTAACCTCATGCAGAATACCCTGGAAACCATCAGGCTTACCTTAGAAAGATATCAAAAAATAAACGTTGAGAAGATCATACTGGAGGAATGGAAGAACAGGTATATGATGACTTATTCAGAAGATCTGATCGGTATTCTGGACTCCTCAAGAAATTTCAGTTTTATAAATAATAACTTTGAGCAGTTTCTTGAAAGCCTGGATATAAAACCTGATGAAGCTCACCTTGATGACATCTTTTCTCATTCCAAAATTACGGTAGCTAAATTTGAACAAAGGATACATAACCCGGATCCATACACTGTAAAGATAAATAACTCTGAGATCTCACATTATCTCAACGAAAACAAGAACGATTATTATGATTTCCAGTATGTTTCCATCATCAATAAGGAGGGTGAGGAAGAAGCAGCATTGATCATTCTTCACGATAAGACTGAAGACCGGCTCAACGACATTAAACGGAATGATATGATCAATATCATCGCCCATGAGCTAAAAAATCCTATTACAAGTATTATGGGATTATCCGAGGTTCTTAATGATTCAACCTATCAGATGAATGAGGCCGAGAAGAATAATTTGGTCAACGAAATTCTTTTATCAGGTCAACGAATGAAAACCCTGGTCAATCGGTTTCTTGACATCCAGCGCATTGAATCAGGCAGGATAAATATTGAGTTTGAGCAGGTTGATCTCACGGTAGTTACTGAAGAAGTTCGTAGTATTACACGTCCGTTACTCAAGGAAAAGAACTTAAAGACCAAACTTGTAAGAGAAGGTCGCAATTTTCAAATCAATGGCAGTTCAGAACTGATATTCGATGCGATACAAAACCTTCTCAGCAATGCCATTAAGTATGGAGGCCCTGATAGAACTATAGAGATAAAGTTAAGTCACAAACCGGATCATCACAGCATCAGTATTACGGACTATGGGTATGGAATAAGTCTTGAGGAACAAAAGAAAATATTTGATAAATTCTATCGTGTTAAATCTAACAAAAAAGCCATTCGCGAAACCGGTACCGGACTTGGCTTATCATATGTAAGAGAGATAATTAATTTACATAATGGGGAAATAGAGCTTGAATCAAATGATGAAATAGGTTCACGCTTTACCCTGGTTTTTCCAAAATAAAGGGTGCGAAATGAAACTGAAATTATGGATCAGCTTTTTAGTTATAGTATGGGGTTGTTCAACCTATGCTACTGCTCAAGACAGCCCTCTTGTATTCCAGGCTGAAAAATTACAGGAAATTGCTCAACAATATACCGGCAGTACTATTAACTGGCCATTGGTGGTCAATTTAGCTTCGCATAACACAGAGCAAAACACGTTTACCATCACCCCTTCCCAATTGCAGGAATTACAAAACTTCTCCCAGGTTTCTGCCGAAGTTTTAAAACAAAAAGACCGTGTAAGTGAACTGATATCATCAGGAGCAACTATTTTTGCTTCCGATGAATACCAGGAAGTTCAAAGTTTGATAACGGAGTACAACAAGGCAGTAAATGACGGGGTCATTGAAGATGCTTTTGATTATGGAAACCGGCTCAAAGCTTCTGTGGATAGTATGGAGACTGCCCTATTTGAGAATAGAGTAATTGACGTTCAAGCTCAGCTAACGGAGAAAACCGGGCAGGTTGATCGCCGGGAAGGGCTTTTAGGTTCATGGATAGATGCTATGAAAGGCGACCTATTTGAACAATCTGACGGAATCAGGACTTTTGCAGAAAGTTATGCCGAGCTTTCTTTTTTGGACGGAAGTAATATTCAGGTGGAACCTAATACCATCGCGGTTATCCGAAAGTCCCGCATCGACAGGCTGAATGATGCCGGTGACACAGAGATCACCCTTGAGGATGGTGGCTTATTGGCAAAACTTTCGGCTGCAGGGAAAAACCGTAGCACATATACATTGAATGCAGGATCATCATCTTCAGAACTTAGAACCCAGAATTTTTATGCTGAAACCGACGATTCGGACTTGGTTAAACTCACAAATTATGACGGTGAAGTAATTGTAAATTCCAATAATGTCTCAATTACCATAAGAGAAAATGAAGGTACTATTGTGGAAAGTGGAAAAGCTCCGATGCAACCCGTTAAACTATTACCCTCCCCTTCACTTACCTGGGCTACAATTGATACCGTTGTAAATAATGAAACGATCATTTTTGCATTTAATGAAATAGAAGGAGCACAAAACTATAGGATCCAATACGACCAGTCCCCAAATTTTACCGAAGATGTGGTTGAAGTACAAACTACAGAAACCTCCCTTGTAATGGATGATCTCCCAATGGGCATGACCTACGTCAGGGTTCAGGCCATAGATGCACTTGGACTGCGAGGTCCTTTTTCAAAAACTGCTAGAATAATTCGCACTGTTGATAATACACCACCACCTGTATTTGTAGATAATTTGCATAACGACCTGCTCTTTACCAGTGATGGATCCCTGCAAATAACAGGAGCCACAGAATCTGAAGCTCGCTTAGTTGTTGCAGGAGAAAATGTGCAGGTCCAGCCTACAGGACGTTTTTCCTATACCGTATCTGGTGTCCAGACTATTAAAGATATCACGATCACTGCTGCTGACCCCTCCGGCAATAAAACAACAAAAAATATACAGTTGGTACGTTTAACAGAAGAAAAACTGTATAACTTCAGGCTTCGGAGTGCTCTTAATAGTACCTTGTCTGCTATAAGATCAGGTTCCACTACATTTTCCGGTAATTTATATCCCGGTATTGAGGTGACGATAACCAACGAAACCTTAACCGAGCGTGTGAGAACCGATTTCAATGGAAATTGGGGAGTTACCCTGGATCTGGTTCCCGGAGAGCTGAAAATTGAATTCAGAAACGCAAACACCGGGATCTTATATTCTTCTAAAACTTATACTGTCGAATAGCGAAATGAAAAAACGGTTTTTAAAAGTATTTTTCTCTCTTACTGTAATGTCCTTCTGGATTTTACCGGGCAATGCCCAAGAGCTATATCTGACAATATCCGGAACGCAATCAAATTTCAATAGCGGTGATTCACGCAGCCAATATGATATATGGATAAAGCCGGGAAATAATGCTTCTAATGCCAAGGTGCAAATCTTTGACGCAGGCCTTGGGGGCAGAGCTGACTATAGAACAATAAATGGCACCTCTAATACTACCACTACATACAGGCTTTATTCTTTTGAGGACCTTTACTCTGTTTCCTCAAATAACCCGGTTAAAAAAGATGTTTCAGCCACTCCGGTTCAATCTTTAACTGCACAAAGTGAAGACCGGTTTATAAATAAATGGGTCGATCTGGGAGAAATATCTGATCAGGGAAATGGATATATACTCCGTGTCACTACTGATAATGGAGATGATGTAAACAATTATAAGCTCAGGATCACTGACCCGTCAGGGACAGAACTGGATGCTTCTACATGGCAGATTTTAACTTTTGACCTATCAGTAGGATTATACGGTCTGCCTGCTGATCAGGCATTACAAATAAAACCCTATCAACCTGAAGGTGCTGTTCAAAGATTTACCATTTCCGGGGTAGAAAACAAAAATGCAGAACTCCTGGATCGGTTCGGAAATACATATCCGGTAAACGAGGCGCAAATTCCCCAAACAATTTCGGATTCTGAAAATGAATGGGTACTTACCATAAACGGGTCAGAAGAAACCGTCAATAACTTTACGGTACATGGGAATAATACCCCGGTGCTATGGCATTTCGAATCTGAATTCACTCCTTTTCAAAAACCCGACCTTACGGTTACTCAAAATCCAACTATACAGTGTACGGAAAAACCTTTTGAACTGAGCAGTCAAAACCTAAGTGATCAAAGTTTACGATCGGCTATATGGCAAGTGAATGGAAGAACATTAGGCACGGGAATATCTCCAACTTTATCATTCACCTCACGTGGAAATGTCACTTTAAATGTCCGTGTCCCTAATAATTTATTTTCATTTCCTGACTTTTGGAGCGTAAAGCAAGATTTATTTATAAATGAACCCCCAATAGCCCGGTTAGAAACCGCAAAGACAATCATTGCCCCCAATGAGATCTTAACACTTTCTGCTGCAAATTCTTACGATCTAACGGGGCGAAAATTAAATTATTTCTGGTTTGTAGATGGTCAGCTTCAGGGAACCGATCCTGCTTTTAATTTTTCAGCATCACGTGAAGGTAATCACGTGATTTCGGTAAGAGTAAATAACGGCGGCGATATCCCAAACTGCAGTAACAGTCAGCGTCAGATCAGAATACAGGTAGACAGTGATGCTGTAGGCCAGGCAGTGCCGGAAAACAATGTTATAGCACGCCGAATTGAAGCACCGCAAGTAACTTCACAAGCATCGGTTAATTTTAGTTATACTTCAAGCGGTAATGTTGCCTCTGATACAAGCAGCAGTTACATCTGGAGTTTTGGAGACGGAACTACAGCAACCGGGCAGAACGTCACTCATACATACCCGGAAAGCGGTACTTACCAGGTTGAATTGATCATTAATGACAACAAGCAAAGAAATAACAGTATTCAAACCAGGGAGCATACTATAGTCGTCAATAAGTTTCCGGAAGCATATTTTGAGCTCCCTGAAATTATTGCTGCAAAAGACAGCTTCAGAGTTGACGGAAGCTCAAGTTACGATGAAGATGGAGCCATTGTAAGTTATGAATGGTTTATTAACGGGCAACCCGTTGCCACAGGTCCCAGACCTTTAATTAGTGTAGATTCACCCGGTGAGAATACCATTTCTTTAAAAGTACAGGATAATTCCGGTAATGAAATTGCTCAGGCCATGATGAGCCGGAACGTATGGGCAAATTATGCACCGGTTCTTAAATGGAAGGTCTCTCCTGATGTCATAGGCCCCGGTGATGAGATCATCTTTAACGCCGAAGAGTCATATGATCCCGATGGAACTATTGAAGAGATGTACTGGACCTTTGAAGATGGAACTGTAATTGAAGGGGAACAGGCTAAAATCAGCTTTGAAGAAAGTGGCATCCATTATTTTACGCTTACAGCTGTTGATAATGAAGGGGTTTCGAACTCTGAAATTAGTGTTGAAGGAACCGTGAATGTAAATCACACACCCTATATCGTAACAGAATCGGTGATACGTTCAAATTCCCTGGATATCCATCTGGATGCTTCCAACACCTACGATGCAGATGATGATCCTCTTAATTTTGAATGGACTCTGCCTGACGGCTCGAAGAGAACTGAAACAAGTTTTAGCTGGAAGGCCCCTGAGTTCGGAGTACATATTTTCGGATTAAGTGTTAATGATGGGCAGGGCTTGCCAAATAGTGAAGCCAAAAAAACAATACGCGTTTTGATCAACAGGCCGGTTCAAGCCGTTGTTGATTCCCTGATACTTTCTTGTTCCGGACAAACCATATTATTCAATAGCTCACAAAGTTATGATCCCGATGGCGACCCTTTTAATGTAGAGTGGGATTTTGGAAATGGCGAAACTTCAAATCGACCCAACCCCTCCTATGTATATGACCGGCCCGGTATTTTTGATGCTAAAGTTACTATGAGCGACGGCGTATCAGAAAAACCAACCGTCACTAAGATCCCCGTCGTTATTGGAGGCTCTCCGGTCGCAAAAATGAATCTGGCTAATACCGATTCCACGATCTGTGTAGGTACCGCCATAGAGTTTGACGGCTCCGAAAGCCTCGACCCCTCCGGTGCTCTCCCCTCTTTGTTGTGGGACTTTGGTGATGGCACCATAGAAACCGGGCCAAAAATTCGTCACGTATTTACAGAGCCCGGTGTATTTCCTGTATCACTTACCGTTGAAGGCTCAGGCTCTATCAATTGTGGAAATATGAATCAGGTCAGGGGTATAGTCAGAGTCATTGAGGGGCCTAAAGCCAGATATGAAACTCCTGAATGGATACCTCCGGGGCAAGAAGTTATCCTTGATGGATCAGCTTCAACAGCTGAAGATGATTTCTCTTTCGTTGAATGGGAAATTCAAGAACAATCACAAACCGTTACCAAACAGGGACTCAGGACAAGTCACTTTTTTACGGAACCGGGAGAATACCTTGTCACACTGAATTTAAAGACAAATACTACAGCTGCGTGTAATACAGCAAGTTTAACAAAAGCCATAAAAGTAAATGCTCCGCCTGTCATAAACTGGGAACTCCCAGAACAGGTAGCAGCAGGCAGTGATCTGATACTGGATGCTATGGGATCGTTAGACCCTGATGGTTACATAGAAAAATATAGCTGGTATTATGATGGTGAACTGATCAGTAATAATTCAGGTGAGATAATAAAGGCTATAGAGCCCGGACTGCATACCGTAACGCTGGAAGTGGTAGACAATTCACCGACCTCCAATAACACAGTCAGAAAGGAAAAAACATTTTTTGCTAATAATGCACCAAAACCAAGAATTTCCACCTCTGCTGTAAGATATGTTGGAGAAGAGATCTTCTTGAGAGCAAGTCCGGATCAGGACGAAGATGGAGATCCTGTAACCGATCAATGGGTCATAAACGGAAACCCAATTGAAGGTTCATCATTTATCCCTAAAAAAGCAGAAAAATATCGCATCGCCTTATTACAAGATGATGGACGGGGGGCTCCAAATTCAGTTGATTCAGCGGTAGTGGAGGTCACTCCAAAAGACATACCAAAAATAGATCCTGAATATCCAAGATCTATCACACAAAATAATGTTATTACACTCAGTGAATTGGATATTCCTTCAGATTGGAGGTTTTCTGTAGATGGCAATTTCACCGACAGATGGGTAGCAAATTCGGTTGGAGCTGACAGCCTGAATCTATATTGGTTCCTTAACGAAGAAGCCATTTGGTATAGAAAATTTCCAATCACTGTAAAAGAAGAACTCAGGGCTTTACAGGATCAACAAACTATTCAACTCGATTGGAATCCCATTAATCCGCAAACCATATTGGACGCACCTCAAGTCAACAGAAATACCTCTGAAGTGAAATATACATGGTTTCAGAATGGAGAGATGATCGGATTTGGAGCTCAGCAGGAAGTCCCTCTTAAAAAAGGTGAAAATAGGTTTACCGTATTGATCGAAGATCTGAGGGTAGCTCATTCAGAACCCATTGAAACTGAGATTGTTATTATCACTGAATAAAATCATAAACATGATTTTATTTCCTGACAGGAAAAAGTACAAAGGCTTTAGAAGTTTCTGATCGGGTTGAGGTGACTTTGAAACCGATTAGCCTACCCCTGCAAATTGATACTCATCATTCTTAAGTTGGCGAGTCAGCTTGATTTCTTTACCGTACTGATTATTTTTTAGGAGGGAGTAGTAACCTCACATTTTCTTAGATCTCTTCTTTAAATGATTTGCGACTTCATCTTTTGAAATTTCATGCGTCAAAAAATTTAATACTAAATCAGCAAGTTCATGTTCGTATGATTCTAGTATTTCAAATCCGTTGAGATATAAGAATGTAAGGCAAGATGCTAATGCTGTACGCTTATTTCCATCAACAAAAGGATGTCTAATTGCCAAACAAATAATATAACTGGCTGCCATTTCAAACAGATCATTCAGATACTCACCATCAAAACTCGCTTTAGGAACCTCAGCGCAAGCTTCTACGTCTTCTTTATTTCGAATATTTGGCTCACCACCGGCTTTTATTATCTCTTGCTCGTGGATATATAATATTTCTTCTAAAGTTAGAAAGACTGGGTTTGACATTAGTCACCTAATTTATCCAATGAAGGTCTGTGTTTCTTACTTACCTCCTCATAAGCTGACTTCGCTCCGGCTTTTCTGATTAACAGTCCTTCATTTTGTGGAATAATTTCCACCTTGTCATCCTCTTTAACTTTAAGAAGTTTTAGCAACGCTTTTTCGAGTAATATCCCGTGGCTATTTCCGATTTTTTGAAGTTTTTTGATCATAATAATATCATTTTATGTTCTTACAATGTTATTAATTAAATAATAACTAAAATATTATTGACTTGATAGGGTTATAAATCTGAATACAAAAAAATGGTTGGTTAATTAACATTAAGTAGATACTAGTTAGCTTCTGCGTTGATCTGCATCGCACATTTCATCCCATCCATAGCTGCAGATACAATACCGCCGGCATAGCCAGCTCCTTCCCCACATGGATATAATCCTTTTATCTGAATATGCTGCAATGTTTCAGGATCTCGGGGAATTTTAACGGGACTTGATGTTCGTGACTCAGGCGCATGAACAACGGCATCGTTAGTAAGATAACCCCGCATGCTTCTATCAAACTGAAGAAACCCTTCTTTCAGTGTTTTATGAATGAAATCAGGAAGTACTGAACCCAGCTCCACAGAAGTAATGCCGGGTGCATAAGAAGTATTAGGCAGATCTTTGGAAACATCCCCTTTAATAAAATCCCTTAATCGCTGGGCAGGGGCAGTTTGAGTTTTCCCTCCTTCCTTCCACGCCTTTTGCTCAATAGAGCGCTGAAATTCCATAGCGGCAAGTGGACCATATTTTTCAAAAGGCTTAAAATCTTTTGGAGTTAGTTCTACAACAATTCCTGAATTGGCCGTAGAACGTGCGCGCCTTGAAGAAGACCATCCATTGGTCACGATCTCACCGGGAGCAGTTGCACAAGGCGCTATCACCCCGCCGGGACACATACAAAACGAATACACCCCTCGATCTCCCACTTGCTTAACGATACTGTAAGCAGCCGGCGGTAAATATTCTCCGCGCGTCTCACAATTGTACTGAATGGAATCGATAAGGGATTGCGGATGCTCAACCCGAACCCCGATGGCCAGTGGTTTTAATTCGATCTCGATGCCTTTTCGATATAGCATCTCGAATATATCCCGGGCTGAATGGCCCGTTGCAAGTATGACGTGGTCAGCTTTAAGCGTTGTCCCATCTTTAATGATTACTCCCTTTATGGATGAAGAATCTGTGATCAGATCAGTCACCCGCGTGTTGAAATGGATCTCACCTCCATTTTGCAAAATACACTCACGAATGTTAGCGATGATGCCCGGCAGTTTATTGGTTCCTATATGTGGATGAGATTCCACCAGTATATTCTTAACGGCTCCAAATCCCACCAACAGCTCCAGTACTTTACGAACATCCCCCCTTTTCTTTGATCGGGTGTAAAGCTTTCCATCCGAATAGGTTCCGGCTCCGCCTTCGCCGAAGCAATAATTGGAATCCTCGTTTACGATGTGATCTACGTTGATACCTTTTAGATCTGCAATTCGGTCTTTGGCATTTTTTCCGCGTTCTATGACGATGGGCTTCAATCCTTTTTCCATAAGCTCCAGGGCCGCAAACAGTCCAGCCGGACCGGCTCCGATGATGATCACTTCTTCGGCATTGCTCATGTTGGGATAATCCGGGAGGGTAATTTCTTCCGGCTCAAATTCTTCACCAATGTACAGGCGAACTTTTAGGTTTACATAAGCCTGCCGGGCACGGGCATCAATTGAACGGCGCTGGATTTCGATGTAACGAAGATCATCAGGAGCCAATCCTTCTTTATCAATAATGTATTCCTCAAGTAAATGAGACTCTCCTGCCACTTCGGGCAGAACCCGGATCTGTAGTTCTTTTTGCATAAACCAAAAATACGGAATTGCATGGTTTTAACTAATTCGATCCACGGACTTAAGTTCTTTTTACTCATGTAATCCACAGCCATTCTATGTATCTGTCAGTGCGCCTCGTCCCCAGCCTCCGGTTAGGGAATGTCTGCCCGGACCTCCGGTCCAAGTGAGCCTGTTCCTGATGGCGAAAACCTCACAGTCACATTAATTTGTGAAATGATCTCGATTAAAGTAGATTAGTTTAACCTTAAACAAAACCAATCGGAGGTTTTATGAAGAATCGTGACCTGGCTCTCTTGTTATTGCGAATCGGTGTAGGTTTAATTTTTGTGATAGCTGGATGGGGTAAACTGACCGGAATTGAAGGTGTACAGCAGTTTTTCGGAAATATGGGCATCCCTTTAGCTTCCATTATGGCCTGGGTAGTGGCCCTTGTGGAATTTGTAGGCGGACTGATGGTCTTGGTCGGCTATAAAGTTCAAATTCCGGGATATCTGCTTTCTTTCATTATGCTGGTAGCAATGTTCATTATTCTTGGGGGTGAAGACAGCGGTTTTAATTCGATCCGCCTTGAGTTGATGCTCCTGCTTACCAGTCTTGCCATAGCGTTCCTGAATACCGGAGCATACTCAGTTGAGGCTATGCTGGAAAAATCCCCTTCCTCAGATACAAATACTTTGGATATGTCCTAATATTCTTTTGGTCATACCCCTTTTAAATCAACCCCTGTTGTTTTTTCAATAGCACGGTATTATATGTTATTATTATTAGCGTAAATAATATAATTTTACATACAAATGGCATTACGGCTTATAAAAATATTACCCCCGGAGGGATTTGAGGATCTCGAAAGTCTCATTGATGAGGATGATATCATTGATTCCTGGATCGAGAGATCTGAAGGAAGTCAAACAGTCATCAATCTCTTGGCTGAAGTAGAGTACACAGAAAAAATTCTTGGGGACCTTGAAGCAAAATTTTCAGGAAAAGAGGATTACAGAATAGTTCTCCTTCCCATATCTGCTACCCTTCCAACACAAACACAAAAAGATGAAGAAAAGAACGAAGAGGAAGATAAAGACAAAACTACAGATGAGGAAAAAGAAGATGTGCGGGTTCAACGAATTTCAAGGGAAGAACTATATGAAGAGATAAAAAATAATGTTGATTTCTCCTGGGTTTATCTGGTATTAATTGCTCTTTCTTGCGTGGTGGCAGCAAATGGTTTAATTCGAAATAGTGCCGCTATGGTGATAGGTGCCATGGTGATTGCCCCTATTTTGGGGCCTAATGTAGGGTTGGCTCTCGCAACTACTCTTGGAGATAAAACGCTGCTTAAAAGATCTCTTAAATCAATTTTTTATGGTTTTTCACTGGGTTTAAGCCTTTCTATTATAATGGGTCTCATCATTGATATTGATCCGGAGGTCTTCCAAATTAGTTCACGAACCCATGTAAGTTATGCGGATATTGCGTTAGGGCTTTCAGCCGGGGTGGCGGGATGCTTGTCGTTTACCAGGGGAATTTCCGCCGCTGTGATCGGAGTAATGGTAGCTGTTGCATTACTCCCACCCATGGTTGCTACCGGATTGCTTTTGGGAAGCGGCATGTTTGAACTTGCGTATGGTGCTGGATTATTAACGCTTACCTATATAATCTGTATAAACCTTGCAGGAATACTTACATTTTTACTTCAGGGAATAAAACCCCATAGTTTTACTGAGCAAAGAGAAGGAGAAGAATTAAGCCGTTGGGCTATTTTTATCTGGGTCAGTCTTTTAGTTCTACTTTCTGTTATCATCTATTTTGAGTTTTTGTGATAACGGCCCAGCGGATAACGGGGAGAAATTATGGATTATTAAAAGGCTAAGAATATAACACAAGCAACTCCGGGAACCTACGGTTTAGCCTGTCCGACTACCGGCGGAGCCGCTCCCCTGGTTAATGCGCCTTTCAGGAATCAAACTTATCTTTCACATTTTTAAAATATGGTGCTTCACGCAGGCTTTCGAAAGTTCTTATGACCGAGTAAAGTGATGTTAAAAATCCCCAGACAAAGATGAAAATAAACCAATGTACCACTTCCGTTGTACGTACTATTGCTTTATTATATTCCTGTAAATAATCGAGTAATTGTTCATTTGATTGTATCTCATTGATAGTTTCAGGAAACCCAAACGTTCTAAGTGAGGGAGTTAAAGGAAGCATAAACCATAAAACTATGGATAGAAAACCTATTGAGAAAATATTTATTTTTAACAATGAAATTGCTTTTCCTAATTCATCTTGTTTTTTCCCCTCCCAAAACTTGAATCCGATAATAAAAATTAAAACTAATATTATTGCAGACCCAAATATTGAATAGAAATCAGAATCTAAAAACATAAGTATTGATTAAAATATTATTTTTTTATACCTAACGGCTTGGCCTTATAAGAAAGTAATATAGTAAAACTCAGAAATTTTTAAGCAAGTAAATTCTAAAAGGGCAAATAGCGACCAACTCCGAATTGAAATGCTGGTTATAGGGTGCTCTGTGGGTAGGTTTAGAAACTATCTTAACTTTTGTGTTTCTGCAGTGGTGCGCTTCCGATGCCGAGTCCTCTCCCAAGAAATCAAACCTAGAACGAAGATAAAAAACTTATAGCTTACACCTCACCGCATCATTGCAGAAACATTTTGTTAGCAACATGTGCCCTTCTTGTCGCAACTTATGTCGGTTGTTACCTTGTCGTCATGGTGTCGCGGAATAGAATTGATTGTCGCACCATCTTCATAGCCTGCCTGGGGTTGTCTGGCTTGGTCACGTTTACCGCAGAAACGAGCACCAAGGAAACCCTTTTTTACTCTGCTTTTAAAGCTTTTACAGGTTCAATTTGCCCCGATCGAATGGTTTGGGAGAGGACAATCAGTAGTCCGAGTATAGCAACCAAACTAAAACCTATACTTATATTTATAAAACTCAAATTAACCAGATTGCTACCCAGATCCTGTCTAATTAAATCACCGGCAAAAAAGCCGGCCGGAACACCAATAAGTCCGGCAATTAGCATAAGAATGCCAAAATTTCTTGTAACTGTCCACACCAATTTTATTTTGCTTGCTCCCAACACCTTTCTTATACCCAGTTCTTTAGTGCGTGTTTCTACGGAGTAACTTGCTACGCCTAAAATGCCCAAACCGGCAATTATAAAAACAAGGAACGCCATGCCTCCAAAAAAACCGATTCTGTCTCCACTGCTTGCTCCTGAATAACGGTGTTCTTTTAAATTATAAAGATTTGCTGTTTTTTCAGGAAAATTCTTATTCCATAAGGTTTGAATGGCTTTGGTCGCTGCCAATTCTGTATTCGGCTTTGTTTTTATGATAAGGGTGGATATTTCATTTGGCAAATACCGATACATTAGAGGGCGTTGTTCGTCAATAACTTC
Organism: Gracilimonas sp.; assembly: GCF_035704785.1. Classification (GTDB taxonomy): domain Bacteria; phylum Bacteroidota; class Rhodothermia; order Balneolales; family Balneolaceae; genus Gracilimonas. The sequence continues at coordinate 464 of NZ_DASSWP010000167.1, read as the reverse complement.
ATTGGGCATGATGCCAATAACTTGTACATAGGCAGAGTCCAATAATAAGTCTTGTCCCACTAAAGTCTCTGATCCAGATTCCAATAATTTTGCAGCAGCTTCATTCACCAACACATATTGCTCAATATTCTGGGGCATATTTTCAGGAAAATTTTGTCCGGATTTTAAGCTAATACCCTCTGTTTCAATTGTTTTTGGGTCAATACTTACGTAATTCATTTCCAGAATTTTATCATTTAATGTTACAGAAGATTTGCCCAGTTTCATGGGTTCATGATACCAGTTAGTTGCCAAAGTTGTTTCTACCTGGCTTAACTGGTTTATGTCGTTTTGCAGGTTTTCATATTTTTCACCTTTCAAATCAAGTGTCAGGACGTTGGCTGACACAGTTGATTCAATGATGGCACTGCTTTTTATTTCATAATCCGCCAGCATTACAACCTGAATCATAAGGATGATCAGAA
>NZ_DASSWP010000134.1:0-5078 GCF_035704785.1 Gracilimonas sp. | reverse complement strand
CGGTTGCCACATGATCGGATTCGGAGTTACGGAAATGATCGCTGAAGCTGTTGTAGCTCGTGATCTTGAAACTACCGGACATGAAATCATCAGTGCGGTTCATCCACACCCAACCCTCTCTGAGGCCGTGATGGAAGCCGTAGCAGAAGCGTATGGTGAAGGTGTTCATTTAGGATCAAAGCCTAAGAAGAAGTAGAACATCGAACATCCAGCAGGGAACATCGAATGTTGAACGAATTTGGCTCCTTCGGGAGCCATTTTTGTCTTGTGTTGATCTTGCTTCTCGGTCGGCTCTAAGCCCGTCTGACCGATTGCTTGATTAAAGTATCGAAGCCTTTAAAATCGATCAGACCGGTTATCGGTCGATCGTATGAAATAATCAACTGGTTCAAGCGTGACGCTTGCACGAGTTTTGATTTTTAAAATTAGAAAAGATAATCCTCCCTTGAGGGAGGTGCCGGACTGAACGAATGTGAAGTCTGGCGGAGGTTGTAAGCCAAGGGCGAGGAAGTTGTTATTAAGCTTGGGATCCCTTGGGGACAACACCCCACGAAATCCAAGCAGGAACAGCTGCTTGGATTGATCTACCCTCAAGGGGAGACTTTTTGTTTAACCTGGTTCAAGCGTCACGCTTGGACCAGCCATTGTTCGTACAAGCGGGACGCTTGCACGAGTTTCGGTGAGTGAAATAAAGCAAATGACGCAAAAAAACATCGAATTGTACGATCTGGGCCATGCCGCATATCAGCCGATATGGGATCTGCAGAAGTCTGTGCAGCAGCGGCTTATTGATGAAAAGCGAGCCGAGCAAAAAGACGAGTTCACTGGAAAGCGTCTGAATGATGTTTTGCTTTTTGTGGAGCACCCGCACGTATATACCCTCGGTAAAAGCGGAAAGGAAGAGCACATGTTGCGCTCGATGTTAGAATTACAACAACTTGAAGCCGAGTTCATCAAAATTGACCGCGGCGGAGACATCACTTATCACGGGCCGGGACAAATCGTGGGCTATCCCATTTTAGACCTTGACCGGCACTTTACGGATGTGCATAAATATCTTCGTTTTCTTGAAGAAGTGATGATCCGCGTTTGTGCTGACTACGGTTTTGAGGGACATCGAATTGAAGGAGCTACCGGCGTCTGGATAAACAATGAAAAGATCTGTGCCATGGGTATCCGATGTTCCCGCTGGGTAACTATGCACGGTTTTGCGCTCAATGTGAATACCGACTTGAGATATTTTAACAACATCGTACCCTGCGGAATTGATGATAAAGCCGTAACCAGTTTACAGAAACTTTCCGGCAAAGAAGTTGACCCCGGGGAAGTTAAAGAACGGATTGTTTTTCACTTTGAGGATGTTTTTAAAGTCTCCATCTCAAGCAAAGGTTCTTTGCAAGAAGTGGAGCAGATTATTTCGTAACTTTAATAATTGAATGTATTGAGTGAAAATGAGGTCTGCAATAAGCATCATTTTCACCAAAGAGTTTCTCCTCTTGGGAGGAGATCAAGTGGAGGGTAAAAGTGGAATTAAGCTTTGCAGCTTGTTCAATTTTATCTCTGCAAAAAGATCACTTGCCTTGCGCAAGCGTCTCGCTTGTGCAAATATAGTTTGTTCCTAGCGTGACGCTTGAAACAGGGTTGATAGAAATTTTATTGACAAAATGTAAGACGAAGGACTTAATTCCTCGCAATGACGAGCTTAAAAAATCACTAAAGAAGCACCATGATCAAAGAACTTCAGGTTGTAGACAAGCCATCAGAGAAAAATCGTCGGCCCGACTGGCTGCGCGTAAAACTTCCATCAGGAGAGAAATTCAAAGAGGTTTCGCAAACCATCCGAGATAATAACCTGAATACGGTGTGTTCGGAAGCCCGTTGCCCGAATATGGGCGAATGCTGGGGAGCCGGAACCGCTACTTTCATGATCCTGGGAGATGTTTGTACCCGTTCATGTGCTTTCTGTGCGATCAAAACCGGTCGCCCGCCTGCAGACCTGGACTGGGACGAGCCGAAGCGTGTAGCTGATGCTGCCGTCAAAATGAAGCTGAAGCACGTGGTACTCACTTCCGTGAATCGCGATGAACGAAAAGACGGTGGCGCCCCAATTTTTGCCGCTTGTCATGAAGAAATTAGAAAGGCTATTCCCGGAGTGACCATTGAATCCCTTATCCCAGATTTTCGCGGAGAATGGGATGCAGCCCTCCAGATCGTGTTTGATACCCCGCCGGATGTATTGAGTCACAACCTCGAAACCGTTCCAAGTAAATATAGGAGAGTACGCCCTCAGGCTCGCTACGAGCGATCGCTTGAACTCCTTCAGCGTACAAAAAATGCCGGTATCAGAACAAAGACCGGAATCATGGTTGGCCTTGGTGAAAAGCGCGAAGAAGTAATTGAGTTAATGCAGGATTGTGTGGATCACGGTGTGGATGTGTTGACCATAGGCCAATATATGCAGCCCACAAAAATGCACCACCCGGTATTGGATTGGGTCCATCCCGACCAATTTGCAGAGTATAAAGAGATCGGTGAAAAGCTTGGTATCGAGCATGTGGAGAGTGGTCCGTTGGTTCGCTCTTCTTACCATGCCGAGCGACATGTATAGTGTTTTAGGTTAAAGGTGAAATTCCCAATAACCATAAACTACTAACTAAGACTCCATTATCGTAACTTCCGAAAAAGACAAGGCAGATGATCGCATTATTCACAGTATTGGCTATTAGTTATGTGTTGGGATCTATTCCATCTTCTTTATGGGTAGGGCAGCTATTTCATAAAATAGATATTCGGAATTTTGGAAGTGGAAATCTTGGAACCACTAATGCCTTTCGAAACCTGGGATGGAAGTCCGGAGTATCAGTTTTAGTACTGGATTTTATGAAAGGCTTTGCAGCTTCTTATTGGGTTGCTATTTACGCCTTTGAGATCGGTAATGGCCCAATCGCACCTCCGGGTTGGGAAGCCGATGCTTTTCTGCAGATCACCTGTGGACTGTTTGCCGTGATCGGTCATATGTTTCCAATTTTTGCAAACTTCAAAGGTGGAAAGGGGGCCGCTACCGCATGCGGAATGTTATATGGAATTGAGCCGATCTCGATCGGGATATCATCAGTTATATTTATCCTTATCACCTTTACAACGAGGTATGTTTCTTTAGCTTCCATTACCGCAAGTTTCATATATCCAATTAGTTTGCTGGTGATGCGTTATGGATTCGGAATTACCGTGGATGGAAGCATCATATTATTTGCGATCCTGATTGCAGCCGGAATTATCTTCAAGCATAAATCAAACATTCGACGACTTCTGGATGGCAACGAGAGCCAGGTTAACATTTACGGAAAAAAAGAGAAAGAAAAAGAGGCCGCTGAAACAATGGCGGAAGCTGAAGCATGAGTAACAGGAATGTCACGGTTATTGGAGCGGGGAGTTTTGGGACAGCTCTTGCTATGGTTCTGGATCAGGCAGGAAATAAAGTCCAGATATGGGCAAGAGAAGCAGACATCGCCAATCATATCAACGAAAAACATTTCAATCCTTCCTACCTGAGCGACATTAAGCTTTCAGAATCTATAATTGCTTTCAATAATATGGAGCAATGCATGCAATCTCAGGACATGGTGGTTTTTGCCACCCCGTCTCATACGCTTCGGGAAGTTGCAAAGAAACTTAAACCCTGCCTTGATGGTCATGAGATTTTGGTGACGGTTGCCAAAGGAATTGAAAATGACACTTTTAAAACCATGTCTCAGGTTTTGGTTGAAGTGATGCAGGGAACCACACTGGAGGATAATATTGGGGTGTTGTATGGGCCAAGTCATGCCGAAGAAGTTGGAACCATGAAGCCCACAACCGTCGTCTCTGCTGCTTATTCAACCCGGACGGCCAAGATCATTCAGGAGACCTTTCTGACCCCTATGTTTCGGGTATATGTAAACAACGACGTAATCGGGGTTGAGATCGGGGGTTCGGTAAAGAATATTATGGCTATAGCTGCCGGTATCGTAGACGGAGCCGAACTTGGTGATAATGCAAAAGCAGCCCTGATCACGCGCGGACTTCATGAGATGAAACGTATGGGAACGATGATGGGCGCCCACTCCGATACCTTTTCAGGCTTGACAGGCATGGGCGATCTCATTGTAACTTGCACCAGTTCTCACAGCCGGAACCGTTCGGTGGGATATCGCATTGGTAAAGGAGAAAAGCTTGATGATGTTATCAAAAGCATGAATATGGTGGCAGAAGGTGTCAAAACTACCAAATCGGTATATGATTGGGCCACAAAGAACAAAGTTGAAATGCCGATAACTAAAGCTGTTTACGGTGTTTTATTTGACAATGTGGATCCTCGGGATGCGTTGTACAACTTAATGACGCGCGATCCTAAAAATGAAATTGTAATGTAAATCGGGTTTCGGGTTTCGTTTTGCAGGTTACAAGAGAATAACCTGCAACACGAAACGCGTAACTCGCAACCCTTATTACGATGGAAGACGAGTTTGAATTCTACATGCAGTATTCTGATACGGTGAAGGTGTCTAAACTGACAAGGTCCGATCTCAAGAATCTGATTCAGACCGGCGAAAGCAGTTTCCTGGAATTCAAGCACAGCGTAGCTTCCCCGGAAAAAATCGCACGCGAAATGGCCGCTTTTGCAAACACTAAGGGCGGAACCCTGCTGATAGGCGTGGAGGATAACGGAGAGATCATTGGGGTGGAAAGTTACTATGAAGAAGAATTTTGGCTAAATCAGGCTGCTCAGGAAGAATGTATCCCGCCGATCTCGATTACCATCGAATTAGTGAATACCGGCGAGAGGGATGTACTTATGGTGAAAGTTCCTGAAGCGCAGAAAAAACCCATCTATGTTAAGGGAAAGAAATACCGGCAAGTATACGTGCGAGTTGGTGATGAAAGCGTGGTAGCCAGTGATGAGTACATTGAAGTGCTTAAGCAAAATTCTTCGGATGAGGGTGTGACTTGTGAGTACGGTGAAAAGGAACAGCAGCTTTTCCGATTTTTGAATGAATATGGTGATATCACCGTTAAAAGGTTCTCGCTGCTGATAAGCG
>NZ_DASSWP010000178.1:0-2089 GCF_035704785.1 Gracilimonas sp. | reverse complement strand
TTTCTCCGGCTTTCTTTTGGATTTGATTGAAGGTCATTCAATATTGAATAAGCAGTAAATTTTTTAAAATCCCTGAGGATGTCTGATAAATTAAAACCTTCTTTCGCACTAACCATTAAATGAATATGGTTTGTCATCAGGTGTAGATGTTAGATAATTCGAGGACAAAAATTATTTTTGTCTATGCGAATAAACACACAAGATCAGACCCTGGTACGTAACTACCTTCAGAAATATCAATTTCTGATTGAAGAGTACGAGTTAGTAAAAGCCAAAAAGCATCCTCACTATCGTTTTGCCAAAGATTTTTATCAGGCTCACGATATTGACCGCCGTAACTTTCTTAAGTACTACAACCGCTTTAAAGCTTCAGGAGATCTCGCCTCGGTACTGCCGGGCAAAAGAGGGCCTAAATGGAAGACCCGGCGTACGCTCCCCTTTATTGAGCAAAAAGTGGTCCGACTACGAGAGAAAGGAAACAACCGATACGAAATATTCAGTATTTTAACCCCACTGTTGAAGCACCATACACCGGCCCCCTCGACCATCTATGCGATTTGTCGGCGCCACCGCATTAACCGGCTCAGTCAACCTATGAAGCAATCCAAACAACGTATTATTAAAACCAAGGCAGGCCAGATTGGACACATTGACACGCATTATCTGGCCAAAGGGGTCATCAGCGGGGACACCCACAGATATTACTTGTTGGGGCTTTTAGATAGCTGCACGCGTCTGGCATGGGTCGAAATTCTGCCGGACATAAAATCCCTGACGGTTATGTTTGCTACACTTAAAGCCATGAATATGCTGGCCGGGGAATACCAGGTGAAGTTTGCCGAACTGCTCAGTGATAATGGTCCGGAGTTTGGTCCTAAAGAGTCTCAAAGCAAGCCTAACCATCCGTTTGAACGGCTGTTGATCGAAATGAAGATCAAACATCGTTACATTCGTCCCTACCGGCCACAAACCAATGGAAAGATAGAGCGGTTCTGGAAGACGATCGAGGAAGACCTGTTGCAAGGTACCTATTTTGAAACGTATGAACACCTGCAAAAAGAATTGACTGAGTATTTATATTACTACAACCATGAGAGGCCACACCAAGGAATTGGAGGAACCTCTCCCGCTTATTTTAATCAAAACTGTCCTCGAATTACCTGACATCTACAATTGCGATGGATTTATTGGCATACAAAAAGATGTGACCGACCAAATTGAATATCAGCAAGAACTTCGCAAAAGTATTGAGCGCTACGAAATTGTATCAAAAGCCACAAGAGACACCATCTGGGATTGGAATCTTGAAACCGATACGATCGAGTATAGCCAGAATTTTTATAACATGTTCGGCTATGAACAGCAACAAGTTAATGAGATCGAAGGCTGGTGGCGTGATAAAATTCACCCGGACGATCGGGCCGAGGTATTAGATACAATTGGGAAAGCACAACGCGCTTCATCTGAGCGATTTCAAATAGAATACCGGTTTCAAGCCGCAGATGGAACGTATAAATACATCTATGACCGTGCTTTCATGGTTGAAGATCAGGAAGGAAAGCCTACAAGGGTAATTGGCGCCATGCGTGATGTAACGGATCAAAAAGAAGCGCAACATAAAATGAAGGAAGCCTTCCAGGAACGGGAAAGAATACTGGATCGGATAAATGAGGCTTTTTTCGCTATCGACCAGAATTGGAATGTAACCTATTGGAACAAGCACGCTGAAGAAGTGATGGGCGTAACACGAGATGATATACTTGGAAAAAATCTTTGGGAAAAATTCCCAGTGGCAAAAAAAGGTAAGTTTTTCAAGGAATACAAGCGAGCCCTAAAAGAGCAGGTGCCAGTTCAATTTGAAGAATATTATTCTCCCATAGAAGAATGGTTTGAAGTGAATGCTTACCCTTCAGAAGAAGGTCTTAGTGTATTTTTTCGGGGAATCACCGAAAGAAAAGAGGCGGAACAAGAATTACGAGAGCTATATCAAAAAAACCGGTTGGTACTGGAGTCCACCGATGAGGGTCTCTATGGTATTGATACTGAGGGTCGCTGTACCTTTATCAATAGAGCCGCAGCCAATATGCTT
>NZ_DASSWP010000171.1:0-7566 GCF_035704785.1 Gracilimonas sp. | reverse complement strand
ACGAAGTAGAAATTGACTTTCTAGGTATACAATTATTAGCTTAGTTTCTCCAGATCATTTAGATCTGAATTTCTTCCAGTTGCTTTTTTATTTTTTATCAAATCCTGTTTGCCAATAAAAAAAGCTTTTTGGTTATCATATTTGCCCTCCACTTTATTTTCCCAAGCCTCATTAAAATTTATCGGCATTTATTCTATCTAACTTAATAAAAATGTCTAAGTCTTTTGTAAATCGGGGTTCTGCGTGAATAGCAAAGGCATAGCCACCCGCAATTAAATATTTAACTTCGTGTAAGTGAAGTAATTTTATAAACTCTTTGAAGTCTTGGTTTTGTTTCATCAAAATCAGGGTAAAGTCCCATTTTAACAGCATCTTCTCGAAGAGATTCAAGTACTTCCAACTTGTGGGTTATACTTTTCTCTTCCCAATACTTAATCGTATCTTTTGCTTGAGAATTATCTTTTAGATTGTATTTTTTTACTATCGCTTTCATATAAAAATACCTGGCTTCAGCTTAACTGTCTTGTAACAAATATACCCGACTATTTTTTAAAGCTTTCGACACATTTCATTGAAGAATTACTTCAGGAAATACGTTACTAAGCCGGAGCTTAGCACGAGGATAAAAAATTTGAGAGCTTCGTAATTAACCTGAGTTCGATATAAGATATCCCATGACAAGTAAAAAAATTACATAGCGTCATTCCCGCGCAGGCGTGAATCTGATTATAGCCATAAAATCAGCGGTTAATTCCTAAAAAGACAATTAGATTTCGGGCATTCGTCGCGAAATGAACCTGTACTTTATCATATGATTTATTTTTATGTCGAACTCAGGTTAATTAAGTATCCTAAATTATATTCCGTATCTCAAGCTGATAAAAATCTCAGAAAGGCAGTAATTACCAAATTCCAATCGGTAATTTATAAAATAGATCATGATTCTATTCGTGTATTAACGATTCTGGATCATCGACAAGAATCTAAATAATTTCATTTTTAAAGATTACTCCTTCCACATCTTACAGACATTTGCCTCCTGAATTCTTCTGTCATGTGTAGCCAACGGATATCCAGAAAGAATAGATGTGGCAGTGATTAGTCGGTCTGCGGGGTCTCCATGAAATGAATCGGATAGTTGACGCTGAGCCAAAACCACTTCCGTATCAGCCGAAAGCATTGTGATGATTTCCGGTTTGGTTGCAGATCTGATCCAGGTTTCAAAATCCGGCAGGAGTTGAATTCTCCCCTTTCTCTCCAACATTTCCGTTTCCCATATTGTAACCCAGGAAATTGCCAATCTATTAGAAGCTGCAAGCTGATCAAGTGCTTCCCTCTCCTTATTTGATAATCCCCCATCACCCAACAGCCACCACAACCAGATATGGGTATCTAAAAGAACCACTACTTCTTAGGTTCGTTTACTTGCACGGAATGATTCCAATCCGGACCAGAATATCCTTCAAAACCCGAATCATCCGGGTTCAGGTTTTTTGCAGAGCCCATTCCCTGAAGCTCTTTCCACGGTGCACTTTGGTTTGATGATGACTTTTGAAGATCTTTTTCCAACATTTGAGTAAAATACTGTTTTAAAGTAATTCCTTCTTCAATGGCTTTTTTCTTTGCCTTTTTCATCAAAGAATCTGATATGTCAATCGTTGTTCTCATAAAAACATATTAACATATTTATGCTTTTAAAGCAAATAATATGAGCATTTTCAAATTTTGTTTCCAACTTGCATGATTTAAATATCTGTTTAGAGGCGCATCAAAACAAATGAGTGCATAGTTAGCCGGAGCTTAGTAACGAGGGGCGGCGAAGCTGAGATTGGTTTTGTCACAAGCGGGACGCTTGCGACAAACCGAGAGAATGCTCCAACGCAGAGGCTGTTGTCTACGTTTGTAATGATTTGGACCGGAGGTCCTGCAGGCATTCCCAACCGGGAGGTTGGGAACGAGGAGTAAAGCGGATAATAAGCTGATGAACTGTTACTTCTTCAGCATTGCTTTTAATTCTTTGATGTCTTCTATCTCACCAATTATTGAGAGCTCATCTCCTTCCTGAAGAACCGTAATGCCATGAGGAATTTTAATCTCACCCTTTCGGCGAATTATGGTGATGAGGCTTTGTCCGGGGAAGGAAACTTCCTTGATCATCTTTCCAATATATTGTTGGGTATTGTCATCCGCATTGAGGATGATCCGAATAAAGCGTTCGTCTCTTAGCAACACTTCTCGCACTTCTTCTTCATTTTCGGCATTACACCAGCGCTCAAGGAATGATGTGGAGCCTACCATCTCCGCAATATGTGCCAATATACGAAGGTGCTGTCCGCTGTTTTCTTTAGAGCTCACGAAAAAGATAATAGAGTGCATGGTATTATCTTTCTTCTTGTCAGAATCAGAAGAAGTCATTTTCTGTTTACTATACCCTTCCTTGATTCTAACCAATACCATTTCGGGAGATACATTTTTATCTATTCGAGCGTGATTTAATGCTACCCCTTCAGCGATGGTTATAGCCGTATAATCATCAGAAGTCATGAACATTTGTTTCAGCATGTCCAACGAAATCCCCATCTTATCCGCCAGTTTTTTGGAGGCCTCGTCTATAATCACAGCATAATCTATATCAGATTGGAATTCCAACACATTCGCCCGCGATACTAACTCCTCGTATGGGTCTTCCTGGCGGAGACCTTTCTCGCGCAAGATCGTTCTCATCTCACCTTCAAGGCCGTGATCTTTAAATTCACCCAGACGGGCATGCACATGATAAATAGCTCCCTGCCGTTCTACTTTATCTTCTGCATAATATTTGTACCAAACAATGGAGGCTATTGATACTGCAAGTGTAAAAAAGATAGATAAAACCCCCATTTCAAAAATAAGAATGATCGACAAAATTATTCCCGCTATTTGAACCCAAGGATACCATGGTGATTTGAAGCCGGGATCATATTCCTCAATTCGGCTTTCGCGCATCACAATAACTGCAAGGTTTAACAGGGCAAACAACAATAACTGAAAAGCACTTGCCAATTTGGCTACTTCAGCCACATTAAATGCCAGTAAGAAAAATAACATTAAAACCACGGTTCCAAGAATTGACCAGTGTGGAGTACCCAGTTTACCAACTGTAGCAAAATGCCTGTTCATTAATTTATCCCGTGCCATAGCCATTGGATATCTGGAGGCTGACATAATACCTGCATTTCCCGTTGAGGCAAATGCTGCCACAGCCGCAATTACTACCAATATCAAGCCACCGGGTTCAGGTAGCCAGTCTAAAAATACCTCTCCAGCTGTAGCTACAGGGGTTAGGTCTTCCCTAAAAGCAGCTGGGTCAAGCAGTGCTACCATTATATATACGCCCACTACATATACTAATACCGCTGTTCCAATTGCTAAAAACATACCTAACGGAATATTCCGATCCGGATTTTTAACTTCTTCGGCTATACTTGCCACTTTAGTTAAACCTGCATAGGAGACAAATACCATGCCCACCGTAGCAAAAAAGCCAAACACTCCTTCTGTGAAAAAAGGAGTAAATTGTTTTTCTGCTACTGCAAAAACATCCATCGAGAATACCTCAAAAACCCCTTGAATGATATAAAAGAACATAATGGTAACAAGGGCAGCCACTAATATTTTTTGGAGCCAGGTGGTTTCCTTAGCACCTACAATATTTAATACCCCAAAAACAATCGTTAGAAAGATCGCTACATACAGTATATCAACTTCATAAAAAATGGAAATATAAGCCCCCATACCGATAAGTGCGAACGTACTTTTAAGTACAAGGGCTAGCCATGAACCAAAACCTCCGATAGTACCCAACATTGGGCCCAAGCTTCTGTCAATTATATAGTAGGTCCCACCTGAGCGGGGAAGTGCTGTTGCCAATTCAGCCACACTGAACATGGTGGGCAAAACAATAATGCCTGATACCAGGTAAGCTAATACTACTGAAGGTCCGGTTTCAGCGGCTGCTAAACCGGGTAAAAGGAAAAATCCTGAGCTGAACATTGCTCCTGTTGCGATCGCATATACATCCGAAAGCCCTAATTCTTTTGCTAATTTTTTATGCTTCATAGTTTAGTTAAATAGAATCTGAGTATTTAAGAATTATTGTAGAATGGAACTGTGTTACTATGAAAAGCCAACTATTATTTCAGTCAAATGATTCGGTTTCTTCTGGATTTAAATCTTCCGAAGAATGAAAGACCTTCCATAATCTCGCAGCCATTCTGATGCCGTAACCAATTATTATTAACCCAACCAATCCTTGTAATTTTATACTTAATACCGGATATAAATCAAAAATTTCAATTATGGCGAATTCTAAAAGTGCAGAGATCCCAATAATGGCGGTCAGCCATATTAACTCTTTTACTAATATCTTGAATGCACTTTTATCCATTTCTATACATCTTGTTTTGCTCCAATAATAACACAACCCAAGTTAATATCCATAATCTTCTAACTAAAACCTCTATTATCAGTGTTATTGAGGAACCGTTAATAACTTGTGATGTACTTTGTTTACCTTTAGTCTTTTAAAACTATGCCTACTTACATTTAGTCGTATCACGTTACTCCCGAACTTTTCCTTATGACAGAAAGTATTTTAATTGGAATAACCAGTGTTATTTTTTTTGGTGTTGGAGCTCAATGGGTTGGTTGGAAATTTAAATTACCGGCAATTCTACTCTTACTTCTTTCCGGCCTTTTAGCAGGCCCAATATTGGGCTTAGTTAAACCTGATGAGTTAATGGGCAACCTGTTAACTCCCTTTATCAATGTTTCAGTAGCTATAATTTTATTTGAAGGAGGCTTAAGTCTTAAGTTTTCAGAACTAAAAAATGTGGGTGGCGTTATAGGAAACCTTGTAAGTATTGGTGCTTTACTCACCTGGGTTTTAACTTCTGTATCAGCATATATGTTATTTGGGTTTGGATGGGAACTGGCGGTTTTACTGGGTGCCATTCTTATTGTAACCGGGCCTACAGTTATTGTGCCACTTTTAAGACAGGTAAGACCTTCTGGTCAGGTTGGTTCCATCCTAAAGTGGGAGGGCATCGTTATCGATCCTATTGGTGCAATGATCGCTGTCTTGGTGTATGAAGTGATCCTGACCAGTGGCTTTTCTGAAGCAACCAACCTGGCTTTTATGAGTATTTTCAAAACCATTCTATTTGGTTCTGTTTTAGGTCTGGCAGGCGCAGGTATTTTATACGGTTTGTTGAAAAAACATCTGCTCCCAGATTTCCTTCAAAATCCAGTAAGCCTGATGATCGTTATTCTCATCTTTACGATTTCTGATATTTTTCAGCATGAATCAGGTCTTTGGGCCACAACTTTAATGGGAGTTGTGTTAGCCAATCAGAAATCAGCCAAAATCCATCATATCATTGAGTTCAAAGAAAACATTAGGCTCTTGCTGCTTTCCGCTCTTTTCATATTACTTGCAGCAAGGATCGAGCTCACAAATCTAGTAGGCAACCTGAATCTAAATATGCTGTTATTTCTTGGTATTTTGATCTTTGTGATAAGACCTGCAGCTGTCTACCTTTCTACTGTCTTTTCACCACTTAGCTGGAAGGAAAAATTATTTCTTTGCTGGATGGCTCCGCGAGGCGTTGTTGCCGCATCAATTTCTTCCATCTTTGCTATATCTCTGATGCAAAATGGATATCCCGAGGCAACTCAACTCATTTCAATTGTGTTTATTACTATTGTCAGCACAGTAGCAATTTATGGATTGACAGCTCCATGGGTCGCCAGAAAATTGGGAGTTGCTAAGCCTGTACCAAGGGGATTCTTAATTATTGGGGCTCATAACTGGGCAATTGACTTAGCTAAAGAGATAGAGAAACATGATGTGAAAGTTCTCATTGCAGATTCCAACTGGCAAAATATCAGTAACGCCAAATCTCATAAACTTGATACATACTATGGAAACGTTTTGTCTGAGTTTGCTTTAGACCATCTGAATCTTGATGGCATAGGTAAATTGATTTCCGTTACTCCCAATGATGAGGTTAACGCTCTGACAGCTATACGTTTTGCGGAGCTATTTGGACGTTCCAGAGTATATCAACTTTCACCAAACGCTAAGAAGAAGTCAGCCGACAAAGAAGATGGAATCATACAAGCCGGTCGTATCCTATTTCAAAAGGATGCAAATTTTGAATATCTATCACTGCAATACCAAGATGGTAAAGTAATTAAATCTACCCAGCTAACAGACTCTTTTACTTTTCAAAATTTTAAAGAAACGCACGGCAATGAAGCCATTCCTTTATTTCTGATCTCAAATGACAGCTCCATACAACCATTTACAACAGATAATCCTCCGGTTCCACAACCCGGTAATATTTTAATCTCCCTAACAAAGCCTGATGCTGACACCAACAGAAAACCTGAAAAAACCACGCAGGAAAAGCTTGAAATGGATTAAGTTCCCCTGAATTTAACTTTTCATCAAAATACTAAATACATTTTCCACTTTTTGAGCCGCTTTAAGCTGTTCGATACTTTCGCCGGGACGCACTAACTTCGCAACTATATTCACCCCTTCCAGGTGTTTCCTTACAGATAGTTCTTTCGGGCTGAGCAACATTAGTACCACATGCGCTTTGTTGGCTGTTTTGGGAATTTGAAGGCCTTCTTTCACAATACCTACAAATAGCATTTGCTCCTGCACAATAGAAGTATGCGCATCATAAACAACTACGCCCGACATCATTTCCGGAGAGTAGTCTGAAGAGTTTTTAAGTAATTTTCTGATAAGGTGCTCCACTTTTTCTCTTGGAATGGACTCATCCCGGTTCAGCATTTTTACAAATTTCTCTTCCAGGCTATCACCGGTTTCTGAGATTACTATCCGGTCTTGTTTCAGTAACTTTTGCCCGGATCCTTCCTCAAGTTTTTTTACCTGATGTTCCACTTCGGATGGATAAACCGTAATAAAACAAAGCTTAGGGAAGCGCTGTGAAACCACTCTTGGGAGGCGATCAAGTCCCGGGCGCCACGACAATGAACCTTCGCGGGCACTTAAGAGCACAAACAGATCATCTGTGTCAATGGATTTATCCAGCCATCCGGGGAGTTCCATCCAGCTTTCTATGGATATAAATTCTGTTTCCAGTTCGGGTTTTACAAGATTGATGCTGCGTTCCACATATTTCATCCGTTCTTTTGGAGCTACAACCGTAAGCGTACTTCCCATCTGATCCGCCATTAGTTTCAAGGAGCGAATGGCTCCGCCAAAACCGGACTCCAGCGAGGCATAAGGAGGAACGGCGATCACCACTCGTTCTACCGTATTGATAGGTTTATGGATCTTAGAAACCATCACCATTTCATCGATCTTTTGAAGCAGCTGATCCAGTATACTCCCAAAAATTTTCTGCCTGGCAGATATAGCGCCGTTCCAACCAATTACTACAACAGAAGCGAGTTTTTCATTCACCGACCGAGCAATACCATTGGCGATGTTAAGGTCGATGGAGGTTACGGGGTTTACAGGAATTTCTGCAGCCGCAGCGTGCACAACGG
>NZ_DASSWP010000109.1:0-13675 GCF_035704785.1 Gracilimonas sp. | reverse complement strand
GCCTACCCAAATGTAATAACGCCCCTCACTGTTGAAACGAATGTTACGGTTGTCAACATCCAGTAACTCGGAAGTAGCCTGATTTTCTTCGGTATTGCCTGAGATCTCGTAAGTAAAAGTTAGAGATGATCTCCCGCTTACATGGGTCAGCTCTCTCTCGGGCAGGTAATTTAATCGAAATTCTGTATCAGGGGTTCCGATGGCGATCATAAAGCCTGCATTTAAGCTGGTTATTGGGTTGATATAGATCTGCCCTTGTTCCGGCTGCATATCTCCAAAGCGCATGGAGTTTACCGTAACGAGCTGAATGGATTGCATGACTTCAGCACTTACATTGATGTCTGCAGAAATACCTCCGCCAGTGTCTTGTCCATAGATCTGTTGAAATCCAAAAACAAAGAATAAAGCTGCTAAAACCGTGCTTTTCATAAATAAAGGTAGATTGGATAGAACATGTTTATACACTCTAAAGGTCACCTTAAATGGGAAGTAAAACCAGTTAATATATTTTAATTCGACAGGAGCTATTTTCAGCCCGAGGTTCTGCCCCTGATCAACCTGTATGTTCAGGTTTTATTTTCGATAGAGACAATAAAAAAAGCAGAAGCCGATAATTACCAGCTTCTGCTTAACAAACTTTGTTGTAATTAAATACCGGTGAAGTTTGAGCTTTCTGTGGTAACTACCCTTGAAAATTTATTTTGTTGTACTGCATCTGCGGCTGCAATTTTTGCATAATTTTCTCCGTCGCAATCATAATTAATTGCAACATTACCAGATAATTTAATATCTATAGGAGCGGAATCGTTTGTTTGACCTACAAGTACTGAACCATTGATAGTTGGTGTACCTTTTCCTTCAAATAATTTAGCATTCTCAAAGATGACCAAACCGTTGAACTCAAAATTCCCCCTGATTTCTACGATGTTGGTTAAAAGACCGTCTTGAGCATAATCAATGTAGGCACCATCTTGAATGATCATGATACCATACCCTTCACTTTGTTGACCGGTTAATGTAACATGACCATTTATGAAAAATACGCCGGGATTAGATGCAGTTCCTAATGAACCGGAATAATTTTCATCTACTATAACTGCATTCCCCGAACTCTTAAGTCTTTCGATAAGTTCATCGGTAGGATTATAATTCAAGGTGGAGTCATAAGATATATCACCACCTATAATATTAAGCTCATCATTAGCATCTTTGGTTTTTAAATCATCATATACATCCTGATTCCCCGTAACGATAGCCGGTTTTGCAGCACAATGCGGTGGTGCTCCATTGATTTCATGAGCATTACCGTCAGCTGTAAGACTGCCATATCCGGTAGGAAACTGGAGCGCCCCGCCAAATGCAGGTACCAAAGAGCTAAAGCTTTCCTTAAGATAAAGGCTTACCACTTCTACAGTAATTGAATCTGTTCCACTTCCTTTTTGGATATATTGAGTTGCGTTTGAAACAATTCGTATAGAGTCAGTTTGCCAGTAACTATTACCGGCCACATTGTTTAAAGCATCAATATATAATCCGAATGTCCGGCCTTCAATACTCCCTGTCCATGGATTACTTTCGCTATGAGTGGTCAGGAAAGTATCATCCTGATTTATTTCCTGCATAGCTAACTGAATGGCGGAGTGTGCCGTATTTTTAGCCATAGTAAATTCAGCATAATCCACATTATTCTGTGTAAGCAGCTTTCCTTGCTTGGATGTACTCATGCTTATAAAGCCCATCGAAATAAGGACGGCTGAACATATTATTAACATTGCTCTTCCCATAGTAGATCACCTAATTATTATATTAATTCGCCAGATTGCCTGGGGAAAATCTTTTTTCCCACCCGGACCGGATATAACGACTGTTTCCTGTGAAACCTATATTCAAAGGCTCCGGGCTTTGTAGTTCTAATGCGATATAAATTTGTCTTACAGAATCTCTCATTACTCCATTGACCGGTGTTGGTATAAATTCACCGTCTTCCGGCAGTGTTGATAAACCAAACTCATCAAAATACCAAATCCGAAAGCGGGTTACTCCTAAGTTGATATCAGTAACTTCTGTTGTACTATTTACTTCTACGGTACGTCTCAAGATCACATCATTTGGGTTCTGAGTTTCCGTTACCGGCTCATCCGTTAATTCCCAGGTAATTAATTCAGGGTTCCCGGGCGAGAATTTGTCCAGTTTTCTGTAGAACTGAATTTTATTTGAGTCAGCGATGGTCAGGATATCGGTGGTAGTACTTGTAAGGTTGTACCCCATGTTAGGGATATCATCATAGATCATATCAGTGATAGTTGAAGCTTTCTCCCTGGTAATTTGAGTTAATGTTAATTCAACACTGCTGTTTGAAACACGCATGTTCATCATTAACATTGAAACAAGGATGATCCCGGCTATGACATAACTTGCAACTAGTCCTACATTCATATCTTTTTCCTTTTAGTCAGCATAATAATTACGAATAAATTCAAGCTGATAGCTTTGCAGATTCCCTGCATTATCTCTTAAAAATTCACTGGTGATAGTAACTGTAATTTTTTTGAAGGTAGATTTAGCGGCAACCGGTTCCATGGTGTTCTCATCTAAATATACAACCTCAACATTGATCTCAAAATCGCCGTGTTGGGTTTGGGCAACTTCAAAATGCCCGTTATAGTCATCAAAATCGTTGTAATACCTTCTGGAACCCTCACCGTCCCTACCCAAGCTGCCATACCCGGTAAAATCTCCGGGGATGTTAGCAGGAGGGAGGTTCTTTCCAACCGTTACCTGATCAAATTCTTTGGTATGTGCTTCTTCAATAATTTCCTGCCCCAAAGCAATAACTTCCTGCTCCAGTTCTCCATCAATTTGCATGATCGTATTTCGGTGGATCATAAGATTGGCATTCAACAAGATCATTGAAAATATGACCATGGCTGCCATTGTTTGTAAGAGTTCGCTATAACCGACCATAATGTTGAAAATTGATTGTGATATTCAATGTAAAATATTAAAAAATTTTAATATTTGTGCTATCTTCTTTCAAGAGTCCCGAAAGCAATTAATGTTACGAATCAAATATGAATAGAGATTGGATGAATACAAATTAGATTTTTTTATCTAATCAGATTCAAAGCACATTACTTGATCAGGCTCATTTTTTTATCAAAAACCCCGCTTTGGGTAGTAAGCCGATAGATATATATCCCACTGGCGAAGCTTCCGGCTTTCCAGGTTACTTCATGAAAACCGGCTTGATAGTTTTGATCTACAAGTTGGGTGACCTTTCTGCCGAGAATATCATACACATCAAGCTGAACCGGTCCTTCGATAGGGACCGCAAAGCGGATGGTAGTGGTGGGATTAAAAGGGTTGGGGTAGTTGTTGTACAATTCAAATTGATCCGGCAGTCCGTCAGCATCTTCCCCCGGTGAAAGGATAAGGGTAAATCTGGAATTCAGATCGGCCTGAGCCTTAGACTGAGATGAGGCATTTGTGAGACTGAAGTTCTGAACTGTGTTCATTTTAGCTTTTCCGGCCTGCTGTGTCAGATCGAATGTGTATGTCTCTTGATCCTTGAGGTCGATCTGCCGATCCGTTTCTTTGTCTTTTAAAGTTATAGACCATCCCTGTGGAAGTTCATCCAGATTATGAAGTTTTATAGTAAATGAACCATTAAGCGGGATCCCATTTTCAAAACCTCCAACGTGCAATGGAATTTCGATCTCCGAACCGAAATCACGGGCCAGATTATTGATGGCCAGCTGAGTACCGTCATCCAAAGTCGTGAAGAACTCCAGATAGGTATTTGTTTCGAAAGGAAGCAGTCGTATGGCATCACGATCATCTTTTTGTGTTCTTCCACCGGGCGACAAGGTAATGTGTGTCGGTTTGGAGTATTCACCGGATGAAAGTTCCAGCGCAATGACCTCAGGCTCTTTATTATTTTTGCTAAGGAAAGTCCCCCCGGTAGTACGGGCATTTTGATCTACCGAGAGTACGGGATTATCCGCGTTTGCCTTCACCCAGAAAGCCTGAAAAGGCCGAATGATGCCATTGCCGAGTTTAGTTCCATCAAGATTACCGCCACCAATGCCATTCCAGTAAAAGTAGTCGTTGGTCACCGGATCCCAGACATATAGCACTTTATCGATATTGGTTCTTGTCCAGCCGGGATTATCCCAGTCGAGGCTGGAAGCAAATGGATTTCCAACCAGATTCCACCCCTCTGAATTTTCGTTGTAGGCTACTTCAGAGAAGTTAAAGGTACCGGTTGCTGCCGGATATTCCGGTCCCTCAATATCCAGGGAAAGTGGGAGAGGAGTATTATAACGTGGATCGCTTGGGATATCTCCAAAGAAATAAACAAAGTAACCCCGACCGGCAACAGGAGTTTCAGTAATGTTAGCGGGAGCCCTCCAGCGCTGATTATCAGTGGTACCTAGTGACTCAGCAGCTACTTCATAGGTTGTGTTATACCAAAGCACATTGGGTTGAAGAGAGTCGGCAGGATCGTTTCCAAGACTTGCCCCAGTAAAGCCTTGGGTAACCGTCTTGTCCAAAAAGTCATCAAAGTCACTCTGCAATGGGGCAGATATCATTCTCCAGCCGCGGGAAGCATTGATATTTCTCAGCATTCGTAATGTGCCATTCACATATGTGATGTTAGGTGCAATAAGACTTTTACCAGAACTCAGGATCAGCGGTCCGTTTTGCAGGGTGAGGTCACCTGAAATAAGAATATCATCAAAAGTTTGTACTCCTTCTGTATTGTTGATGACCGCGTTTTGCATCTCGGTTAGATTAGAGATCTGCTGTTGTTGCAGGTCAGGGTAATCAACAAAACTCTCGTCCAGCCTGATACCAAAAATAACAGTACCATCACTTGCGTCTATGTTTTCAAGGCTTGCATTACCTCTCAGTACAAAAGTATTATCATTGAGTAGAAGGGTTCCCTGACCTGTTATCTGTTGCGTTACATCAAGCGTTATGCCGGCACCTGACTGAAGTTCAAAGGTATTCCCACTTACAATGTTCAAAATATTTACATCCAGCAGATCGGATCCGGTACTAAAAGTCACGTCATTTTCAATGTTCAGAATCTGTGCCAAAAAGTTCGGAGTTGATATTGTTTGTGGACTTTCACCGTTTAATGTGATAGTAGCTCCTGTGTTACGGGCAAGAAAGCTACCTACCGTGATATCTCCTCCAACGGTGACATTTGTTTGGGCACCGGCCGTAAAAGTACCGGATCCCGTAAAACCACCCAATGTTGTAATGTCTGTGTTATCCAAAATATCTAAGATCCCGTCCACGATTAGGGCTCCGCTAACTGAGATGGCATTACCACCAAATAGGGTTAATGAAGCACCGGATTGAATTTCAAAACTACCCAAGGTTATATTCAGATCCAGTACCGGAAGTTCTGCAACATCAGGAATTATAACGTAATCATCAGCCTGAGGAACCGTTTGGGGATTCCAGTTTTCCGGATTGGTCCAGTCTGTCCTGTTACCTGCAGGACCGCCCGCATTGGCTGTCCAGATGATTGGATTTACAATATCTACAGTTGCAGTTTGAGTGATTTGGGTAGAAGGACTGTTTCCATAGCTTCCCGTTATTTCAACCAACTCAATGGTATTTGTAGAAGTTAGGGTTGCGATGTAATTCTGTTGTGTCGCATTCCAGGTTGGGGTTGATAAACTGGCATTTGCCACCCCATCAGGTGATGGGTTCCCGTTTTCTTCCAGTTGAGTCAGATTGAGTGATACAGGTACCTGTTCCAGCACCCTGTTGTTAAAGGCATCCCGAAGAACAATGGATATCGTTGATTCACTGCTTCCCTGATTTTGCAGCACGCTTGGATCTGCTACTACCACTGAAGTTGCAGCATCCGGAGAGCCTGCTTCAACAACAAACTCTCCACTTGTCGTCTGCACATTGAACAGGTCGTTAGCTGTGATCGTCAGGGTAGCTGTTAAATTGCTTTGAGTCAGGGTTATCTCATGGCCTAACAATTCACCATTCACAAAAGCAGCGCTGGCTCCCTCTGTAATATTGGAATTCGAACTAATGGCCACATCCCCGTCAAAATCGGTAACCACATTACCATAGGCATCTATAGCCTGAACATCGATAGGGAAGGGAACACCGGCGGTTTGGGTATCAGGACCTGAACCTGAGGAAGGAAGATCAATGATGAAGCCGGCAACCTCGCCCTGTGTAAAATCAACAGTGGCATTATCAGGAACTAAAATTGAGTTTACTTCGGCAGTGATCGTAGCTGTTTCAGATGCATTTTGTGAGGATGTCAGCAGTGCAGTATATGTTCCATCCCCTTGATCGACAGCCGTATAACTTGTGGTGTTTCCGGTAAAGGTTCCAAAATCGGTAAATACCTCAACTGTTTCTCCACCCGATTGCAAATTGTTGGAATACTCATCCCTCAACTGAACGGTGATCTCTGAAGTGCTGCTGCCATTTGCCAGGATCTCTGTCGGGTTGGCGGTGATCAAGGTTGTCAGTGGATCCAGTGTGCCGGGAAGAACATTGAATTCATTACTCTGACCTGACCTGCTTAATTCTTCATTCTCAACGCTGATAGTTGATAAACCTGCAGTTGTGAGAGTGATTGTAGTATCCAGAACACCGTTCTCAAATGGTAAAGAGGTCAAGCCGGAAACAGGATTGCCATTAACTATGATCTGTGAATTTGATGTGATCCGAACGGTATCTGCAAAATCAGTATAAATTTCGTCGTTTCCGTTTATAGCTTTGATCCTGATATCAAATGGCTGTCCGGCTGTTTGTTCAGCAATAGGAGTATCTGAGGTTGATTCCACTACGAAACGAGCCAGAGAGTTGAGGCTAATGACCTCAAAAGTATTGCTGACCTGAGAATATGTTCCGGCAGCATTCTGTACGGTGAGAGTTGCGCTACCCAATGCAGCGGTGTTACCAATTACGATATTATCGAAAACAGCTTTACCATCCTCATCCGTTAAAACAGAGGTTACGCTGCTTCCATCAAGATCAACACTTGCACTGAGATCGATAGTAATGCCCTGGGTGTCTGCATAATTTCCAAAAGTGTCAACAAGCTGAACTTGTACTGGCGGGGTAATAGTTTGATTTTGCGCGGTGTTGGCGGGTTGAACCAGGTAGGTAAGTCCTGCAGGAATATTATTATCTATCTCAACGGTAGTAGTAGTCAGAGAATTTAAACCGGTGCTAGTGATTGATAGATCTATAGTGTTGGCAATATCTGTAGATAGATCATCAAAAGTAATAACTCCATTCACGGCGGTTTGAATCAGAGTCCCTGACAGGGTTCCATTTCCACTGTTGATGGATATTGTGGCCTGAGTTGAGTTGTCTGTTGTTGCAAGGTTTCCAAAAATATCTAATACATGAACTACAACATCATTACTAAATACTTCTCCGGCAACTGCAGTGGCCGGTGGTTGTGTATTAATAACGATCTGATCTGCATCTCTCGGCAATACGGTAATGGTTCCTGATGGAACTGAAGTTACTCCTGAAAGAGAGGCCTGAATATTTGTGCTTCCTGTCAATTGAGATGAAAAGGTAGCACTTCTGAGATTCACGGCTGGATCCAATGCGGTAGAAGGGATGTTGCCTGTTACGTTGGTAATTGACCAGTCATTTGCGCTGGCTAAAGCCACGTTCTCTACAAAATTACCGCCAATATCGCGGCCAATAGCATAAACGGTAAGAGTGTTGCCTGCCAGAATATCCTGAGCCGGGACTACCTGTCCGGAACCGTTAGCAGAAGTTTCTATAGACACCTCTTCGATTGAACCGGCAACTTTACTTAGGTCGCCATAATTGACATTTGGTCCGGTTGTACCTGTGTTCGCGATATTCCCGATATCAGGTACTGCTGTAGTCGCAGGCCTAAGCTGTAACCCTGATATTTCAATACGACCCGGCCCTTGTCCATTTCCTCTGGTAACACTTTCAGCATCTATTGTAAATTCGGCCTCCTGTGTATTGTTGAAGCCAGAAAAACTTGCCAGAAGTTGTGTATTTGCTGCACCGGTTGGTGTTATTGTTATCGTGATGTCAGCACCCGTCAAAGCGGTATTCCATTCGTAACCTGCAGGCAGAGTTAAAATAATAGTGCCATTCTGAGATAATTGACCAGTAGCCGTTTCCCGTATGGTAGGTCCGGTGATTCCAACATATTGGCCGCTTGAAATGAGGTCAATGGACAGATCTGTCCCCCCCGAAGCACGGATCACATCCTGTGCTTTAGTTAAGCCGCTTGCTGATAAGATCAGCAGAATAATCGTAAATGATAATTTTAGAGCTTTGGTCATATGCATAATTTCTGCATATAAATATAGTCAGTATTACAACGGTGAACATGTAGATTAATCAATTCTAACTGCCTTAGGATAATTTTAATAACCGTATTGTTCAAAGCAGTATATATATTCTTTCTTAACTTTCATTGAGAAATTCCATGAATATCCTTAGCCTCAAATAAATAATATTTAATACCTATATTTCAACCTATGAAAGGAATTATTCTCGCAGGCGGAACAGGGTCAAGGTTATATCCTTTAACCAAGGTTACGAATAAACATCTTCTTCCGATTGGTGAAAAGCCAATGATCTATCATCCCATTGAAAAATTAACAGAAGCTGGCATCGAGGAGATCCTCATTGTGACCGGGACAGACCATATGGGAGATGTAGTTACTCTTTTGGGTTCAGGAAAAGATTTCGGTTGCCGGTTTACCTATAAAGTTCAGGATGAGGCAGGGGGTATTGCACAGGCATTAGGGCTTGCTGAAAATTTTGCAGGAGGTGAACCTGTGGTTGTCATTTTGGGAGATAATATTTTTGAATCATCCCTGCAACAAGCGATGGATAATTATGATGGGACCGGAGCTCAGATCTTGATAAAAGAAGTACCTGACCCAAAAAGATACGGTGTAGCTGAATTGGAAGGTGAAAAGGTCGTTTCCATTCGGGAGAAACCGGAAAACCCCAGATCAAATTATGCAGTTACCGGAATCTACTTTTATGATAATACTGTTTTTGACTGCATTAAAACCTTAAAGCCTTCCGGCCGTGGAGAATTGGAGATCACCGATGTGAATAATTTCTATATCTCAAAAGGCGCAATGAAAAGTTCACTTATGGAAGGATGGTGGACCGACGCCGGTACATTTGAGTCCTATCAGGTTGCCAATGAGTTAGTAAGGAGTTGAAATGAGGATTTTGATTACCGGTGGAAATGGACAGCTTGGGAATCAATGGGTGAACTATTTGAATAAGCAGGGAGTGGAGTTCATCTCACTTCCTTCGTCTGATCTGGATATAACCGACCATGAGGATGTAAGACGGGTTTTAAATAATCTAAAACCTAACCACATTATTAACTGTGCCGCATATACCAACGTCGATAATGCTGAGACAGAAAAAGAGAAGGCATTTGCAGTAAATGCTTATGGAGTTAAGAATTTAGCTGATTACTGTGCATCGAAGGGCATCAAGCTTGTACATTTTTCTACGGACTATGTATTTTCCGGAACAGAAGAAGACCATGTTGAAAATCCAAAGGGCTATACTGAGCACCACCCAACAAATCCTGTGAATGTATACGGGGAAAGTAAATTAGCCGGTGAAAAAGCGATCCTGGAATCAGACTGTAACTATTTGATCATCCGGATATCATGGCTTTGCGGTAAATATGGGCAGAATTTTGTGAAGACGATGTTACGCCTTGCCTCCGAAAGGGATGAGTTGAGCGTGGTAAATGATCAGTATGGATGCCCTACGTTTGCTGAAAATGTTGTGAAAAATACCTGGGAATTATCAGTACAGAATATTTCGGGGATATATCATTTGAGTTCACTCGGTAAGATCACCTGGTTTGACTTTGCAAAAGAGATCTTTACACAATCTGGATCAGAGGTAAATTTAGAACCGGTGGATAGTTCTGAATTTCCTACCAAAGCAAAGCGACCGGCTTTTTCACTGTTAAATACTCAGAAAATTGCTAACATCCCCAACATTTCACTTATCAACTGGAAAGAAGGTTTAAAAAATATGTTGGCTGAACTTGAATCATGAAAATTTCTGAAACACGTATACCTGCTGTTAAAATTATTGAGCCAAGGGTATTTGAAGATGACCGGGGCTATTTTTTTGAAGCGTACCGTAAATCAATTCTCGCTGATCACGGAATTGAGGAGAACTTTGTACAAGATAATGTATCCCGGTCTTATAGAAACGCAGTTCGGGGATTGCATTACCAAATTGAAAATCCTCAGGCTAAACTTGTACAGTGTCTCAAAGGCTCTATTCTTGACGTAGCAGTTGATCTTCGCCAAGATTCTCCTTCATTCGGGAATTATGTAGCTATAAAATTATCGGATGTAAGCAAAAGAATGCTCTATATCCCTAAAGGTTTTGCCCACGGGTTTTCGGTGTTATCAGATGAAGCTATTGTAGCCTACAAATGCTCTGATTATTACAATGCGGAGGGAGAACGAGGCATACGCTGGGATGACCCTATGATCCGAATAAACTGGGATGTGAACCGCCCGATCTTGTCTGAAAAAGACCGAAAATTGCCATTATTTTCATCCATCAAAGAAGAAGACCTATTTTAATATGCGCATCATTGTAACAGGAGGAGCCGGATTTATAGGTTCCAATCTTATTTTAAGGCTTAATGAACAACACCCGGATTGGGAGATCTTCAATCTGGATAAGCTGACCTACGCTTCCGATCATTCACATCTTAAATCCCTAAAAGATTCAGGAAGATATTATTTCAAAAAAGTAGATCTTGTAAACCGGGATGAGGTCAAGGATGTGGTGAAATCATTCAAGCCACAGGGAGTTTTTCACTTGGCTGCAGAATCTCACGTTGATAATTCTATTCAGGGACCAGAGCCATTTATTCAATCCAACATTGTAGGCACATTCAATATTTTGGAGGAGTGCCGGTTGCTTTGGAAAGAAGACGAAAATGCCTGGAAGAACAACCGTTTTCTGCATGTATCTACTGATGAGGTGTATGGTGAGTTGGAAGGAGAGGGGTTCTTTAGCGAAGATACTCCCTATGCCCCAAATTCCCCGTATTCGGCCTCCAAAGCCGGCAGTGATTTCATCGTGCGTTCATACCATCAAACCTATGGAATGAATGTGGTGACTACCAATTGCTCCAATAACTATGGCCCGCATCAGCATGATGAAAAATTGATTCCGGTGGTAATTCGAAATGCCATTCAGCATAACGAGATACCGGTGTATGGAAGAGGAGAGAATGTGCGAGACTGGCTGTTTGTTCATAATCACTGCGATGCCCTTGATGTAGCATTCCGTACCGGCAAAGCCGGAGAAACCTACGTGATCGGCGGAAACAATGAGTGGAAGAATATTGACCTGGTTCGCAAGATCTGTGATATCCTGAATGAAGAAGTTGCGAAAGGCCCGGATGGAGATTATAAAAACCTGATCATTTTTGTGGAAGACCGGCTCGGCCATGATTTCCGTTATGCGATCGATGCTTCAAAGATCAAGAACGAGCTCGGCTGGGAAGCCTCCCAGGATTTCGACGGAATGCTCCGCCAAACAATTTTGTGGTACGTAAAGAAATACAATTTGGAATGAGAAATTTTAAATTTTGAATTGAATTGAATTCACAATTCATAATCCAAAATTCATAATTTCCCTCATTTACTTCATAAAAATCAAAAGTTTAATTCAATTAACTAAGAGATTATGGCTAAGAGACAATATTGGCTAATGAAATCGGAACCGGAAGATTATAGTATTGATGACTTAAAAGAAGATGGAGAAACTCCCTGGACAGGAGTCAGGAATTATGGGGCTCGTAATTTTATGCGCGATGAAATGAATGTAGGAGATGGGGTTCTGTTTTATCATTCCAACATTTCTACACCGGTTATTGTAGGAACGATGGAAGTTTCCAGCGAGCCATATCCCGATCCTCTTCAGTTCGATCCCGACTCAAAATATTTTGATGAGAAAAGTTCCGAAAGCGAACCCCGCTGGCAGTTAGTGGATGTTAAATTCGTTCAGAAGTTTGAGAACAATGTAACCCGTGACGCTATGAAAGAAGAAGCATCACTTGACGACATGGAATTATTCCGCCTGGGACGCTATTCCATTACCCCGGTTCGGGAAAGTGAATGGAAAAAGATCCATGAAATGGCTGGGGCTGACCTTAAATAAGGTGAACTCTCATTATAAGACCGGTCATTGCTGTAGATGTTGGATAATTCGCAGACAAAATTTTAGTCCTCTTTCCTTCTTGACCCTGTAGGGGTCACATATTTATAGCCCAGGGTAAAACCGCGTAAGCGGGATCAACCCTGGGATAAATCGTCAGAAAAAAAGGCAACCCAAGAAAAGAGAGGTGCCAATGTCTCCATTGGTGATCGCAGGGTTGGGCAATGTGATCATTAAAGAGCTGATTGACCAAGCTTCGTTAACCATCAGAAGTTTTCATGAATAAAATTTTAATTAATATTCAGTTGTTCAATGGGAAATCATTCTTCATAATTCCAACTTATTAAAATTTAAAAGTTATTATTGTGTTGATAGAAAGAAGAAAAGATGAATAGATTTAAGAAATTATTTTTCGCATTTGTGCCATTACTCGTATGTCTTTATTTAGCGGTGTGTGGCTATTTCTATTTCATTCAGGAGAGCATCATTTTTCACCCCAGGGTACTGGAAACAGATGCTCGCTATGACTACAGTTTTGAATTCAATGAGCGTTGGTTTAAACCTGAGGAAGGTGTTAGTATCCACGCCATTCATGCATTCACTGAAGCGGATTCTGCAAAAGGACTGGTGATGTATTTGCATGGAAATCGCGGGGCCAATCTCACTAATTCGGATAAGTACACCATGTTTCTGGATATCGGCTATGATATGATCTATCCGGATTATCGAACCTATGGAAAAAGTCGGGGTGATATGGATAATGAAGCCGATCTGGTGGGGGATATAAAGCATGTATTTGGGAAAATGGCAGAGGAATATGGGGAAGAGAATATTATCCTGGTTGGCTATTCATTGGGTTCAGGAGTTGCAGCACAGGTAGCTGCAGACTATGATCCTAAAATGCTGATCCTGTGGACTCCATTTTATAGCCTTGTGGATGTAAAAGATACCGCGTTTTCCTTTTTACCGGATGCAGTACTTCGATATCCGTTGCGCACTGATCTAGCACTTCAGGAGATAGAAGAACCTGTTCATATTTTCTACGCCGAAGATGATGAGGTGCTCTCCGTTGAACGGTCTATTCGTTTAACGGAGTTTTTGAAAGAAGAAGACTCCTTCAAGGTGATCGAGGGGCAGCGGCATGGGTGGATTTATAGGAATCCTGAGTTGGTAAAGAGTTTGGAAAAATTGCTTCATTAGTAATTCAAATAGTTTCATGGATGATATTCAAGATCAGAGGCCTATTCCATCGATCAGACGGGTTATCCGTCAGTTCGAGTTCGAGATCGTTTGAGTTACCTCTTCGGTCTCATATGTTAAGGTATCAAAATTCATTAACGGGCAAAAGATTGCATAAGTAGGTTGTGATCTTTAAGCTCAGCACGTTCTATTGGAATCGAGCCAGTCTGGCACCTTTAGTATCGGTCTAAGCACTGTTTGATTACAG
>NZ_DASSWP010000233.1:0-4930 GCF_035704785.1 Gracilimonas sp. | reverse complement strand
ATCTGATTGACCAGTATTTTTACTGTCGCCAGAAAGCAGGAGAGAACAATATTAATACGGTAAATATCTCAAGCCGCCCGACCATCATCAATAATATAAGAACCCACTTTCCAAGATAAGGTAAGTGTGCAAAATTATCAGTAGGACCAAATTCACCCCATCCAGGACCGATGTTTCCTATTGAAGCTATACTTGCCCCAATTGACGACATAATATCATACCCAAACAGGCTAATAATGAACGCACCGAGGGCAAATATGAAAATATAAAGAATAAAGAAGCTCAGTACCGTCCGCTGAATATTTTGGCTGATCGCCTGATCTCCAATTCGAACCGGGAGAATAGCTTTGGGGTGCATGATCTGTTTGATCTCACGACCGGTATTTCGAATCAGTATCATCCATCGCACCATCTTAATTCCCCCACCGGTTGAACCTGCACATCCTCCGGAGAAAAAGAGTAAGAAAAGGAAAAATGCCCCTACGGTATTCCATACTTCATAGTTGTCTGTTCCAAATCCTGTTGTTGTTAAAATTGATAACACCTGGAATGCCCCATATCTGAGCGCATCCAAAATGGGATATTCATCTAGCAGCCAGAGAGAACCGGAAACAATAAAGATGCCCAGCATTGCAACAAGGGTGTAAAAGCGAATTTCCCGATTGGCAAAAAAGGATTTGTAGTCACCTCTTATCAACCTAAAATGCATGGCAAAGTTGACCCCTGCAATAAACATAAAAATGATAATGACCCAGTCAATATATGCTGAATCGAAGGCTTCGATACTGGCATTTTTTGTGGAAAAACCACCTGTTGCCATCGTCGAAAAAGCATGATTTATAGCCTCGAACCAATCCATGGCCGGATGAACCCAAAGCAATAAGAATTGGGCAAATGTAAACGCTACATACACACCCCACAGTAATTTCGCCGTTTCCTGAACACGCGGAGTAAGCTTATCGGCAGTTGGTCCGGGTGATTCGGCTTGAAAAAGCTGCATTCCGCCAATCCCAAGTAATGGTAAAATGGCCAGCGATAAAACGATAATGCCCATACCGCCAAGCCAGTGAGCCAGCGACCTCCATAAAAGAAAGCTTTTGGGAATTTCTTCTATCTGAGGATTACTAAAACCACTGGATGTTTCACCTCCTAATATAGTAGAACCGGTAGTGGTGAGGGCGCTCATGGTCTCAAATACAGCATCTGTAAATGAGGGAAGCACTCCCGCTATTACAAAAGGAAGTGCTCCAACTAAAGAGAGTGAAAGCCAGGTTAAGCTGACGATCAAAAAACCTTCCCGCATTCTAAGTTCCTGATCGGTCTGAAAGAAATACCAAAGCAGGCCTCCCGCTAAAAAAGCAATGCCAGCTGAAATCAAAAAAGCCTGATAATTTCCTTCTGAATAGATCAGGTCCACAACTAATGGAATAAGTAAAGCAAAACCCAGAAAGAATATAAAAGCTCCTAACACTCCGAGGGTCTGGAGGAAATTTATATTGGCTTTTGGCCTGGAACTATTTGAGACTAATGCCATTATTGAAATAGCCTTGTTACTTTATCGATGGCATTGGGTAAGCAGAATACAATGACCCGATCTTTGGGTTTAATTTGGGTTTCCCCGGTGGCGATCTCAACTTCATTATCACAAAGAATACCTCCGA
The DNA here is from genome assembly GCF_035704785.1 of Gracilimonas sp. Classification (GTDB taxonomy): domain Bacteria; phylum Bacteroidota; class Rhodothermia; order Balneolales; family Balneolaceae; genus Gracilimonas. The sequence continues at coordinate 3,269 of NZ_DASSWP010000233.1, read as the reverse complement.
TCAGGCAGCCATCCGGTAATTTTAACTTTTTGATGGGTTTCTCTGTCACTTTTGATCCTTCACTGGCTTCCAATTCTATAACTTCCGCTTTAATCCCTCTGAGTTCTGCAACTGAAACAACATTACCCTGCCGAACATAGCGGTGAATTTCGTTCGATGCAGAGCTCTTTTTGTTGATAATAGCATCCAAACCTATCGTTTGTGCCATCGGGATAAAATCCGGTTTGGAGACCAGGGACACTGTTTTTTTAACTTCAAGATGCTTGGCCATTAAACACGAAATGATATTGGATTCCTCGTCATCGGTAACGGCAATAAAAGCATCCATTTCATTGATGCCCTCCGTTACAAGTAAGTCGGGGTCAGTGGGATTGCCATGCAATACCATAACATCTTTCATTTCTATAGCCAATTCCTCAGCGGTATCATAATCAGGCTCAATTAGCTTAATGGACCAATTCTTGGTTTCATCTTCACATAAGATCCTAGCCAACATGGCTCCCACTGAAGAACCGCCGGCTATCATAACCGAATTTAAAACGGTTTCTTTTTTGCCGGTTGTTTTAATGAGTGCATTTATATCCTTTGTAGCCGCTAATACGAATATCTGATCGTAACTTTGAATTTTGACAGAGCCGCCTGGTATGATGGTCCTGCCCCGTCTGCCAATTGCTACAACCCTAAACGTTAAATTGGAATATGATTCTGCATATTCATTAAGACTCTTCCCAATTAGCGGAGAATCTTTTTCCAGCCGAATACCGATAAGCTGCATTCTGCCTTCCGCAAGATTTATCACATCGCTTGCCGAAGAACGTTTTAACAATTGAGCAATTTCTTCAGCTGCACTTAATTCGGGATGAATCATCACATCAATTCCAAGATCCGACGGCGACAGTGGTGATTCTTTATCTGTCAATTCATTACTGCGGATCCTTGAAATGACCATTTTTGCCCCGAGCCGTTTCCCTAACATTCCCGAGATCATATTCACTTCATCAATGCTTGTAACGGAAATAAGAATATCTGCCTCTCCTGCTTTGGCCTTTACAAGATCTTTAACAGACGTGGCGTTGCCTTCCACAGTAAGCACATCCAAAGAATCGGAAACTCTGGAAAGGGGAGCTTTTTCCCGATCCAAGACAATTACATCGTGTTTTTCAGATGACAGAATGTTGGCCAGATCATATCCTATCTCTCCGGCTCCAATTATTGTAATTTTCAATTGAGTTGATCCATTTTTAAAATGCGTACAATTATAGGGTAATTTAGAAAGAAGTAAAAGGAATTCTAATTAATATAAAATGCTAATTATCACGTTTTTAACCTTCCTTGATGTATTAATAGAAGGTTGGCGGGAACCCGTGGATATTATATACTCTAAAATTATATATGGAATCACTCTTTGCGAATTAAAGCAACAGCTTCCAGAATGATCCATATCGTAAATCCGAGTATAATGGCTCCAAAAATAAACAGGAGCATGTTCGAGTCCGTTGATCCCCATCCCGACCAATCGAAGATCACTTGCTCGGTCATAGCCCAAAGTGTCATGATCATTAAAAACACCATTGGTATTAATGTATAAACAATGGAACGGCCCTGCCGTTTCAGCCAGATGGTAACTAGCAACAAACTGATCCCGGCCAATAACTGATTTGACGTTCCAAATAACGGCCACAGTAAGTATCCGCCGGAACCTAGTCCGTGAGGTCCTTGGGGCAACAATACCAAAGCAGCACTTGCTCCCACGGCTATCAAGGTAGAAGTATGTACTTTCGTTAGAGGTTTGAACTTGTATTCTTCCCCAAGTTCATTGAGGATATAGCGCATCAATCGAACGGAAGTATCCAATGTAGTGGCTGCAAAGCTAATCACAATGACTGCAATAATGGTTTTAGCCACTTCCAGCGGGATAAGCAAAGCCGTAGCAAGCTGGGCAGCTCCTTCCACAAAAATATTCAATCCCACGGCGCCGGCTTCTGAAAAGGAATGATATACATCCATAAATTCACCGGTGGTATTGAAATAAGTGACAACGGCAACGATGGTGATCAAAGCCAAAGAACCCTCACCGATCGCTCCTAAATATCCTACAAAACGAGCATCTGTTTCCTTATCCAGCTGTTTAGCGGTGGTTCCGGATGAGACCAATCCATGAAATCCCGAAATAGCTCCACATGCAATGGTGATGAAAAGCAGCGGAAACCAGCTTACATCCGTAGCTTCCACATTGGTAGTAGGTGCAGTGATCTCCGGATTGCTGATAAATAATCCCAGATATAAAATTCCCAAGCCCAACACCAGCTGATAGGCGTTAATAAGATCTCTAGGCTGAAGCAATTTCCAAACCGGAAGCGTGGACGCGAAATACACATATATCATTAAAACAGCGATCCACACAAAAAATGCCATTTCAATTCCCGTTAATCCAAATAGCACCGTATTTTCGGCTCCCCCGAAATACTGCACCAGGTCAATTTGCAGCACCGGTATATAACTGGCGATGATGGCTGTGAAGTACATCACAAAAAGAACAATGACGGAAGGGACCACCATGTTTCCCGTCTTTTTATAGGAACGAACCCCGATCCAGATAGCTAACGGAATTTGAATGAATATAGATAGCACCGTTGCCGGAAAATTGATGAAAAGGTTCGATATCACCCAGGCAAAAACGGCATTCACCATTAGAACGAGTATCAAAATAATGAACAGGAAAAGGAGTTTGGCCCGATGGCCTACTAATTTATTAGCTAAGGTACCTACTGACTGTCCTTTGTGCCGAACCGATAAGACCATGGTTCCGAAATCATGAACTCCTGCTGCAAAGATGGTTCCAAAAACCACCCACAGCATCGCCGGTAGCCAGCCCCAGTATACTGCTATGGCCGGACCAACGATGGGTGCGGCGCCTGCTATGGAAGTAAAATGATGTCCCAGTAGAACGAATTTATTAGCGGGAACATAATCCACATCATCCTTGAACTCATGGGCCGGAGTCATGTAATCCGGATTCAGCTGATAGATCTTTTCGGCGAGGAATTTGGAGTAGTATCGATATCCAATAAAGAAAAGAAAGAGCGATAAGGCAGCGACCCAGCTTGCTTGCATAAACTTATTCCGTTTTATTTTTGGTGAACTCCAACAAACTGCGCTTTAATTACTATTTTTCATTTTGTGATGCAAGTTACTTGTACCGCACTAACTCTAAAATGAGAGTGGTTTTGGTAAAGCAAACGAGCCCTATACTTCGACCTCTCCAAACC
>NZ_DASSWP010000138.1:0-7899 GCF_035704785.1 Gracilimonas sp. | reverse complement strand
AGCAGCGTACCATTTCCGCGATTCAGATAAATGCGGTCATTATCTTTAACGAAGTGAGGGGTGCTTCTACCTTCTCTTGTGGCTATCAAATTAGCTTCACTTCCATCCGGTGAAATCCAAACCAATTCCTGGGCTGAACTGCCGTGATTTTGCTGATAACTTCTGTTTGGCCCCCAAATAGCCACAATTCGGTCAGAATTATAAGACCATGCAGGCTCACTGTATATACCGGGGGTTTCCGTAATTTTCTCAGGGTGTACTCGTCTCGCATTTGGATTTACTTTATATAAAGCTCCTCCCTCCTCAGCATCGTAAGTGGCATAAACTATCCATTCTCCATCGGGAGACCAGGTCGGCTGGGCTTCTACAAAATCAGTATTGGTTAGCTTGCGGGGTTCTCCAGCGGGCAGATCCTGTACGTATAATTTGTTAAGGACGGTAAACGCAAGCTGTTCTCCATTTGGTGAAGGGGTCGCATCCCTTATCTGTGTAGCCAGTTTTTCAGTGTCATCATTTATAGGATATTTGAAGAACACTTCCGGCCCCATTTCAAGATGTACATTTACTTCAAACGGTATTTCAGTCGATTCTCCGCTTTCAATATTGATTTTGTAAATCTTTCCATTGTAAGAAGTTAACAGATTCTTATCATCATTTGTGAAGGTCATTCCCGGCAGTACACCCATAGTTGCGATCGATTCCTGATCATCTCTTTGGATGGGATAAGCCAACCAGCGTTCGTTCCCCGTTTCCATATCCCGAATCACTAAACCGGTGTTTTCTTCATAACGGGAGCCGTACACCATCCATTTGCCATCACTTGACAATGTTGGAGTGAAAGCCGAACCATAGCGGGAAGTCACCGTTTGGCGTGAACCGTCTTCTCGATCATAACGCCCTACTTGATATTGCGGAAGCTGTGCATTGTAATTCCAGGCTCCGTTTCGCTGTGAGTAGTAAACATATCTTCCATCCGGAGAAATAGCCGGATCAATGATCTTAAGGTTTTCAGGCTCGCCAATCAACGCGGTTCCGCTTCCTCCCTCTTTGTGGATTAGCCAGAGTTTAGGAGTCAATCCGCCTTTGGAAGCGACCACGTATTCGCCGTCGGGAGTCCAGTCGGCATTGGTGTAACGGGTATTTCCTCCTTTGGTAATTTGTTCTATTTCCGAGGTATCTTCTACATTCACGTAATACAGATCTTCTTCTCCGGAAGCATCCGAGGTAAATAACACATATTGTCCATCAGGGCTGTAGCGCGGATGCGTATCAAAAGCCATTCCATCGGTGAGCTGCTCGGCGTCTCCCCCCGATACCGGAATCCGATAGATATCCCCCAGCAGATCAAAGACGATATGCTGTCCGTCGGGACTGATATCCAATGACATCCAGGTTCCTTCGCTGGTTGTGAACTCGATTACCCGGCCGGGTTCCATGGGCAGTTCATTATCAGCTTTTTCAATTTTATTGGTATCTGCAGCAGCAGTGTCTTGTTGTACAATAAAGCTTGAGGCAGTAGAATTTTGAAATGTAAATAAACCCAATACTAGTATTAACGGGATGTGTACCCACATCCTGGCTTCTGTTTTCTTCATTTTTTGATAAGATTACTTAGTGTTTGAGAGATACTCTACGTGAGTATAATATTTTGTTGCTTCTAAAAGCATTAAAAGTTGTATCGGAGATCAACCAATAGTTTCTTATCCCGCTCTATTTAAACAACCGCTGAATCTGAAATGCTTATGGTTTTTTGAGAAGCATCCATTTTAGCCTCCAGTCCAACAGGTAAGGTAATGTTATGATCATTATGACTAATCATTGCTCCGTAGAATGCCGGTATATTAAGCGGCGCAATGTGATGGTCCATAACTTGTTCGAGCGTAAGACTATTACTTCCTGCTGAACAGTCGGTGCACTTACCAAACACAAAGCCTGATAATTGATCCAGAATACCGGCCAGTTTCAATTGAGTAAGCATTCGGTCTATTCTATAAACGCTTTCTCCGATGTCTTCCAAAAACAGGATCGCATTTTCAAATGAAGGCAGATAGTCTGATCCGATCATAGAAACAAGTACGGATAGATTGCCACCCAATAATTTCCCTTCAGAAGCACCCTGAGTGATCACAAAACTGTTATCAAATTCCTTCGGAATACCAAATTCTGCAGCACTTCCCCTCCAGGTAATAGTTTTGAAGGCATCAATCGTAAAGTCATTCCAAGTAGATTTTCCAACAGGTCCATGAAAAGTATGCAGGCCGCTTTTCTTGTAGAAAGCCATATGCAACGAAGTAATATCACTAAAACCACAAAATACTTTGGGGTTTTTCCTGATCACTTCATAATCAATTGAGGACAGAATTCGATTACACCCCCATCCTCCTCTTACGCACATGATTCCATCCACCGAAGGATCCCGGAACATATTCATCAGATCTTCCAGCCTTTCCTCATCTGTTCCGGCTAAATAACCATACCTGTTTCTCACGTGCTCTCCAAGCTTAAGCTTAAAACCTAATGCCTCAAGATCTGTGAGCATCTGCTGAAATTCACTTTCTTCATAGATTGGGCTGGCCGGGGCTATTAAACCTAACGTATCACCCTCTTTTAAAGCCTTGGGTTTGATCATTGGCTGATCATCGGCGGGATCTGAAGTACACTTTGATTTGCTAAGTGCAATACCGGTTAAAGGAAAAAGCAGAGATGTTTTAAGAAAATCTTGTCGTGTAAAGGCCATTCTTTCTGATAATTAGTGAAAGGCGGTAGTTAGCTATATAACTGCTCTTTTTCAATGATTTCTAAAACCTTATCAGGAACAAGGTCTTCAATGGATTCACCGGCTGACACCCGGCCTCTTATTTCTGAAGATGAAATATCCAAAGGCGTATGTTCTACAAAATATGAATGGTCTAAGATCACTTCTTCCACTTCATCATGCGTAACACCGGGTCGCTTTGCAACCAGAAGCTCACATTCTTCTAAAATTTCCCGATAATATTTCCAAGTATGAAACTTTGATAGACTATCTTCACCCATGCAATAGAAAAATTCAGTATCCGGATGCTCTTGTTTTAAGTGCCGGATCGTTTGGACACTGTAAGAAGGTTTTGGCAGGCTATTCTCAATGGTACTTACACTTACCCGATTCACCCCTTCAAAAGCAGCGTTTAGCATCTTTAACCGGATCTCATAGGATGCCTGAGAGAGTTGCTTGTGTGGAGGGTAAGGAGTTAATAAAACCCATAATTTATCCACGAAATCAGAATCAAGGTACGAGTGGGCTATGGAAAGATGCCCTTTATGAACCGGGTCGAAGGTTCCTCCAAATAAACCAATTTTGGGAGGCATTAGCTTTGTTCTGTTTCTGATCCTAAAGTTTCAGGAACATTGGCCAATTTGCGTTGTGCTTCGTCGTGGTAAGTCTCCACTTCACTTCTAAAATCACTGTCAGGAAACAGCTGTAAGAACTTTTCGTAGTTTTCGATTGCTTTGGTATATCGCTCTGCTTGTCGTTCTACTACACTATTGTCAGCATAGGTTATGTAAGTTTTGATCTGGTCCACTAAAGCACGTTCCGCCCATTCCGATTCCGGATATTGATCAATAGTAAGATCTAAATATATAGTAGCTGCCCTAAACTGTTCAGTTCTCAGATAGAACTGTGCAGCTCCATAAGATTTTCGCGCCAGTTTATTCCTTAATTCATCAATTCTGGCAGCTGATTCAGTTACTAATTCAGAATCAGGATAGCGGTTGTTAAATAACCGGAATCGCTCTATTGCGTTGCGTGTAGCTGATTGATCCAGCTTATACCTTGGACTTTGATGGAAATAACTCATGGCTGCTTTAAATTCAGCTTCTTGCCTGCGTTCGTCTTGTGGATACAAGCCCACATAGCGGTCATATTCTGAAGCGGCTAATAAATAACGTCCGCCTTTATAATAACTCTCAGCCAAATAAAACTGAGCTTCCTGACCGTATTCAGTCCCTCTTCCCAACCTTGTCACTGTTTCAAAAGCGTTGGCTGCTTCGTTATAATTTTCTTCATCGTAAAAAGCCATGGCCTTCTCGTAGGCAACATCCAGTGTATCTCCCCGCTTTATAAGTTTATCATTTGAGCAGGCAGAAAAAATAAATAAGAGACTCAGTATAAGTGTAAGTTTGTTACGCATTGAATAAAGTTATTGTGATTTAATGGTCACGATTTTGCAAGAAGATAAGAAGTTTTTCAAGCTCTTGTTGATAATCTGACGTTCTAAATTTATTTAATAGTTGAAAAGCTTTTTGGTAGTGCTGTTCTACTTCATCTGCTACATCACTCAGTACATTTAATTCTTTCATGATCGAAAGCACCTGATCCACTTGTTCATCATTAGGCTTTTCCTGGTCAAGCGTTTCTTCAATTAAAGTTGCCTGAGCACTATTTGCACGTTCTAACGCAAGTATAGTAAGATATGTTTTCTTGCCTTCGAAAATATCCCCTCCCGGTCTTTTTCCAAACTTTTCCGGATCGGCAGTAGCATCAAGAAGATCATCCTGAATCTGAAAAGCAATTCCCATTTCATATCCAAGTTCGGCCAATTCTTTTCTCTTTTGGTTCGTTGAGTGTGCGGAAATTGCTCCCATCTCTAAAGCACCGCTAAGTAAAGCAGCTGTTTTACCTGCTATCATCTGAATGTATTCCTCATGACTTACATTCAGGCGTTCTACAAATTCCATATCCAAAGCCTGGCCTTCACATACCGTGATTATTGCCTTGACAAAAACATCATGCATTGCAGCAAATTCATGCTTCGAATATTCATCAGAATGACCATAATAACTCAGTTTCTTGTAAGCATCGGCAAACATAACGTCGCCGGAAAGGATGGCTATATTTTCACTCCACTTTTTAAAAACACTGGGTTCACCTCTGCGTGTATCTGCACTATCCATGATATCATCATGAACAAGGGTGAAGTTGTGCAGGATCTCAACAGCTAAAGCAGCCGGAAGGGCATCTTCAGGATTTCCTTCACATAAACCGCAGGCAAGAAGAGTCAGCATTGGGCGAATCCGTTTCCCTCCTGCAGAAAGAGCATATCGGTATGGCTCATAGAGGGTTTTGGGTTGAACCGGAAGATCGATCTCTTTCAATCCGGTTTCGATCTTATCCAATAAAAGTTGCTGTAGGTCTGTTTTACTCAATGCTCTTTTCGTAGATGAATGAATAAATATAAGGAAATTTAAGGATGATTTAAGCTAAGCTTCTCTTTCAGATGAGTTGAATTCAGCTTCTCTGTTCCATCGCAACCTAATAACAAAAGTATTGTTTTAAGGTCTTTGTGCCATTGCAGGAAAAGATTTTCTAACCCTTCATAACCTCCATTTTTTATCGCTTTGATGACCGGTTGAGCCGAAGCGGTAAAATGCGCTCCTAAACACAATGATTTTGCAATATCAAATGCAGAACGGATTCCGCCGGAGGCTATGATCTCAAAACTCCGCTCCCACTCCAGTTTACTGAGTTGCTGAATACAGTCTGCTGTTGGAATTCCCCACTCATCAAAGTGATGATTTGCTGAAGAATTGGACGATCTGAAATTCTCTACTTTAGCCCAGCTTGTTCCTCCGGCCCCGGCAACATCAATAACTTCCACTCCAACATTCAATAACCGTCGAGCTGTGTGGTCTGAGATCCCGGCTCCGGTTTCTTTCACAATAACAGGGATCTCAGTGTCTTTGACCAATTGCTCAATACCGGCTAATATTCCTTTAAAATTACGATCACCTTCAGGCTGCATCAATTCTTGCAACGGATTTAGATGTACAATGATGGCATTAGCCTTTACCGAATCAATAAGTGTGGTCAATTCCCTAGTACCCAGTCCACCAATGAGTTGTGCTCCTCCAATATTGGAACAAATAAAAGCATTTGGAGCTTTATCACGAACAACTGAAAAGGTCTCAGTTAATGAATCATCCTCCAGCATAGCACGTTGACTCCCCACGCCAAAGGGTAAATTTTCGGCTTCACAGAACTCGGCGATAATTGAATTTACCGGACCGGCTTCAGAATATCCCCCGGTCATTGAAGATATAAATAAAGGAAAGCTGAAGGTTTGCCCTAAGAATTTGGCTTCAGTGGAAACTTCCTCAAAATTTAATTCGGGAAGGGCATTGTGAATGAATTGATACCGCTCAAACCCGGCGGTTTGAGCGTACTGGGTACCGTCGGTAACAGTAAGTTCCACGTGGTCTTTTTTTCGGTCTCTGATGTCTGTCATGTTGGGAAATTGCCACTAAATCTCGAAAACACAAAATGTGATCGCAGATTTATGGGATTAAAAGATTTCACATATAAAATGCGAACTGGAATTTACCGTAAGGGCGTATTGCATACGCCTTTGTTTTAACGACCACCAAACATTAAACCAGGTAAGAACCCGAATTCACATGAAAGGTTTGCCCGGTAGCGTGTGTTAGCTTCCCTTCCGCTAACAAACTCACAATATTGGCGATCTGTTCAGGCGGAGCAATAGAATCCAGCGCCAGGTCTTTAGTGAGATAATCTTTTCCATATACTTCGATAGACCCTTGTGCCATATCCGTATCCACAAATCCGGGAGCAATAGTGTAGGCGGTAATCCCATGCTTCCCAAAACTGCGGGCTATGCTTTTGGTGAAAGCGACCATTCCTCCTTTGCTTGCGGCATAACTCGCATATTCTCCGGTATCTCCTCTATAAGCTGCCCGAGATGAAATATTGATGAGCCTCCCTTCAATTCCGGCCTTCGTCCAGGCATTCAGCGCCCACTTCGAGATCAAAGCCGACGAGCGTAAGTTTACCTGCATAGTCTTATCCCAATTCGACAGCCAATCCTCATCAGAAATATCAAACTGTGCCTCTTCGAACATACCTGCGTTGTTGATCAGTACTTCAGGAATCTCATTTTCGTGAAAGACTTCTTTAAGCTTTTCCAAGTCTTCCTCTACCGCAAGATCACATTTGATGTGCCGATAGTTTTGGTTATTAGGAAATAGTGTATTGGTTGAACGGGAAGTACCAATAACCAATACACCATTTTCCAATAACTTTGCTGCGATTGATTTTCCTATTCCGCGGGAGGTGCCGGTAACTAATATCTGCATGCTTGATTCGTTAGATTAATGGAGTTAGATTAAAATATGAGTCCAACAGTATTCCGTTTTAAAGGATACCGATTCTTTTTCTTTTCAAGGGAAGAAGATAGACTTCTATACATGTAATTCACGCTGAAGGTGAAGCAAAAATTTAGCTCGAACCTGAAATCGAAGTTGAGTCAGTGTATGGATTAAATTCAAAACAGGTTACAGAAATTATTGAACAAATAATGGAGCATAAAGATGAAATCAGAGAAAGCTGGAACAACCATTTCGGACAATAAAACGGAAGTAACCAATATCTCTTCACATGGTATTTGGCTCTTTCATGACTCTAAAGAATATTTTCTTTCCTACAAACAGTTCCCGTGGTTTAAAAAAGCCACGATCAAAGAAGTGACGAATGTAGAATATTCATCAAAAAATCATTTCTACTGGCCGGATTTAGACGTTGACCTACACTTGGAATCAATCGAAAACCCGGAAAAGTATCCATTGGTAAGCAAAGAGAACTAATCACCGGAATCAGCAATCCTTACTTTCTCCAAACCGGTACATTCGAGCAAGCTTCCCCGTACATAATTTTTTTAGCTGTACCCATTAACTTATTGGTAGCCAGCAAGTAAATGGAATCTGGGATGTGCACTTTTCCGCAGCCTTTCAGAAGGACGAACTTGTCTTCGTATTGGCCCCAGTCGTACTCTTCGAGCTTTCGTTGGTATAGTTGGTGAAGAAAAGCTTCTTTCTTCCCGAGAAATACTTCTTTGGCAAATGAAT
>NZ_DASSWP010000086.1:0-3891 GCF_035704785.1 Gracilimonas sp. | reverse complement strand
ACTCATTCAACTTTATTTACCGGTCTTGGTTCAGGAATTTCTGCCGGTAGATATTGAACTCTTCATTTCCTGGGCTTCAATAGCTATTGGGATTGGTACGGGTTTAGTGATCTCCATTTTATTTGCTCTTTTCCCATTACTGGCAGTTAAGAAGATCTCACCCTTTTATTCTCTCCGTTCCGTAAATATTAGTCTTACCAAGCTTTTGACCAACAAAACCAAGATCATTTTATCAGCGATTTTGTTGATATTTATAACTGCTTACGCCTGGCTAATGATAGGTGAGATCATCCCTGCCATGTTCTTTACCCTGGGATTGGTGGCATGTCTGGCTTTGCTTACCGGATTTGCCAAATTGATCATGAAGGGCTCCAGAAAGCTCCTTCGTGCCGGTTTTTCGTATGAACTTCGTCAGGGATTGGCAAATTTATACCGGCCAAATAATCAAACCACGATCCTATTACTTACTTTTGGCTTGGGCGTTACTATGATCAGCTCTTTATATCTGACTCAGGATATGTTACTTGGACAAATTGATTTCGGGGATCGTGAAGATCTGCCTAACCTCGCATTATATGATATTCAATATGATCAAAATGATGGTGTAAACGAGATCATAACATCCAACGGTCACGAGATCCTGCAAAATGTACCGATCGTTACTATGCGCATTCAGGAGATCAACGGAATGGATGCAGAGGAACTTGATTCAGATACCACCAAAAATCCTCGCGGCTGGGCACTTAACAGAGAATATCGCTCTACTTATCGCGACAGTCTTCTTGAGTCAGAAACCCTGGTTGAGGGAGAATGGATCGGGCAAGTAAATGGGATGAATGAGATAGTGCCCATATCAGTTGAAGCCGAACAGATGGAAGACCTTGATGCCGTTATTGGCGATACGCTGACCTGGGATGTACAAGGTATTCCCATTCAAACCTATATTGCCAGTACGCGAACAGTGAAATGGGATCAGCCTTCCCCCAACTTCTTTATGGTATTTCCGTCAGGAGTGCTTGAAAATGCACCTCAGTTTTTTGCGACCACCATCAACACCAACAGCCGTGAAGCTTCCCTCCGACTTCAACAGGAATTAGTTCAGGAGTATCCCAATGTATCCGCCATTGATATAGGACAGGTCTTGGAAACTGTTCGGGCGTTTATTGATAAGATCACCTTTGTGATCCAGTTTATAGGTCTGTTTAGCATTATAACAGGGTTGATCGTTTTGGCAGGATCAGCCGCAACTTCCAGGTTTCAGAGAATCAGAGAAGCTGTTCTGTTGCGAACATTGGGGGCTTCTAAAAAGCAGGTCATCAAAATACAGGTGATCGAATATGTATTACTTGGTGTAATGGCTTCTATCACGGGACTCATACTCTCACTTGGGGCGAGTACCTTGATAGGACAATTCTATTTTGATATCACTTTTGTACCCAATTTTTACATAATTGGAATGGAAATAATTATTCTTACTGCTTTAGTTCTAATAATTGGTTTGTTAAATACAAGAGGAGTACACAACAAGCCACCTTTAGAAGTATTAAGAGCTGAAGCAGCCTGAATTTTTAAATAGAATTATTAGAGGGAACATTACGTTATATTATATGTGTAAAAGAATAAATGACAAATATAATTCAACCATATGAAAACTCTTAGTTCAAAAATTTTAGTTACAGCAATAGTTTTATTATTACCCTTCACTGCTTGCCAAAATTGGAGCAAAACAGCTAAAGGAACAACAATTGGTGCAGGTGCAGGTGCTTTAGCCGGAGCTATTATCGGTAAAGCGGCAGGAAATACCACCACCGGTGCGATTGTAGGTGCAGCAGTTGGTGGCGCAGCAGGAGCAGCGATCGGAAATTACATGGATCGTCAGGCTCGTGAACTTGAAGAAGATCTCGAAAATGCTACTGTTGAGCGTGTAGGAGAAGGAATTAAAATCACTTTTGATTCCGGGATTCTATTCGATACTGAATCTTTTGCCCTTAAAGATGCTTCAAAAGAGGATATTGCCAATCTTTCAGAAATCTTGAAAAAATATGAAGACACAAACATCATGTTCGGTGGTCATACAGATAGCCGTGGTACTGAGGCTTATAACCAAGAGCTTTCTGAGAACAGAGCAAAGTCGGTAGCTGAATATGCAGCTTTTACTGGAGTAGATGCTGAGCGAATGACCATTGTAGGATATGGGGAAGATGATCCTATAGCTACGAATGATACAGAAGCTGGGAGACAGCAAAACCGCCGTGTTGAAATCGCTATTTGGGCAAACGACGAGTTAAAAGAAGCTGCAGAAGAAGGACGAATTGGTAATTAAATTCATAAAGCTTATCTAATTTAAATCCTGCATGTTACCATGCAGGATTTTTTTATTTATACTTACAAATGAAACAGGTATCTGTAATCATATAAAAACATTATGGTGAAAAAGATCTCAAAAAGACGGCCTATTCCTCACTTTCTTCGTCATAAAAAGCATTCCAAAAAACCTGGCCAGGCTCCGGGAACCCTACACTTTACCGGCGAAAAGAGAATCGAGAATGTACAACTCAATCTCTGTGATTACGATATTGATCAGCTTGGAGAGTATGACATTACCGAAATTGAAGAAAGTAAGCCCTATCTGGATTCTCCTTCTAAAACCTGGATAAATGTACTCGGGCTGCACGATGTTGAAAAACTGAAGCACATCTGGAATTATTTTGAATTGCACCCCCTCATTCAGGAAGATATCATAAATACCAATCAGCGTGCTAAAATTGAAGAATATCCTAACAATATGTTCTTTGTATTACGGATGATGGTAGTTAATGAAGCTACCGGACAACTTGATGTTGAGCAAGTAAGTATTGTATTGTCTAAGAATTCTATTTTGTCGTTTCAGGAAAGTGATTATCCAATTTTTGAACCGGTTCTGCATCGGCTTCGGAACGGAGCACCAAGGCTTCGTAATCATGGCCCTGACTATCTTGCATATGCTCTGATTGATACTATTGTAGATTATTATTTTAAAGTCCTTGAACACTTTGGAGATGAAATAGAGGCTCTTGAAGATAAGATCCTGGAAGGTTTTGATGAATCCATTCCTGAGCAGGTTCATACCCTTCGCCGAAAACTTATTTATTTCCGGAAATCAGTTTGGCCCTTAAGGGACAGTCTTAATTCTTTAATTCGGGACGAATCTCACTTGATCCAGGACGACAACAAAATCTATTACCGTGATGTTTATGATCATTTGGTTCAAATAAATGACGGTATTGAAAATTACCGGGATATGGTAATAGGTATGTTGGATATGCATATGTCTCAGGTCAGTAACCGGATGAATGAGGTTATGAAAGTGCTGACCATTATTGCTACTATTTTCATCCCGCTTACCTTTATAGCCGGTGTGTACGGAATGAACTTCGAATATATGCCCGAGCTTTCCATACCCTGGGCTTACCCGGCCATCTGGACATTGATGATCCTGACTACCGCTGGAATGGTGTTTTTTTTCAGGAAAAAGGACTGGCTATAACCACAAAAGAAAAAAGGCTTCGATCAGGAAGCCTTTTTTACTAACTACGGAGTATGTTATCAGTATCTAAAAATTGAACCGGATGCCAGCCATAATTCTCATTGAAGACACATCATGATCAATGACTTCCGTCCTGGTTTCGTCTGTGTCAAAATCCAGATAGCTGTATGCTACAGAGCGGTCATTCCACATTGAATACTGGCCATTCAGATCAAGAATAATATTCTCAGTGATATTCGCACTGATACCGGCTGAAAAGATCTCACGATCTGCTTCAAAAACTTTGCTCTTGCCTTCATAAAAGGCGTATCCTGCTTTAGTTTTAACTCATCTGTGGCTTGAAAACCTATCCCCGCTTTGTAGTT
>NZ_DASSWP010000235.1:0-3302 GCF_035704785.1 Gracilimonas sp. | reverse complement strand
TTGTTAAACAGAAAAATTTAATAAAGGTTTAGTTTTGAAATTTAGCCAGATAATTATTTTAAGTGCGGTATTACTGACCGGTTGCTTTAAAAGTGAAGAACAACCGGTCTATTCAAATGTAGAAGGAGTTGTTCTGCTTAATGGTGATGGTGTAAGCGGAGCGAATGTTCATATTCGAAGTAACTTTGATCCCGGCGGATTTATCACAGAAAACTTCAATGAAAATGGTATAAGTATAGAATTCAATGTACAATTGGAAGATCTTTACACCGCTTCTTTGTATAGATATGGTACTGATGAAATTTTATTTACTTTTTTTGAAGATTCACTGTCTGTTGGTGTAGAGACCATTCAAATATCTGACTCGCTATTAACTAATGGACTTTATTTTTATCAAATCAGCAGGCCTTCCACAGCAGTTGCTGCGGATATGTTTATTGTAAACAAGCCGGATAGTTTACTTCCGGAAACGGTTCCTTTAACTTCAACTAATGGAGTGGGAGAATTTACCTTATTGAATGATTACCTTGCATTAGGCCGTGATTTTTTTACTACAGCTGGCGGCGGATTTAGTATAACGGACAGTTTGCAGATCATAATAACAAATAACGAGGAAATTCTTACGATCGAGCGTGTCAGGGTTAAGCCGGGTCAGTCAAATTTCTTTGAAATTACTCTGGATTAAGGCGAACTTGGGAGAATGAAATTTACGCTCTCCGACTTTGATTATGACCTTCCTGAAAACCTGATCGCACAATCTCCTGCACATCCCAGAGATCATGCCCGATTATTGGTTTATGACCGTAAGGACGGCTCTGTTACAGACGACTATTTTTATAATCTGGACACCTATCTCCCCAAAAACACCAGGTTGGTTGTGAACAACAGTAAGGTAGAAAAATGCCGTCTGCTTTTTGATGATGGCAAGAAGGAGTTGTTTGTTACCTCGGTTCGGAATAACAACACAATTGAAGCTTTGGTCCGGCCGGGAAAAAAATTCAAGCTTGGTAAAGAAGTTGAATTGACTGAAACAGTTTCAGCTAAAGTAACACATATTGCTGAAGACGGATTACGAACCTTAATTCTCTCCTGCGATCTGGATTCCCCAAAGCTTACCCCTTACAAATACACCCCATTTCCGCCATATATTGAACAGGATGAATCCCTGGCGGATGAATATCAAACGGTGTACGCTAAAGATCTTGGAAGTAAAGCAGCACCTACTGCTGGGTTACATTTTACCGATGTGCTTCTTGAAAAGCTGGATGAGACGGGAGTAAAGAAGTCGGAAGTAACATTGCATGTAGGCCTTGGGACATTCGCTCCGGTAAAAACGGAGAATCTCGAGGATCATGATATGCACAGCGAGTGGTATCAGCTTGGGCAACAGACCTGTGATGAGCTGAACAGTTCAAACCATATAACTGCGGTTGGCACCACGAGTGTACGGGTGCTTGAGACGGCTGCTGATGATTCCCGGCACTTTAAACCTGAAAGCAAAGAAACGGATATCTTCATTACGCCGGGCTACCAATTCAAGGCAACCGATGCCTTGATCACCAATTTCCATTTACCAAAAAGCACCTTGTTGATGTTAGTATCTGCATTTATGGGGTTTGATGAAATGAAACGCCTTTACGAACATGCTATCAAAGAGAAGTACCGCTTTTATTCATTCGGTGATGCCATGCTGATCCTGTAAAACAGTCTCTGATTTTAGATGTTTCTGAATGCAGGTCTTCTTATATTTATTGCCCTTTTGAAAACAACCGTTCAATGTTCACTATTCGGTGTTCCTTGTTCGATGTTCAATTGCGCCCGTAGCTCAACCGGATAGAGCGTCTGACTTCGGATCAGAAGGTTGAGGGTTCGAATCCTTCCGGGCGTACGAATTATAAGCCGTTAAGTAACTATTTTTGTTAACTTAACGGCTCTTCTATTTTTTGGACCGGCCAACATACGGCAAACATTTTCACTTAAATGCTTCTTATTGCATACTTAAAGAATTTTCTGAACAGGTACCCTTCTAAAAAAGTTGAATACAAAATTTTCCAATTGTTTTTAGAATACATTGTAACAGTACTTTATACCCCACCGATAATTTCGTTCATAACTTTTGTATAAGCTTGTTCCTGATCATACTCAATTTCAGGTCTTAGCAAAGCCATAATATCCCCGGTAAATTCATCATCTTGCATCTTTTCTTCCAAATTAAGCTCGAATTCACGAGCCGAGGGAGCTTTATTGTCTTCGTGTTCCATATATGCGTGAAAGCACTCAATGATTTTGTTAACATCTATATCAAGGTTTTCCAAAGCATAGTGGAGGTCAAATAAATCTCGTCCCTTTTCTCGCTGGTATAACGCTCTGAGCTTGGTGCCTAAAAGCTCTTCCGGCTGGTAAGTCGTTACTTCTGCACTTCCTTGGTACCAAGGGTTATCCACTGAAAAAATTTCTTTCTGTAACCCCAACACATTGAAGTGTTCCCGCGTATTGATTTCAATTTTTACCCTCATGCTCGGTGGGGGACTTACTTCCGTCTCAAAATCATATAAAGCCTTCCAATTATGTTCCTTCTGAACTATTTTTCTATCATCTATTGATGAAAGAAATTGAAGTTGTGTACCAATAGCTTGCAATATAGGTTTTATATTTCCAGACTTAATTTGAACCAAGTCAATGTCTTCAGAATACCTCGCCTGAGGATGCAGGTAGAGTTTGTGCAAAGCTGTACCACCTCGGAATGCGAGGTTTTCCTTCAAAAAATCATTGGAAAATATCTCTACAACGGCTCTGGAAATAACCAAATCCTGTTCAACCTGTGATGATTCAGTCCAGGGGGCTACGGACCTCCAGGCATCTATATACGCTTTGGGGATCATAGTTCGTCAACCTCTACATTCATATTTGGTATTATTTTCCAACGGTTTGGTGCTTTTTGGTTTTCGCTGTCTGTTTTGGGATTTAGCTGAGCTGGGTAGTAATTCCGGTTGTCTAATACACTATGTATGGCATCAGCCAGTGTGGTTTGCTGAAGAATTTCATCAAACAAATAACCTAAGCGTTGAAGGGTTGTGGTTTGAGGGAAATCTTCTGCGGCTTTAGCCAGTGTGTCTGATTCCAGTTCAATGACTAATTCGGCTAAAACCGTGGTGGCCCGGTTTATGCCACCAATACGGTTTGAGTAAGAGACTAAATCAAGAGCCGTTAATGCTCGACTTGAAATGTTGATGTACCCGGCATCCGTTTTTTGCTGAGTTACAAAATCAGCATTCCAACCTTTTTTTAGGCAAAAGACAATA
>NZ_DASSWP010000095.1:0-4292 GCF_035704785.1 Gracilimonas sp. | reverse complement strand
GTTTAAATATCCCGGGGATCAGTACCGGATTTGGAGGGAGTTACTCCAATCACTCCATACAGCTATCTGGCTATTCGTATGACGAACTGTTGAATTTAGCGAAAGACCTGGAGCGGAGATTGAAGACGAGTCGCCGCGTGCAGGAAGTGGATATCAACTCCTCCTATTATTCCCGAAGGGATGATTTTCGGCAGTATAAGTTGCAGCTGAATGAGGAAGAGATACTGGCAAAGAACCTGGATCGAAGGGAAGTGATCTCGACCTTACTCTTAGATCTGAATCCCGAAAATACGGTGGGACGGGTAGAATTTGGCGGACAAGAAATGTACCTGATCGGGCGAAGTGAGCGGGAGAAAACCTTTGAAGAGGATATGATGAATAGAACCCGAACTTTCGGGGACGTGAATTTCAACATTTCCACGATCGGGGAAATTGTTCAGGAAGGCGGGTTAAATGAAATTCGCAGGACCAATCAGTCGTACGAGCGGGTTGTGAGCGTGGATTATTTGGGGAACTACCAGATGGGCCGGGATTTTATTGAGCAGGTTGTGGAAACCACTCCTGTTCCTGTGGGAGCAAGCATTCAATTTGGCCGGGGCTTTTTTGGCTTTAGCAATAACGACAGCTCCCGAAACTTTTTCTTTGTGGCAATTCTAAGCTTACTCAGCGTTTGGATGATCGTCTCGGCACTGCTGGAAAGTATAAAGTATCCTATTTTTGTGATCCTGGCTGTTCCATACAGTATAATTGGGATCATGCTGGGGACCTTGGCTAACGATCTTGCCTTTGATCGCGGCGCTATTGCCGGGTCATTGCTGTGCATCGGGGTGGTTGTGAACAATGCCATCCTCATCTATCATCAAAAACAGCTGGAGCATGAAAATGGCATCTTCGGTTTACGATGCTGGATGAAAGTCTATAAAAAACGAATGCGGGCTATACTGATCACTACCGTAACTACCATCACCGGACTGCTCCCTATGATGCTGTTCGGCAATAACGAGTTCTGGGAGAATTTGGCGATCGTGGTTATTTGGGGGCTTTCCGTAAGTACGATCTTGCTTTTGGTTATGACGGGTTTGAGGGTGAAGAGTGATGGGGTGAAATTGAAAGTTGAGAGTTGAAAGGTTGATGGAGTTCAGATTTTAGCCGTTTTTAACTTATAATCCCTGTGCCATTTATACTACATTTTGAAATCATATGGGAATCATTTGACTCTATTAAAATTTTTAGCCTCTTCTATAATACTACTTCTATGTAGTATTGAATTTGCATATCCGCAATGCAATACAAATAGTACAATTCTGGAGAATGGTCGGATTATTGACGGGACCGGTACTGAACCAAAACAGGGCTGGGATATTTTAATTTGTGAGGATAAAATTATAGAGATCGGTCAGAATCTTTCTGCTTCTGATAGCGTCAACCGAATTGACATTTCAGACTTAACCATTCTTCCCGGTCTAATTGATATGCATGGACATTTGTATGCTAATCAAGGTTCATCAATTAGTAATCAACAATCCTATTTAAACCTGTTTTTGGCAGGCGGGGTTACAACAATTTATTCTCCGGGTGAATATGATGCAGAAGGGACATTAGAACTGCAAAAGAAGATCAGTCTTCAGCAACTGCATGGTCCCGATATTTTAACTTCTGGCCCTTACTTTGATCATGCTCCTTCTCAAGTTCCCTGGATAAGAGGGGTCAGTTCAATTGAAGAGTTAGAATCTCAATTCAACTTGTGGAAGGATAAAATAAATGGAATTAAAGTTTACACAAGTATAACTGAAGCAGAATTAAGTAGATTAATAGAATTGGCAGATCAGTATAACCTTCCAGTTACGGGACACCTTGGCAGTATTACGGCTTCTAAAGCCATTGATCTGGGAATTGACGGACTTGAACATGGGATCATTGGCATGCCGGAGTTTTTTAAGTTTGGTTTTAAATCCGAGAGTATAGCTTGTCAAGATGCTTCCTTTGATCTGACTGATCCCTCTATAGAATCCTTAATCCAAAAGATCGTTGAGAATCGTGTTTATATAAATCCAACGATTGTCACTCTAAAAGTGATATCAAATGGATTTGAACCCGTCACTGAATGGCAACAATATGTCAGGGAAGATATCTTGAAATCAATTTTGGTGCTGGAACAAATGGTATTGGATAACAAAGACATCCAGAATTGTATTTCAAATGCTCTTGCTAAACAGAATATACTTCTAAAAGAAATCAACGACAGAGGGGGGCTTATAGTAGCGGGTACTGATCCGGTTGTACCAATGCTGACTCCCGGATTTGGGCTTCACCGTGAGATGGAACTTTTGGTTGAGGCAGGTCTTTCGCCAATGGAGGCTATTCAGGCAGCAACTATAAACGCTGCTAAAGCTTTAAGGAAAGAGGGTGAATTTGGTTCGATAGAAGTAGGCAAGCTAGCAAATTTTGTGGTTGTTCATGGAGACCCTTCTCAAAATATAAGTGATATAGGAAATACTGTGATGATCATTAAGGACGGGATACAATATGATCCGGCTAAGTTACGAGAATCCGCTTTAGGTGAAATTGGCAATGAAGGTAATAATTGAAAGATTACAACTGGGCACGTGAATACTTCGGTATTCAGACAGGCTGTGTCGTTAGCTTTCCAATAAACATCAATAAATAAAATTTGTTATGAATGTTACCTCTAATATCTCTTTTAAAACTCTCTACTATTTAGTACCAGCTCTGTTGGTTATTATACTTATTAGCTGTAATCCTGAAAATGAAGAGATACAGAAAATCGATTACGCTTCCTTAGATGAAATAGAATTGGAATTAGAGCTAAAAATTACTGATTCGGAAAATTTTGCAGCCTCGAATTTAAATGGTTTTTATGCTACAAAAGATGGAAATCTTTTAATTACAGAAAGGTCAGGTCCTGGAATTCATCAATTTAATTCCGAAGGAGACTATGTTAAAAGAGTAGCGCGAGATGGGAGGGGGCCGGGCGAACTTAGCCCCTGGTTTCACAGTCATTTCAACGGTGAGACTTTAATAGCTACAAACAATCCCGGATATAATGCTGCGATTTTTCAACAAGATGAAGATGGGATCTTTCAATACGTAAAGGCTATGAATCAGCGATACCCGGGTTCATTTTATGGATTTCGAGCTGAAAACGATTTGAATTCCTTTTATTCTTCCGAAAATAAAGCAATGCAAAGTTTACAGGTTCCTCCAGAGTTCACCTATTCAAATATTCATATCATTGATCTTAAAAATGATACCGTTGCTGTAAGAGACTCCATAAATTCACTGAGGGTTCACTCTGATTTTGTTGAAGATCTAGACGGTCGCGGAATCAGAATTACAAAGTTACCTTATCGGTACTCAGACACATTTCAGCCTTTGCCTGGCGGAAAATTTTTAATTGCAAGACCTGAAAAAGGAACTATCAATATTTACAATAGTGAACTTAATATAGAGCATGAATTGGAACTCAATGTATCAGACAGGCTTGTCAGCTCAGAGGATTTAGAATACCATATAGGTGACTATGACGCGTCAACCCAAGAAAAAATGAGTGAATTGATCAGTGATATAAAACCTCCCTTTATGGATGTGAAGATGGATGATTCGAATCGTTTTTGGTTGTGGACTGACGAAACTGAAAGAGGGCTCGAGTATGTGATCTTAAGCTATGAGGGAGAACCTTTAGGTAAAGTTTATCTGCCATCCGGAGAAAAAATTGAAATAATTTCGGACAACCGCCTATTTGTTATTAGTGAACCGGATGACGATATACCCTCAGCTATTGTTTATCGTGTCGATATTTAATTAAAAGCCTGGAAAGCTAACATGCGTTATCCTCTTTCCGAAGGTCTACCTTCGTAACGCAGCCTCGGAAGCACCGGCTTCCCGTGAAATGAGAATGACAGATACGTCAATTAATTTCTGTAAATCCACAAAGCCCAACCTCCGGTAACCATCAAAGCCACTGCTACCCACCGGGTGGAGGTTTTATTTCTTGGTACTCATTTACCCCGCCCTGAAGGACGGGGCTATGTTCGGTGATCCCGCTGGGATCCTCTCCAATGAGATCATGGCTATCCTTAAATCCTGAAAATCATAGTTCAAAAACTGGTGACTGGATTTTACCGGATGGGGCTGCTGCCGGAACGAGGAGGAGTGGAACTAACCGATTATCGAACAGCGAATAACGATTAACGATTAACGAATCAACGAATTCTACCCAAATTTCTTAACTAAATCCCAGCGCTTAACCTTGCCGGTTTGTCCTCGTTCCG
>NZ_DASSWP010000007.1:0-9953 GCF_035704785.1 Gracilimonas sp. | reverse complement strand
AGCTACAAAAGATATTTCGAAAGATGACCTCATTTTTGAACATGAGGAACAGGAGCACCACCTGATCAGCCGTTCACATGTGATGAAAACCTGGAGTGAAGAAAAAAAGAAGTGGTTCAGACAGTATGCATGGCCGATAAGTGACGAGATCTATGTGATGTGGAGTCCGAATCCCGATAAGTGGATTCCCATAAATCACTCCTGCGATCCCAATGCCTGGTTGACGGGATTGAATGTGACCGCACGGAAATCTATCCGGGCCGGAGAGGAAATCACTCTTGACTATGCCACCTTCTGTAATGAAATCATGGAACCTTTTTCCTGTAATTGCGGGTCGGATGACTGTCGCGAGATGATAAAAGGAACTGATTACAGATCAGATTTTGTGAGGGAAAAATATGGGGACCATGTTTCCGCCTACGTTAAGAAAATGACGGGATAAGCGCATAGTGATGGTCCGTCGTGATTGTGGTGTACCAGTCACTGCATCCCGAACACTTTTGATGATCAAAACATCCTATAAAGCGTAGTAACAATGATCTTTTTCCCTCGTTCCCAACATCCGTGTTGGGAACGCCCCTCGGGACCACCCGGTCCAAATGGGTACAAAAGCGCAATAGCCGAAAACCAACCACCGTAACCGGAATCGATCCATCCCCTCCCAAATAATTCCGTGCTGATGAATATCGCCAACCCTCCGGCCCATCAATAAAATCGGATTTTTTCAGCAATTGCTTTAGAGGTTCTTTTTATTCAAATTGTTGTATCTAATTTAATTCACTCATTATGGAAGACACGCTGATCAAAGAATTATCACAACTCAATAAAAATGAAAAACTTCTTTTGGTAGAAGCTTTGTGGGATTCTATAGCTTCTGATCCCAAGCAGGTTGATTTTCCTGAACATCACAAAAGCATTTTGGAAAAACGGTTGCAAACCCTAGACGAAGATACAGCTAATGGGAAGTCTTGGGATGAAATCCGCGATAAATATCTATAGATATCGTGTTTAAAACACTCATTCTTACCCCACAGGCTGAAAAAGATTTTGATGATGCTTACGACTGGTACGAAACCCAAGATTCCGGATTGGGAAAAGAGTTTGCCCGTTGTGTAGATGTAAAAATCACCTCAATTCTTCGCACCCCTCATCAGCACGAAGTCATTTACAAAAATGTAGTCCGAAGAGCTTTAGTTAATCGATTTCCGTTTTCCATTTACTTTGTTGAGCAAAAAGATGCGATTACAATATTTGCCATTTTACACCAACATCGAAATCCTGAGTTTTGGAAATCGCGTGTATAATCTTCACCTCGTTTTAACCCCACCAACTGTCACAGCCCATTGGACAAAACATGTAAGCGTAGCTTAAAACATCTTATAAAGCGTAGTAACAATGATCCCTTTACTATGATGAGACGGTACAGACAATAGTTGTTTTTCTTCTTTTACTTTAAGATCGAAGGGCGGGGCTAATACGTCTCGTCCTCGTTGCTAAGCTCCGGCTTTGCAATGCAGTCCCGGAAGCTCCAGCTTCCCGTGCCTTGATAATGATCTGTTGCCCGTAATCGTCTTCCTTTTTCTTTTGTGCCGACAAAAGAAACAAAAGCTCTCGGCTGCGAAAAAAGAGCTAAAGCTGACTTCATTATGCTAAAAGAAATCAATGCTCCATCAACGGGCTGGCACGAAAGCGAAGTACCTTGCGGTATGATTTCTTTCTTAACGCTCCATTCCGTCATCTTCTTAACGCTCTTTTTTCTAAGGCCGAATGTTAAAAGCGCAGCTCAAAACATTTTATAAAGCGTAGTAATAATTATCCCTTTACTATGCTGAGACGGTACAGACAATAGTTGTTTTTCTTCTTTTACTTTAAGATCAAAAGGTGGAGCTAACAAGTCTAAACCACTTTGTTTTTTTAGCCTGATTCCTTGTCCTGAAATAATATCCTTATTGGGCATGAAGGCTCCTTCAGGTACATGTTCGGTTAAAATCACATATTTAAAATCAGTCAGCTTATTGATGATACGTTGCACTTCAGCGTTCGACAAATGCTGAAGTACCTGTCTTAAAATAGCACAATCTCCTGAAGGCAGATCATCGGATGCGATATCCATACAATGGAATTCAAGGTTTTCTTCTTTAAATGTTTCCTTATTACGTTTTATCAGTTCTGCTACTATATCTATCGCAATATACTTCCGGGTATGCTGAACCAATTCTTTACCTACGTTAAAATCTCCACAGCCCAGATCACATACCACAAGAGGTTCTTCAAAAGACCTGAAAAATGAGGTCAAAACTTCTATGTAGGGATCTACATATCCGGGGTGATGAGACCCGACTCCCGAGTAAAAATCAGAATCATTGTCACCCCAAAGCTTCATTTCATACACCTGTTCCATGGCATCTCTAGTAGGCCAGGGCTTCTTTTTTGGTTTAGATCCGGTTTCCTTCTTATTCACTGTCACGTTCTTGGGCTGGAAATATAAAGTATGTCCCAAAATATAGAGTTATTCCTACAGATATCAGGTAATTCGAGGGCAGAATATAAACATGTTCTTGAACGACCCTGAAAGGGTCACATATGAATAGCCCCGGTCAATGAAATGCGGAAGCATTGAAGCAGGCCGGGGTTAAGAAATATGAAAAAAAACAAAGCTTCGCCCGATAGGTGATTTAGACTATGCCGGTTAGCGAAGCTTGGGCAACCACCTCTTTAATGACCATTTTCCCCAACCCTGCGATAACCATTTGATATATTGGCGACTTACTATGCTTGGGTTTTCTCTTTTTTGTCGTTTTATCCCAGGGTTGCATCCGCTTTTGCGGCTTTACTACCCTGGGTTATTCATATGTGACCCCTTCAGGGTCTTCATTTATCCTCGCTGGGAATGCCTGCCCGTTCCTTCGTTCCAATGTTGAAAAAGTAATCATACTCAAACCTCATTCTTGTTCCCTCTCCTTACTACCTTAATTGACTTTACTTCCAAACGTAGTATTTTGATATGAGCTCTTCGAATCATCCGTGAATAGGTTGCCAGAACGATTATTCGGATAATATTATGTTAGCTGTAAATCAATCATTCATGAATGAATTTTTTCAAAATAGTTTAGCACCGGATGTTTTTTGGGATGCATTAGCCGCAATCGGAACATTATTGGCTGTACTTGTTGCAGTTTTACATCCAATGATCAGTAAGATCAAGAGAAACAGAAGAATTACATCTCTTATTGAAGAAGAAATAAAATGCAATTATCGAATTATTTGAAATATGGCTTCGTCAGAAATTCAGAGATTGCCCGAGGAAGTGGAATTCGCCGGAAGTCAACGTAATGACGCTTTAACAGAACTAATAGATCTAAATATTTGGAGACAATACAGGTATGATCTTGCTTCAGAAGAACCGGATCAATTTACTGCATACCAAAAAATAAATGAACATGTAGAAGAGCTCCTTAATATTCCAAAAGATCATCAGAAACACCGCAAAGAGATTCAGAAAAAAGAAGCAGAATTATTCATGGAAGCTTACAATAAAGAGTTTAACTGAATATGCGTTTATTCTCGTTGGGTACGCATTTGGCAGAGATCATTTTTAGTTGAGATGAATACCTTGAACCTTAGTTTTTCTTAGAAAGGTTGTGGTAAAAACAGAAGAGCGCTTGGCTACCACACCCCACGAATTTCATGCAGGAACAGCTGCATGAAATGATCTCCCCTCAAGGGGAGACTTCTCCGATGTTCAGTCCCAAAAATGAGTTTGAAATCTAAAATTCCATTCTATACTACCTCGGATAGTCCTCCCTTGAGGGAGGTGCCAAAATTTAGCTCGCTAAATTTCGCGGAGGGTGTACGCTAAGGCTGAAACCGGTTTTTGCATCCATAAAATTTTCTACGGTTTTTGTTCTGTGGACCGGGAGGTCCGCAGTGGCGTTCCCAACCGGGTGGTTGGGAACGAGTGTGAAATAAAAAAATTAAACCGTAGGGGCAATTCATGAATTGCCCCTACGGTTTTTTCTATTAGGTAATGCTTGAAAACTGAAAGGCAACAAAAAAAGGCAGCCTGAAAAATCAGGCTGCCTTTTGAATAGTCATTAAATGCTGAAGTGATTACTTCAGATCAAAACGATCCAGGTTCATCACTTTATTCCAGGCTTTGATGAAGTCGTTGATGAACTTCTCTTCAGCTGCTTCGCTTCCGTACACTTCTGCAAGTGCGCGGAGTTCTGAGTTTGAGCCAAAGATCAGGTCGGAGCGGGAACCGCTCCATTTTACATCACCTGTTTTGCGATCGCTTCCAACAAAAACGTTTTGATCGTCATTGGTTGCCTGCCAGGTAGTATTCAAGTCCAGCAGGTTTTTGAAGAAATCGTTGGTGAGTGTTCCGGGCTTGTCGGTAAATACGCCTTTTTTGGAACCGTCAAAGTTGGTATCCAGAACGCGCATTCCGCCAAGAAGAACGGTCATTTCAGGAGGAGTAAGTGTCATAAGCTGCGCTTTGTCTACCAGCATTTCTTCGGCTGAAGTATTATGCTTTGGAGCAAAGTAGTTGCGGAATCCATCGGCAGGGGGTTCTAACCATGCAAATGAATCTACATCTGTTTGCTCTTGGGTGGCATCCGTACGTCCCGGCGTGAATGGCACGGCCACATCATGACCGGCATCTTTCGCCGCTTTTTCAATAGCAGCAACACCGCCAAGAACGATCAGGTCAGCCATGGAAACCGTTTTGCTGAATTGGTTCTTAATTCCTTCAAGCGTGTCCAATACTTTAGCCAGTTGCTCAGGGTTATTCACTTCCCAATCTTTTTGTGGAGCCAGTCGAACCCGGGCGCCATTCGCACCACCGCGTTTATCAGAATTCCGGTAGGTTGAGGCAGAAGCCCAGGCGGTAGAAACGAGTTCAGAAACTGAAAGTCCTGAATCGAGGATCTTGCCTTTGAGTTCTTCAATATCATTACCGTTGATCAGTTCGTGATCTGCTTCAGGAATCGGATCCTGCCATAGCAGTTCTTCTTCAGGAACTTCAGGCCCCAGAAGGAGTGATTTCGGTCCCATATCACGGTGCGTCAGTTTGTACCATGCACGGGCAAAAGCATCTGCAAATTCATCCGGATTCTCGAGGAATCGGCGTGAAATTTTTTCATAGGCAGGATCTTCTCTCAGGGAAAGATCGGTGGTCAGCATAAATGGCTGATGCGTTTTCTCAGGATCATGTGCATCAGGAACGGTGCCTTCTCCGGCGCCGTCTTTAGGTCGCCATTGCCATGCCCCAGCAGGACTCTTATGCAATTCCCACTCAAAATTGAATAGATTCTCAAGAAAGTGCATCGACCATTCGGTTGGCTTTTGTGTCCATGTTCCTTCCAAACCACTGGTGATGGTATCGGCCCCTTTCCCGGTTCCATGAGCATTTTTCCAACCCATTCCCATCTGTTCCATAGGAGCAGCTTCCGGTTCGCCGGCAAGATGTGATTCCGGCGCTGCACCGTGAACTTTACCGAAGGTGTGTCCACCGGCAATAAGGGCAACCGTTTCTTCGTCGTTCATCGCCATGCGTTTAAAAGTCTGACGGATAAACTTAGCTGCTTTTTTAGGATCTGGTTCGCCGTTTGGCCCTTCAGGATTCACATAGATCAGTCCCATGTGGTCGGCGCCAAGCGGTTCTTCCAGTTCGCCATCTTCAGTGTGACGTTGATCGGCAAGCCATTCGCCTTCCGATCCCCAATAAATATCTTCTTCCGGTTCCCAAACGTCTTCACGTCCGCCGCCGAAACCAAAGGTTTTAAAGCCCATGGATTCCAGAGACACGTTTCCGGCCAGGATCATAAGATCAGCCCAGGAAAGTTTATTCCCATATTTCTGTTTGATGGGCCATAGCAGTAAACGGGCTTTATCTAAATTCACGTTATCAGGCCAGCTGTTCAGTGGAGCAAAGCGCTGGTTTCCGGTTGATCCGCCACCGCGGCCATCAACTACGCGATAGGTTCCGGCGCTGTGCCATGCCATGCGGATCATAAGCGGGCCATAGTGACCAAAATCAGCCGGCCACCATTCCTGGGAATCGGTCATCAGTTCTTCAAGATCTTGCTTGACCGCTTTCAGATCCAGTTTTTTAAATTCTTCAGCATAGTCAAAATCTTCTCCCATTGGATCAGATTTGGAGGAATGCTGGCGTAAAATATTCAAATTCAATTTGTTGGGCCACCATTCGCGGATCTTTGCCCCTTCATTTGCCGAATTTCTCATCGCTCCGTTATGGAACGGACATTTACTTACGTCACTGGATTCTGTAGGTTGGTTTGCTTTATAGGTGTCTGCTTTGTTTGCAGAGGTTTCATTTGCTTCGCCCATTGCAGCTTGATCTTCTGCAGGTTTATTATTCTTATCAGCCATAATTACTTTCTTAAGTTTTTTGAGAGTAGGTTTCAAAGAAAGCGATTACAACTCCCTGAACCAAATCAATAAAGGTTTAAGGCGTGATAGGTTTTGTTTATATAGCGAGGCTCAAGGTGTTAGGTGCAAGGCGCAAGAAAGTCATCCAGCAAAAATCAACAATCCCAAATCCTATACGTTATTCAGGGCTTCGTTGAGTGCTTGTAAGCTTTTTTTGGCATCGCCGAAGAACATCTGGTTTTTCTCATCATAGAAGAGTGGGTTGTCGATGCCGGCATAACCGGGACTCAGACTCCGCTTGAATATCACGGTGCGTTTGGCTTCATCTACATTCAGAATAGGCATTCCATAAATGGGACTCCCGGGTTCGGTTTTGGCTACCGGGTTGACCACATCATTTGCGCCGATCACCAGTACAACATCAGTGGTCTTGAATTCAGGGTTGATCTGATCCATGTCCAACAACTGATCATAAGGCACATCGGCTTCGGCGAGTAGTACGTTCATGTGTCCGGGCATACGTCCGGCTACGGGGTGGATGCCATATTTCACCTGAACACCGCGTTCTTCCAGTTTTGCGGCTACTTCTTTGAGTACATGTTGAGCCTGGGCCACAGCAAGTCCATAACCGGGTACGATCACTACTTTGGAGGCATAAGCAACCTGTATGGCAAGATCATCGGCCGTGCTTTCGCGAACGGTTTTGTCACCTGTTTCAACTCCGGAACCGCCACCTGAATCTCCCCCAAAGGTTCCAAATATTACATTGGTCAGCGAGCGGTTCATGGCTTTGCACATAATTTGAGTGAGGATCAGCCCGGCAGCCCCAACAAGTGCACCTGCAATGATGAGCAGGTTGTTCCCGATCACAAAACCGGCCATGGAAGCTGCGATACCTGAGTAGGAGTTGAGCAATGAAATCACCACGGGCATATCCGCACCACCAATTGGGATGACGGAAGTGACCCCGATTAATAATGATAATCCAAGTATGATCCAGAAAATAGTTTGATTTGTGGGATCAAAAGTGAAGAAGCCGATCAACACCAGCACGGCGATCATCGACCCAATGTTAATAATATTCAAACCCGGAAAGGTGATGGCGTTTCCGGATATGAAACCTTTCAGCTTTCCAAAAGCTACAAAACTACCGGTGAAAGTCAGTGCCCCTATGAAGATGCCGAGCCCGGTGGTTACCAGGCTATCGGGCGACATGGTTGTCGGATCTACCAGCCGGGAAAATTCCCCCCAGGCAACAAGTGCAGAGGCACCGCCACCAAATCCGTTGAAAACGGCCACAAGTTCCGGCATGGCGGTCATGGCTACTTTTTTGGCAAGAACCGCTCCGATTAAGCCACCGATCAAAATTCCGGCGATGATCCATTCAAACGAAATGATCTGCTGATCGAAAAGGGTAACTACGATCCCGATGAACATCCCAAGTGCAGCCAATTGATTTCCCTTTCGGGCAGTGGCAGGGGAGTTCAGTAACTTCAACCCGCGAATAAAAAAGAAGGTCGCGATCAGGTAAATGATCTGAATCGTGTCAGGCAAATAGGGGAGGAAAGCTTCCGGTAAAAACTGGCTCATTTCTCATCCTCCTTTTTCTTGAACATCTCCAGCATGCGGTCGGTTACCATAAATCCGCCCACCACGTTGATGGTGGCAAACACAATGGCCACAAAACCGACGATCTGACTCATTTGGGAATCAAGTCCGGAATGACCGGCAACGATCAAAGCTCCCACAATGGTAATTCCAGAAATGGCATTGGCGCCACTCATCAACGGCGTATGCAGCGTGGGCGGGACTTTGGAAATGAGCTCAAAGCCAATAAAACAGGCCAGAACAAAGATGAAGATGGAGAATATGAGTGTTTCCATAATTTTTAACTCGTTATTTGTTATTGGTTAATAGTTATTGGTGTAACCGAGATACAGCAGCTTGCTGAGTTTAGATCCGGTTTACCAATAACCAATTCCTATTAACCATCTAACCATTTTTCAACATCGGGCTGATAATTTCGCCCTGATGCGTAACCGTGGTTTTTAGAAGTATTTCGTCTTCAAAGTTGAAATTCGGTTTGCCTTCTTCGATCAGCAGATCTAAAAGCGCGTACATATTCTTGGAGTACAGCTTACTGGCGTGGAGTGAAAGCTGACTTGGCAGATTGTTCGGGCCTACGATCTTCACTCCGTATTTCTCAACTGTTTTACCATGCTCGGTCAGTTCACAATTTCCTCCGTTTTCAGAAGCAATGTCCACGATCACCGAACCGGGTGACATATCCTTTACCATGGCCTCGGTAATAAGAACCGGAGCCGGTCTTCCCGGGATGAGCGCCGTAGTTAGAACGATATCCGATTTTTTAGCGTGTTCATGGATGGCCTGTCGCTGGAGATCCTGCTTTTTTTGATCCAATTCTTTGGCGTAGCCGCCTTCGGTTTGGGTTTCTTCCTCACCGAGTTCCACTTCCACGAACTTGGCTCCTAAACTTTCTACCTGCTCTTTTACTTCCGGGCGGATATCAAAAGCTTCCACAACGGAACCCAATCTCTTTAAAGTGGCGATGGCCTGAAGTCCTGCCACACCGGCTCCCAGCACCAGCGACTTCGAAGGGGGGATGGTTCCAGCGGCGGTCATCATCATGGGCAGATATTTGTCAAGCTCATTGGCTGCGATCAATGCTGCTTTGTAACCCGCAATGGAACTCATGGAGGAAAGTACATCCATGTTTTGAGCGCGGGATATTCGCGGAACGAAATCCATGCCCAAAGCGGAGATCTCTAAGTCTTTTAGCTGTTTTACCAATTCAGGATTTTGAAGAGCCCAAAGCAAGCAGATCAAGACCGCCCCCTTTTTGAGTTTTTTAAACTCTTCTTCAGCGGGAGTTTGAATGGTAAGCAATATGTCCGAATCGGCTAATATCTGATTCCTGTCAGAGATAATAGAAGCACCTGATTCTTCATAACTATGATCAGGGAAATTTGATTCTAATCCGGCTCCGGCTTCCACCCAAACTTTAAGCTCTTGCTTAACAAGCTGCGCAGATACTTCCGGAGTAAGGGCTACCCGCCGTTCATGTTCTGCTGTTTCTTTTAAAACACCTACAATCAATATGGATCCTCCGTTAAGTTTCTGTCGACAACATAATGAAATCAATGAATATCACAAATAACCAGTTTGCATACTATCATTGAAAATTATGAATATATGGTGAAGTTGGGATAAGCTAATTCTATGAATTATATAGATAATAAGAGACCAATTTTATCTGATAAAAATCTTATAATGTGAATCGAATAAATAAATGAATGGAATTATGGAAGACATCGCAGGAAAAACATTTGACGTTGTAATTGTAGGAAGCGGCCCGGCCGGACTAACAGCCGCATTATATGCAGCTCGTGCCGATCTCAAACCATTGGTATTTGAAGGCCTGGAACCCGGTGGCCAGCTAATGACAACCACCGACGTAGAGAACTTTCCCGGTTATCCTGAAGGAGTCATGGGGCCAAAGATGATGCAGGACTTCCGCGAGCAAGCCACTCGTTTTG
>NZ_DASSWP010000217.1:0-3241 GCF_035704785.1 Gracilimonas sp. | reverse complement strand
CCGGATTTTTTATCCAGTTCTGTGATCTCAACTTTAGGAGTTATAATTCCCCGCTCGTGCATAGGATCTGTAAAGATCGGACGAAGTTCATTAGCTAACCAGGCTGGATAAAACCCTTCACGTGCTTCTTTAAGCAAGTCATGGGCATTAGTATAACGCGCTGAAAAATGTCCGATCACTAAAAGCTTCGTTTGAGCTTCAGTAGCCACACGTGCAGCGTCTGCCGTTGATGAATGGCCTGTTTCACCGGCTTTATCATCCAGGTCTTTACCAAAAGTCGCTTCGTGATATAAAATATTGGTATTCATCGCCAGCTTTACTGCATTTGGCGTGTATTCTGTATCAGTCACATATGCGAAGCTGTCTCCTGGACGAGGGTGGCCGACTATGTCGTTGGACTTAACCACAGTGCCGTCATCCAGGGTAACATCATTCCCAGCCTTAAGTTCTTTGAACTGTGCGTCTTTTGATATTCCCATTTTCTCTGCTTTATCAGCATCAACTTTGCCGGGACTGTCTTTTTCCTGAAATCTGAATCCCACACAAAATTTATTGTGTTTTAGCGGACGCGCCTCTACATAATATTCATCAGCATCCAACACCCGATCTACGTCAATATCATTCTCAATTTCATGGAAGTTGATATCATAGACAGGATCGATTTCAGCAAACTTCAGATTCCATTCTACAAAATCTTTAATGCCTTTTGGCCCGGCTATTGTTAATGGTTTTTCTCTACGCTGAAGCTGCAGAGTTGCAAGCAATCCAAGTAAACCGGAATAATGATCCACATCGAAATGAGATATAAAAATAGCTTCGATCTTTGATCGTTTAATGCCTGCTTGAAGCATTCGCATTTGTGCATTCTCGCCACAATCGAAAAGAAATACACTTCCTTCTCTCCATAGGGCAACTGAGGGTAAATGTCGCACGGCGGTTGGGGTTGCCGATGCTACTCCTAAAGGTACTACAATCATTGTTCTATCTCCCGTAAGGTATGTTTTATTTGGGGCATTGCTTTCATACAAGTGGCCCCGGTGTTTATTTTATATTTCTGCCAATTCTTGTTCTAACATTTGTTTGTTATACATGGCGGTATATCTGCCATTTTTAGACAAAAGGTTTTCGTGTGTACCTGTTTCTGCAATTTGTCCTTCCTCTAAATAGTAAATTTTATCTGCATCTTTAATTGTGGAAATCCGATGACTGATCATGATAGTTGTCCTGCCACTAAGCTCTTGTCTTAGATGTTTTAAAATCGCCTCTTCTGTTTTTGTATCGACGGCACTCAGTGAGTCATCAAATATTAAAATTTTGGGGTCTTTTATTAACGCTCTTGCTATTGCTGTCCTTTGTTTTTGTCCACCTGACAGGGTTATACCCCGCTCTCCAAGTATAGTCTTAAATTTTTTCTCAAAATCCAAAATATTCTCTTTAACCTGTGCTTTGTCAGCTGCTAGTTCTATCTGTTCTTCTGAGGCATCCTCTACTCCAAAAGCGATATTTTGACCGATTGTATCTGAAAATAAGAAGGTTTCCTGAGGAACAAAACCTATAGCCTCTCTTAATTTGGACAGTGACCAGTCTTTTAAACGCTCCCCATCCAATACCACTTCCCCTTCAAGGGGATCAAATAAACGGGGAATTAATTGCACCAACGTAGATTTTCCAGCTCCTGTTCTCCCCACAATAGCAATATTTTCACCCGGCTTAATTTCAAAAGAGATGTTTTTAAGAACCATTTCATCTGTTCCGGGATATTTAAAACCAACATTCTTAAACTCAAGATGCCCACTTACTTCCTGATCAATCTTATCATCCGAGTCTTTGATCTCAATGGGTTCATCCATAAGCTCCTGAATCCTGTTCCAGGAGGCAAGTGAACGCTGGAAACGATTTGTCGTGTAACCAAGTGCAGCGACAGGCCACGTCAAATAGGCTACATAGATCAAAAATTCTGCAATGTTACCGACCGTTAATATTCCTTCAATAACCATCTCCCCTCCTTTCCATACCACGATCAAAAGTGACAGGCCGATCAGGAAATTTAGAGCAGGATGAAATAATGATTCGATCATATCCAGCCTAAGTTTCTTTTTACGATAGTCCTCGCTTTCATTTTCAAAAAGCTGTTGTTCATGATCGATCCTATTGTATGCCTTTATAAGCCTTATGGCAGAAAACGTTTCTTTGGCTCGACCGGCCATCGTAGAATATTGTTCCTGAATGATAGTAGAGTGTTTATGAATATATCCTGTAATCCAATAGGCAAAAAACGATATAAAGGGTAAAGGGAGCAGGGCCCAAAACGTGAGCTCCGGATTCACTAAAAACATCATGGTAAGTACAAACCCGGCACGGGTCACGGTATTAATACTGTACATAATAACCGGCCCATAATAGTCACGAACCTTTCCAACGTCTTCAGTTGCACGCACATAGGTTTCTCCTGATGAATTTTCAGCAAAGTAACGTTGTGGCAAATTCATCAGTTTTTTTACAATATCATTTCTGATATCAAACTCAACTTTTCGGGAAGTAACTATGAGTGTTTGCCGGGTTGCAAAAAGTAAAATACCGTAAAGAATAACCGTCCCGATCAATATCAGTGAATTGGTAGCTAATATTTTAGAAGCTTCAGTAGAGAAAAGCGTTTCAATAATATTTGGCGGTACTTCAAATCCGGCTTCGCCCATCTCTTGTACCTTATCCATCGTACGCCGAATCAATACCGGAATCCAGACAAGAAAGAAATTAGAGGCCGTCAAAAAGAAGGCACCAAGTATCATTGTGCCTTTATACTTCTTGAGGTATTTATTGAGTTGTTTTAGAGCGCCCAAACCTTATCCGGTCGTTTGCTTGATGTTTTTATTTCCGAATCAGTCAGAGAATCGTCCAACCCAGTGCTTTCCAAGTTTCAATCCTGACAAGTATGCCGATTCAACGGTATTACCATTCATATAACCACCAACCAAAGCCAATGGTGTGTCGTTTCCTTTTATTTCCATGAAATCATGAGCAAGCGGATTAATGACCCTGCTATATCTCCAAAAATGAAGTTGTTTCCATTCAGGAAGTGAAGCCCACCCGCCTATAATGGTTGTAAGCCGATCAAGGATCAGTTCCTCAACTTTCTCACGGTCGGTATTGATATGCTTTTTAGCAAATTCAGAAGTAGTATGTGCTACTAAAGTATTCTGTGCTGAACTCCGTTTAGTAGATTCATTTGAGATCCATTGAA
>NZ_DASSWP010000185.1:0-3749 GCF_035704785.1 Gracilimonas sp. | reverse complement strand
ACAGTGTAACACCTGAAGTACCTCCATGGCAACTCGTGCAGCGTGAATTAAAAATCTGCTGAATATCTGCTGCATAACTTATTTCTTCCGGAGGTGGCAGTGGGACGTCATCACCTGGAGTGAGATCTTCCACATTATTAATACAACCGGATATAAATAGAAAAGAAATAAGGAGAGACCCGTTTAAATTAAATTTCATAAATTATTTTGTGCAAAATTGATGCTTGTTTAAACCTATACGAAAATAAAATAGAACTGGATTGATGAACGCACCTACAAAAGAATCTTCGGAAAAATTATTATCGCAATATGTTAAAAGCGAAAGTCTGATCAATCATTGTAAAATGGTAGCCCAAGCCATGGAGGCTTATGCACGTCATTTAGGAAAAGAGGAGGCTGAAATTGAGGAGTGGTGGATGGCAGGCTTATTACATGATCTGGATTGGGAGAAATTTCCTGATGAACATCCAAATAAAGCCGTAAATGAGATCTTACCTGAAAAGGAGTACTCCGGCAAAATCATTGATGCTATTAAAGCTCATGCTCCAGAACGTACCGGAAAAGAACCTGAGACCGAAATTGAACGATACCTTTTCGCCTGTGATGAGCTTTCGGGTTTCATGAATGCAGTTTCTTTGATGAGGCCTAATAAGTTTGAGGATATGAAGGTGAAATCGGTAACCAAGAAACTGAAGGATTTAAAATTTGCTGCTAATGTTCCAAGAGAGGATATCCAAAAAGGAGCCATACTAATCGATGCTGAATTAAGAGATCATATTGCATTTATGATCGAAGTCTACCGTGCATGAAAATGCTATTTCTTTTTTAACTTTTTTAAAGTAGATTTTTATAGTGGTTTAAGAGATAACATCAATCAAATACAACACTATGAGAGCATTATGTACTGCACTTCTTTTAGTACTAAGCTTTTCGCTTAGCGTTTCTGCACAGAACCTCGATGTTACATTTCATAATTCAATTGATCTATATGAGGGGTTAGATGAGGGTTTTTATTCAGAGAGTAGTTTTGGCGTGAAAAATCCTATCTATTCAGCGTTTCCTGTAACTTCAATGATAAGACATAATAGGGTGGATGGATTATTTTTAGGTTATCAGGAAGAAAGAATGGGCTGGAATAACTCCAGTTTTTTAGAAATTGAGAATGTAGACCTTCATGGTCTGATCGGTTATTCAATGGCTTTGAATGAGATACAATATTCGATTGGAGCTGAGAAAAGTATTGGTAACGATCGAAAATGGATGCTAATTGGCGGTGAATTATATAATTCGACATCTACAGAAGATTATTGGAGATCAGGTATTTTCGAGAATAGTGTATCATCATTCATCTCAGGTTTTGATTTCCATGATTACTATAAAGCAGATGGGTATGGCCTTTATACCCTATTAAAACCGGTAAGGTTTCTGGAACTCGGGGCTGCATATAATTATGATCAATTTAGTTCATTGGAAGCTAATACAGACTTTTCTTTAATATCAAGATATTCCACGTTCAGGATGAATCCTGCAATTGATGCACAATTTGATCAAATTAATCAACAGAGTATAAATTTAGGCCTGACTTTGAATCCAAAGGGTATTTCTGATTTATCTCCGATCTCAACTACGGTATCTGTGAAAGCTGAACTGGCAGATGTGGATGGCTTTAACAATGATTTCATGTACAACAGCTATCAGATCGAAACAAAATCATTTCTGAGATTAGATAGAAGTACCCTTTTCAAATGGAGAGTTATGGCGGGTAGCATAACCGGAGAGGCACCGGACTTCAAGAATTTCGCATTAGGTGGAATTGGCAGTATGAGAGCATTGGGATATAAGTCATTGACCGGTAACCAAATGCTTTTGAGCAATTTTGAGATCGAATTTGGGCAGTCTTCCTCTCATAAGAGCGGTTGGCCTGATCTGAGTTCAACTTATATTTCTCTCTTTCTTGATTCCGGAACTTCAAACTTCAACACCAATAATTATTCCGCAACAAATCCCATAGAACATTTTGATCTGTCCTTATCCGACTTATCTCATAATGTTGGTATTGGTCTTGGCCTGGGATTGATAAGATTTGAAGTGGCTAAGCCAGTTGCCGGTGCTGAAGGTCAGTCTTCTTTTTGGATACGGTTTAACCCAACATTTTAATCTGTATTAGAAGTATTCTTAAATAAAAAGAAACCCGGACCGATCAAAGTCCGGGTTTTTTCTTTAGGGCATTTGGTGCTTATGCAGCATCCAAAAGCTCTTTTGCTCTTCAACTTCAAGTACGGCACCAAATAAATTATGTTTCAATTCGTGTTGAGAACATTTTCGTATTTAATCTTGTTTTTTTAGCACCCTTTTAATTATGTATTAGTATCTTTAAGAATGAATTTACAGCATCTTATAAGACTGAATAGATCAGAGTTTTTAACAGCTCTATTTATTTTTTTGTTTATCGTCATTACTGTATCAGGATCTCGTCTCTTGAGGCTTAACTCCGGTAATTCAATTTTCTTCGAAGAAGAAACAACCATTGAATTCAATAGCTTAAAGGGATTGGATTCGCTACAGTTTACATTAAATGAAAAAGGAATTGATTTTGATGAATCAGAACTGGAGTGGGCTGCGAGTTTATTAGGATGGAAAAGATTTCAAAGAGGACTCTATAAATTTGAGGATGGATATTCGTATGAAGATTTCCTTTCAAAAATAGCAAAAGGTATTCAAGACCCCGTCTCTGTAGTAATATTACCGGGTATCACCATTGAAAGGTTGGCTGAGATCACCTCTGAGCAATTGCATTTTGAGAAAGAAGACCTTTATGAGGTTTTCAATGACAGTACTTATCTACTAGAGAAAGGCTTAAGCCAAGAGCAACTTTTTGGAAGAATGCTTCCTAATACTTATTCGATGTATTGGACAACAGAACCCAGGGACTTCACGGATAAACTGTTAGGGGAATTTGATAATGCTATTACCGAGGAACATAGATCACGTGCTCAGCAAGTTGGTTATTCTATGGATGAAATTCTGACCTTAGCATCAATTGTAGAGTGGGAAGCGAAATTTGAGGATGAAAAAGCACGCATAAGCGGATTATACTTAAATCGCTTAGAAAGAGGAATGAGATTGCAAGCAGATCCAACCGTTAACTTTGCCTTGGGAGAACGCCGCAGGCTTCTTTTCGAGGATTACCAGTTTGACCATCCTTTCAATACCTATCTGATCAGTGGGTTACCACCGGCTCCAATTACAAATCCAAGTCTTAATACGATTGAAGCAACTTTATACCCTGAAGACCATAACTATTTATATATGGTTGCAAATCCTGAAGGGGGACATGTGTTCACCAAAACATTCCATGAGCATCAAATTGAAAGTGAAAAATGGCGTATTTGGTTACGAGAACAATATCGGATCAAACGTCAGCGGGAAGCTGAAGAGTCACAAACTTCAGAAAATGAAGCTCAATGAAATTGAGTGCTCATTCAGCTTCTCTTTCTATTTTTTTTACTTTTACTTCCTGATTAATATGGGTATCCCGGAAACTTACATTCGATATAAGTCCCTGATAATTATTTAACTTTTTCAATCCTTTTTTTAAGTATGCCGGATTTTGCACTTCTTTTAGTGTTTGTAAAACTACATTTGCAGCATCAAATCCGATATAGGCAAATCGATTGGGGTCAGTATTGAATCTGAGACGGAAAGCACTTTCAAAATCTGCAATGTCTTCTCTTGTTTGATCAAGCTCA
>NZ_DASSWP010000174.1:0-4411 GCF_035704785.1 Gracilimonas sp. | reverse complement strand
TTGGAACAGGAATATGAGCGTGTACCTTCGGCCCATGAGCTTGCTGAAAGCCTGGAAATGACCGTAGGTGAAGTAGCAGATACTCTAAAAATTTCCGGTCGTCACTTGTCAATGGATGCTCCATTTGCACAGGGAGAAGACAACAGGCTGTTGGATGTTCTTGAAAACGAAGAGATCCCTAATCCGGATTTCGATCTGATGGGTGAGTCTCTGAAAGTAGAGATCGAAAGAGCCCTCTCGAAATTGACAACTCGTGAAGCAGAAGTGATTCGGCTTTATTTTGGAATTGGGCGTGAGCATTCGCTTACCCTTGAGGAGATCGGTGAACGCTTTGATCTTACTCGTGAGCGGGTACGTCAGATCAAAGAAAAAGCACTCAGAAAACTGAGACATCATAACCGAAGTGCTGCTTTAAGAGCATACTTAGGCTAATTTTTTTTAATCTTGTGAGATAAGCCCTTCACATCAACAGATGTGTGGGGCTTTTTTTGTTTAAAGGAATTTCATTGCTACTAATCTCCCTAAGTTTACGTTACATTTACCGTGATGAAGAAAATATTTTCCATATTACTGCTAATATTTGGTGTTGCGGAAATTGCAAATGCACAGCGTTATCCGTTTCGAACATATTCAATTGAACAGGGATTAAGTGAATCGGTAGTGTATGATATTGTGCAGGATGAGGATGGGTATATATGGTTGGCCACTGGTTTTGGTTTGAACCGTTTTGATGGTATTCGTTTCGAAAATTACTTTCAAGAACAAGGACTTAACAGTAGCAGGCTTCGTTCTTTGTTTAAGGATTCAGACGGTAGAATCTGGATTGGTTCGGAAGCCGGAGTTAATTTTATAGAGCAGGATAGCATCTATGCTGATGAAGCTTATGCCTCATTGGTTAATTCTACCGTGATAAGTATTTTTCAAGACCGGCTTGGAGATATGTGGTTTGCTACGGATGGCAACGGAGTTTGGCATTATTCGGATGGTGAAGTTGTAGCTCAATACACAACTTCAAATGGCATGGGGAGTAATAGGGTAAGAGCGATTGCAGAAGGTTTGACAGGTGACCTGTGGTTTGCTACAAGAGATGGATTAACTACCTTAAAAGAGGGTAATTTTAGGACATACACAGTAAAAGATGGATTGGCAGCTGATCGTATCCGGGATGTTAAGGTTGATGAACAAGGTAATGTATGGATTGGCAGCAGGGATGGCTTGGTTAAGTTTGATGGAGAAGAATTTGAGGTATATGATGTTTCTGATGGATTAGTCGATAATTTGATCAGAACCCTGACAGTAAAGAGCAGCAATGAGATATGGATAGGTACGGAAGATGGAGTTAGTTTTTTTGACGGTGAAAATTTCAAGAATTATACGATAGAATCAGGTCTTTCTAATGCAATTATATATTCTTCTATATCCGATATCGAAGGTAATCTTTGGTTTGGGACATTTGGAGGCGGGGTAAACCTATTTATCGGCGATTACTTTGCCAATTATAGTACGGAACAGGGACTTCCTAATAACCTGATCACAACATTTACTGAAGGACCGGATGAAAGAATTTGGATCGGCACGTACGCTGGAGGTATTACTTCGATCAAGTCCGGTGAGTTTTACGATCTTGGATTGAATCAAGAGTTGCCCGATAATCAGATATATAAGCTTTACACTGATTCTAATCAGCATATATGGATTGGTATGAGAGAGGGGTTAGCAAAGATGGAAGGGGAAAGACTACGTATTTTCAATGACGAAGACTTTCCATTTAGAATGGTGAGAGATATTATGGAATCTTCGGATGGAAGCTTTTGGATAAGCACCTATGATGATGGGATTATACACTATCAGGATGAAAATTTTAAGCAGATAACAGCTGAAGAAGGGTTAGCAAGTAACAGGGTGCTGAAATCAGTAGAAGGAAAAGATGGATCAATTTGGATCGCTACATATGGAGGTGTCACCCGGTATAAGGAGGGAGAATTTCAAAGTTTTGCTATTCAGGAAGGCCTGCCAAATAATGCGGTTATGAGTATAATTAAAGATAATAACGGAAGAATTTGGGCTTCTACTTTTGGCGGTATTGCCTGGTTTGACGGCCTACGCTTCCAGAGCATCACAACCAATGAAGGGCTACCGGATGATGTGTGCTATTTTATTCATCAAAGTGATGATGGAAAGTTTTGGATTGGGACTACTAATGGCGTTATAAGATTTGATGATGAAGTTTATTTCAGTTTGGAAGAGAATAACAAAGCTCAGGCATTTCAAGTATTAAATAAAGAACAAGGTTTAATTTCGAATGAATTGAATCTTGGTGCAGTATATGAAGACAGTAAAGGGAATCTTTGGTTTGGGACAATGGAAGGACTAAGTCGTTTTGACCCGGAGTTATATAAAGGAAATCAGGTGCCCCCAAAAGTACATATTTTAGGAGTGAATGCATCAGGCAGGGAATACAAACCGGAAGAGCAGTTTACACTTTCTCATGAAGAAAATTATATTGAAATACAGTATACCGGTATCAACTTTACGGCACCTAATCAAATACTTTATGAATACAGGTTAAGCAATATTGATCCTGACTGGCAGCGCACAACTTCACGTTCCATAAAATACCCGTCTTTACCACCCGGTGAATTTACATTCCGGGTACATGCCCGTAATATTAATGGGACATGGAGTTCGGAGCTGGAGGAAGTAAGATTTAGTATTTTAGCCCCTTATTGGATGCAATGGTGGTTTTGGGTTTTAATGCTTGCTGTTATTATTGGTATTATTTTCCTTTTCTACAATTATTATAGGGCTCGAAAAATGATCGATATTGAGCGTATGCGCGTTAGAATAGCCAGTGACCTTCATGACGATGTAGGTGCAAGCCTTACTGAGATCGCTTTGCAGTCTGATTTTTTACAGACAGGGGATGCCGATTCAGAATTCAAACAATCATTAGAGCAAATTGGACGTCAATGCCGTAAAATAGTGACCAGTCTGGATGACATTGTGTGGTCGATCGACGCCAGAAATGATACATTAGGTGACTTGACCGATCGCATGCAGGATTATGTGTTAAATACCCTTGAGTCCAAAAATATGATGGTAAATTATGATTTTGAAAATTTGAATATGGATAACAAACTTCCGGTATCAGTGAAAGAGAATGTATATTTGATCTTTAAAGAAGCCGTAAACAATGTTGTAAAATATTCAAACGGAGATCATGTAGACATCAAAATGGAAAATGTTAATGGATATTTTGAATTTATTATTCATGATAATGGCACTACCGGAAAAGGGGCAAAGAAAACGGGACAAGGTCTTCGTAACATGGACATGCGGGCAAAACGTATAGGTGCAGATATTACAATAAACAGCACGGATGGATTTTCCATCCAAGTGAAGGGGAAATTAAATACTAACTAAGGAACTGAGAAAATGGCTGTAATCGGAATAGTAGAGGACAACAAGAAAATCAGAGATCTGATCCAGCGTTATTTGGATATGCAGAAAGAATTGGATTGTCCTGTAGCGGTCGATTCTGTTGAAGAAATGTTGGAATATCTTAAAGAGCATCAAAAGCCGGATGTAATACTCATGGATATACAGTTACCGGGAATGTCTGGTATAAAAGGGATGGAGATCATTAAAACAAAGTATCCGGAGATCGAGATCATGATGCTTACGGTATATCATGACTCACATAAAATATTCGATTCGCTCAAGGCAGGTGCGTCGGGATATTTGTTAAAGCATACTTCTTTACCTGAGATCAAAGAGTCTATTGAAAATCTGCTAAAAGGAGGAGCTCCGATGTCTCCGCAGATCGCAAGAAAAGTTATCTCTCATTTCAATGAAGAAGCTCCAAAGAAAAATGAAGATAGCATGCTCACAAACAGAGAGCAGGATATCGTGAACGGATTGGTAGATGGACTCAGTTATAAACTAATAGCCGACCGTTATGATATTTCTATAGACACGGTTCGTGCGCATATACGGAATATTTACAAGAAACTTCATGTGAATTCTAAAGCTGAAGTGATAGCGAAATCCCTGAGAGGGGAAATATAGTATTAGCATTAACATGTGATAAAATGTGAGTATTTTTTAGTTCATATTAATGTTGTAAACCAAAATGAAGTCTTTAAAAGGTGTTGTCATGAAAAGCCCAAATGTCCTCA
The DNA here is from genome assembly GCF_035704785.1 of Gracilimonas sp. Lineage (GTDB taxonomy): Bacteria > Bacteroidota > Rhodothermia > Balneolales > Balneolaceae > Gracilimonas. Next base: position 233 of record NZ_DASSWP010000174.1, on the reverse strand, counting down.
ACCGATCTTTCTTACTACTTGTGCCATTCTTATTTGCGGGTTGTTACACCCAATTTCAAACCTCTGATAGATTCCCTTTAGAAGATGACCGCTACGAAGGGTATTATGCCTGGGATGGGTTTGAAGACAGCAGAGACGCTCCGGCTCAAAGACAAACAACAGAAAACTCTGCCTACTACTATGACCAAGAGGAAGAGTATCTGGATGACCAATATGCTCTTGAACAAGCGGGC
>NZ_DASSWP010000119.1:0-8746 GCF_035704785.1 Gracilimonas sp. | reverse complement strand
GGTGGTGGCACGGTCGTTACCGGAATAGAGGTCGCCGATCAGAGTAAGATTGAGTGCTCCAAGCGAAGCACTGCCCATCCCCTGCAGCGCTCTGAAAAAGAGCATGGTTTCGAAATCAGTGGTGAAAGCACATGCGGTTCCAGCGATTCCGAAAAGAAATAGGGAGGGAACCAGCACGATTTTGCGGCCAAAACGATCGGCCAATATCCCAAGCACCGGGGTAATGAAAATACCGGGCAGCGTAAAAAAGGTGATCAGCAATCCTATTTTCTGAGAAGAGACGTCAAGGGCATCAGCAATAGAAGGGAAGGCGGGGGCAATGGATGAAACGCCCATCACGGCCGTTAAGGTGATCCCAAAAATAATGTAAAGATTCCTGTCGCGCAGTAAACGTGGTTGTGATTCTTCCGCTGAATTGCTCAAAATAGATGATTCATGTAATTTCAGGATATAAAAACGGAGCCGGCCAAAACCGTTCCGAATAGTGCCAATGATACTGATATTTGGAAGGGAGTACCAATATTCCGGTGTTTAGATATTTAATTGAAATGATGGCGGGATTTGATGATATTTTTGCATTCCAATTTCAGGCAATGCTGCTGTAAGCAGTTAAAAAGGTATGAGTCCGGCCAGTGTTAATGAACGGATTTTTTTTATAAAGACTTGATATGTTGGCTTAAGAGATGGATTGATATGGAGTTATTTAAATTTAGGGTGAAATAAAAATTGAAAGCAGAAAGACAGATCTTACCGGATATTTCCAATCACCGGTACACAGTAAGTATTGCACAAACTGATCAAGAAATTAAAGAGGCCTTGTCGCTCAGGTATCGGGTTTTTTATGAAGAACTGGAACGTAAGTTCGAATCTTCCAAAACCGTTGATGAAGATAAATACGATGCCCAGTGTCATCATCTTATCGTGAAGGAAAATGAGACTGAAAAAGTGGTGGGAACCTATCGCCTTCAGACCTATGAAATGGCAGTAGCCGGTGAGGGCTTTTATTCCGAGAGTTTGTTTAATCTGTCGGAACTGCCTGAGGAGGTGTTATCAAAAAGTTTTGAAGTGGGACGAGCTTGCATCGAAGAAGAGCACAGGAGCGGAAGGGTATTGTTCCTGCTTTGGAAAGGTTTTGCAGGGTATTTAAAGTCCTTAAATAAACGTTACTTATTGGGCAGTTTGGGTATTCCTGCTAAATCATCGGAGGAAGCACTATCTATTTACAATGAGCTTAAAAATCAGGGTGTGTTTCATAAAGAATTCCGGGTGAGTTCGAAAAAGCCTTACGAACAAAACGAGGAAGAAAAGGTAAGGTCGATGCAAAAGCAGTTTAAGGCTCCCGGACTTTTGGAAAATTATCTGAGTGTTGGCTGTGATATCATCAGTAAGCCGGCATATCATAAAGGCCTTGAGCTTTTATACGTTATGGTCTTCCTTGATATTGAGAACATTTCCGACCGGACCAAAAAAATGTTCTTTGGTTAAACGAAAAACAATTCAGCAGTGGATGACCAATGAGTAAGATCCGAGGTTTTATAAAGCTTATCGTGCTGCTGATCTTTACGCTGACCACTTACAGTGTTTTTGCTATCGGGCTGGTGGTTCCGAAATTGTTCACGCGGAGATATGAGCCCTGGCGCAACCTTTTTATGAGAACCTGGGCAGAAGGAACTGCTTTTATTTTCAATATGAACCTGACTATAGAAGGAAGCCCACCCAAAGCTCCGTTCTTTTTGGTTTCCAATCATCTAAGCTATCTCGATATCGTGCCACTGTATTTGAGCCTGAGGTGTACTTTTGTGGCGAAAAAAGCGGTACAAAACTGGCCTGTGTTGGGCTTTATGGTAGATTCTGTCGGGGTGATCTTTGTGGATCGGAACAGGCGTACGGACGTGAAGCGGGTCAATGCCTTGCTTTCCGGAGCCATGAATGAATATCAGGGATTGATCCTGTTTCCGGAGGGGACTTCTTCCGGCGGGGAAAGCATATTGCCGTTTCATGCTTCCCTGCTTCAATATCCGGCCCGGGAAGAGATACCGGTTCATGTGGCATCCATCAGTTATAAGACAGGGCCTAAAGACGAGCCGGCGCGCGACAGCGTATGCTTTTTTGGGGCGCGACATGGATTTTTGGAACACCTGATGAAACTTGCACAAACCCGGGAAATCGACTGTACGATTCGCTTTGGAGAAAAGACGGCACAGTCAAATGACCGTAAAGAACTTGCTGAAAAGCTTCACCTAAATGTTCAGGAAATATTTGAGCCTACTTCGATGAAAGATTAACGTCATAGTCATGTTTATGTGCCTAAGCTGAATTCCTTTATCACACTCCATTGCTCTCCATCATGTTTCAGAAGTGAGAGATCCCCGGCTAAGAAATGTTCATTAAACCTGCGGTCTTCAAATTCCTTCCAGGCTTTACGAAAGTTAGCCTTGGTAAGATCTTTGAATGCCAGTGTTATATGAGGGTGATACTCCCGCTCATGGTAATTATAGGAAAACATATCCGGTTTAGATCGGGCTGTTTCTTCTAGTTTTTGCTGAAGTTCCATCAGCGGATCTGACTTCTTCACATCAATAAAAACCACGCGGGGCGGGAAGGTGGAAAAATCATTCAGCTGAATTTCCAAGGTTTGAAATCCCTGTGCAAATACTTCCAAAAGGGAATTTAGATTATCTCCAAGTTCTTCATCCATCCCGAACGGACTGAGCAAGGTAATATGCGGCGGTGCATTCAGCGAGTGGGAGCTGTTGAACTTCTCTTTTACTTCCAGCTTCAGTTGCTGAATTTTATCCCCTAAAGGGTTTGGCGGAATGATAGCGATCAGAAAGAGATCCGTTTTAGAGCTCATACTTATAAATTAAACATTTACATTTAATACCTGAAAAAGAATCCTTAAGTGAGTTCGATTGGTGCTTAAATTTCATACAATGGATAAACTTTTCAAAAATAACTTGAACTACCCGATCAAGATATCGCCTTAAATATTCAGCATAAATCGCACTTTCCTGTTATACTTGGGTTGATATGAGTCCAATGAAATACATCATAAATCTATTTTTTATTTTTCTACTGCTTTTTGGGAAACCGCTGATCGCCCAAGTTCAAACTGAACAGGAGCTGTTGGGAAGAGCTTCATACATTCAGGGGATGGAAGCTTTTGAGAATGAAGAGTACGAAAAGGCAAGTGAGCTTTTGCTTGAAGCAAAGAGAAACCTGCCAGAGGCAAGCGGCATTAGCTATGCGCTGGCGGACACTTATCTTATGATGAATGATCTGCCCAACGCCGCTTTTTACGGAAAAGAAGCCGTTAACAGTGAACCCGATAATAAATGGTATCGCTTGAAGCTGGCACAGATCTACAGGAGTGCAGGCCAGAATGAGGCAACATTGGATGAATTAAATACGCTGCTCGATTATCATCCCAATGATTTTGATGCTCTGATTATGCTCGCAGATACTTACAAAGATTACGGCCAGTTCGTAAAGTCTAATCAAACACTTGATCAGATCTTAAAACTGAGAGGTTCGGATATTTCGCTGCTGTTGCTGAAATTCAGAAATTATGAAGCGCTTTTAGTTCCTGATTCTGCTGTAGTACAGCTTGAGAAAATTCGTCAGATAGATCCTGATAATCTGGAAATGTTGAATTTGTTGGGAGAATATTATCTCAGAACAGGTAATAGTGATCAGGCCAAGGAAGCGTTAGGTGATGCTTTGGAAAGAAATGCCCGCGATCCCCAGTCACTGATCAATCTGGCCGGTATTTATCTGGATGAACAAAAATGGGACAGTGCAGGCACTTTGCTGGGTAATTTCGTGTCTGATCCGCTGATAGAGGCTGAAAAAAAATTGAATGTGGCGCAGTTTCTTTATTCAAGGGTGCAAAATGATCCGCAAAATATTCAGCTTCGAATAGAGACGGAACGAGTGATGGATGCTTTCTCAGAAAGCGAGTCGGATTTTGGGCCGGCTTTTACTCTATCAGGACAGTTTTATGTGCAAACCGCACAGCTCGAAAAGGCTCTTGAAAAACTGGAAAAAGCAAATGAGCTTTTGCCCCAGGATGAGATCGCCTGGAGGCAAAGGCTTCAGCTTTTACTTCAGCAGCAGAAATATGAAGAGGTTACTCAAGTTGGAGAAAAGGCAGATGTGTCTGTTCCGGATGATGCCTTCATTCAGTTTTTTGTGGGGAGTGCCTACATGCTTTTGAATGAAAATGAAAAGGCTGAGGAGTGGCTGGTAAAGGCATCAAGAGCACCCGCGCGGAGGCCTTTCAAATCGGCTGTGTACAGCACATTAGGGGATGCAAGAGCTAATCTGGGCAAACATGAAAGTTCTGATGAAGCTTATGAACTTGCCTTGCGCTATGATCCGGAAAATGATAATGCGATGAACAACTATGCCTATAATCTTTCAGTTCGGGAAGAAAACCTGGAACGTGCCAAGGAATTAGCACTAAAAGCAATTGAAGTAGCTCCCGAAAACGCAGCTTATTTAGATACGGTGGGCTGGGTTTATTTTAAATTACAGGATTATGACCGGGCACAGCGATTTATAAAAGCATCCATTGACACAGGAGCTGCAAGTGCAGAAGTCCTGGAACATATGGGCGATGTCTATGAAAAACTCGACAATCTGGAAGAAGCAAGAAAATGGTGGAGACAAGCGTTGGAACAAGACTCATCAAGAACATACCTTAAAGAAAAGATTAATTAGCGTGCAATCGAATCCCCGTTTTTTATTATTTACAAGTCTGATAATTGGTTTTATTATCTCAGCCTGCAGTACTTCAAGACCCATTACGGAAGGAGAATTCAGAGAAAGTAATATCTCCGTCCGTGCTGTGGTGGCTGATATCCCAGACTATTCTGAGGAGCTGAAGTCGCTTTCAGGCAAAGGCCGGGCATTAGTGAGTGAACCGGGGAACAGTGACAGGGTGACCATCGATTTTGAGGCAGACCGTGATCTGAGCTTGCTGACCATCCAAAACAGAATTGGCATTGAGGGGGGACAAATGCTTGTAGATCAGGATTCAATTTTGATCTATAATAAGTTAGACAAGGTCGCACAAAAGATATCGATCTATGATGGACGATTGACAAGCCTGAATGAACTGGCTTCCATCAACATTCTGGACCTGGTCAATTTCAAAGTAAATGTAGAGGAAGTCAGGCTCATACTTGAAAGCAATAATTTCTTTCAGCTTCGTTTAAATAATGGTGCTCAGGTTTTTGTAAATAAAGAAACCGGAAGAATTGAGCAGGTCATACAGACTGAAAGCAACGTTGCTCCATATTCGAAGATCATCTACGAAAGCTATGGAGAATTAGAGGGATTCATATTACCCCGAAAAATAACGATATTTAGTTCAGACGAAGACTCCCGGGTTGTTTTTTTAGTACGAGACCTAAACGTTAATCCTGGAGAACTGAAATTGAGCATTGATATTCCGGATAACATTAAGATCCAGCGGCTATGAGATTAAAAGGTTACATAAAAGCATTTACAGGCGTTTTTATAGTGTTGCTTCTGAGTGTGGATTTATTTGCACAAACGTATGAGGAGCGGAGAGAAGAGCTTTTACAGAGACAGCAAAATACCCGTGCAGAGATCAATGTTTTAGAAGCACGTATTAAGAATTATCAGGACAGGGTAAGTCAAACAGAAGTCCGCTTCGACAGGTCTTTTGAGCAGTTCCAAACTTTGAATAACCTTATTGCCCTTCAGGATGATAAGATTCAGAGTTTACAGGAAGAGCAAAAACAAATTGAAGCGGAGATCAAACTTACGGAAACGGAGATCGAACTTCGGGAAAATGAGCTTGAGCATCTGATCGAGAACTATCAGAAGATCATTTTATATGCCTATAAGAACGGCAGGTCAGGAAATCTTGAATTATTGCTGACTTCAGAATCCATCAATCAAATGCTGGTCAGATCGAATTATCTTCGCAGGTTTGAAGAACAAAAAAACAAGCAAACTGAAGTTATACAAGAAGCCAAAAAAGAACTGGATGAAGTGAGAGCAGGCTTGCAAGATAGTTATCAAAAGAACCAACTTGTGCTCGATGAAATACAGCAGGAAAAGGAAAAATTAGGAAATCAACGCGAGCTGCAAGAACAAACTGTTGAAGAAATTAAAAGAGAACGCAGTAATTGGCTGGCTGAGCTTCAAAAAATCAGAGAACAAAAAGAAAACCTGGAGAACACCTTCACAAATTTAATTGTAGCTGAAGAAGAACTGAGAGACTCAGAAAGAACCTCTACTTCGGGAATAACACGTGAAAATTTTGTCAGTGATGAAGTCCTTCTTACCTATGAAGAATCATTTGCCCAATCAAAAGGAGTGCTACCATGGCCTGTAAACAGCAAAACGGTAGCCAAGAAATTCGGCCGAATTCGAAATCCGATATATGGCTCTGTAACAGAGCATCCGGGCATAGACATCGTCAGTGATCCCGGCTCGCCCGTTTCTTCGGTATCGGATGGATATGTTATGGAAATTCTACCAATACGTGGTTATGGCGATGTAGTGTTTGTTAAGCACGGTTCATACTATACCGCATATGGTAATCTCAGCCAAATAGAGGTACGATTAGGGGAAGTTGTAGGCCGTGGCGATATCATAGGGGCATCTGGTACCTCTCAATCTGAATTAGGCGAAGTTCTTTTCTTTGCCGTTCGTCAAGGCAATGAATTTGTGAACCCCGTTAACTGGCTGGGAAAATAGGTCCTTTAATTTTTCGGATCGTGCCCCACGAGGTTAAAAGATATGTTAGCATTGGAATTTGGGGTTTGTTTTTAAGAATTTCTGCCTGTCTCTCAAACAAATAAAAAAATAACCAACATCACTGCTTTGGACAATTTCCCACGCTTAATTTTTTATGCTTCCGGTGTATTTATCTTATCGGCTGCGTTTACCCTTTTTTCTTCTGAATTTTTAGTTAGGATAAGTGATCCCACCTATGTGGGAACCCTTTTTCTTTTGGGTTTTGGCCTGGTGTATTTGAATATTGTATTTGTGACCGGAAGGCGATTTATGCGTAGGCTTCAGGGAGTGAACCCCGCCCCTTATATCTTTGGATTGCTTGTTGCAGCTCCCCCATTGGTGTGGGTTCAGCTATACGACGCAGGCCTGGGAGACTTTAAGCTAACTTTTATGTTTACAGTGATCCTTGCTTGTGGATTGGGAGCCCTTCTCGGACATCGGGCAGGCCTCAAAGCTCAGGTGAAGTTTCAGCAAAATTTACGTGATTTTTTGAATCAGGATAAAGAATAACAAGACCATATAAACCAAAAATAAACTTATGAGATCTATAAAAGCTACGGTTCTTTCTTTAATATTTGCCGTTTTGTTTGCAGGAGTCGGGATGGCTCAAACACTCCAAACTGAAGTTTTGCGCGAAATTGGTGCGGCCCCTTCAGCCGATCGAATTGAAGCAGACATCACAAAACTGGTGAGTTTCGGTACGCGGCATACTCTATCAGACACCACATCGGATACACGTGGAATTGGAGCAGCACGCCGCTGGATAAAAGCTGAATTCGAACGTATCTCAGAGGCTTGCGGTGGGTGTCTCGAAGTGTTTTATGTGAGCGGTGTGATAGAGGGAACTCAAAGAATTCCCGAACCAACCAATATTGTGAATGTGATCGCTATTCAAAGAGGAACGGCCGATCCGAATCGTTTTATAATGATGAGCGGTGATATTGATTCACGTGTAAGTGATGCGTTAGACGGAACCTCTGAATCTCCCGGTGCTAATGACAATGCTTCCGGTGTAGCAGGGGCATTAGAAGCAGCAAGAGTTTTATCTCAGTATGAATTTGAAGGCTCGATCATGTACGCGGCTCTTTCCGGCGAAGAACAGGGATTGTTTGGCGGAGAGATCTTAGCTGAACACGCTAAAGAACAGGGCTGGGATATCAAAGGAGTTTTGAATAATGATATGATTGGAAATATTCAGGGAATAAACGGAGTGATCGATAATACTACAGCCCGTGTATTCTCAGAAGGAACCCGCGCTGTTGAAACCGAGCGTGAAGCCCGCATTCGAAGATTTACAGGTGGTGAGGTAGATTCTCCTTCCCGAAATCTTGCTCGCTATGTAGATAAAATGGCGGACCTCTATATTCGAAATCTGGACGTGATGATGATCTATCGCCTGGATCGATTTGGGCGTGGCGGACACCATCGTCCGTTTAATGATGCCGGATTCCCCGGAGTGCGAATCATGGAAACCAACGAAGATTATAATCATCAGCATCAGGACTTGAGAACCGAAGACGGTGTGGAATATGGCGATGTGCTGAGCGAAGTGGAATTTGATTATGCGGCCAAACTCACCGGCTTGAATGCCGTAGTGATGGCAGGGATGTCATGGGCGCCAAGCCCACCGGCAGAAGTACAAATATCAGGTGCAGTTCGCCCAAGTACCACCTTAAGCTGGAAAGCACTCGATCCTGATGAAAATCCGCAACTCGCCGGATACAAAATTTATTGGCGGCTTACCGATTCCAACCAATGGGAGAAAAGCGTGTTTGTGCCTGCTGATGTAACAGAGCACACCCTCGAAAATGTAGTGATCGATAACTACTACTTTGGCGTAGCCAGCGTTTCTGAAGATGGCTTTGAAAGCCCGGTGGTATTTCCTGGCCCGGCCGGCTCGTTTGGAGACTGAGGAATATTGAATTTTGAAGTGATTAAACGCTCCGACGCTCTGCGTCGGAGCGTTTTTTTG
>NZ_DASSWP010000130.1:0-11719 GCF_035704785.1 Gracilimonas sp. | reverse complement strand
GCAACAAATGTCTCATGACTGAGGGCAACCTGTCCACAGATACCTCTTCCATAGGGAATACGAGTATGATTGGTAGAAGGACCTACAAATGGACCCAGTACAAGCTCTTCTTTACCTTCCTCATCAGGAAGGTAAAATCCTACCCAGCTAAAAGTTTGAATTTCATCTGCCAGAAGTTCACAGATAGCAAAGAGTTTTTCGTTACGGGTTACATCCCGGTTTAAGATGTCTTCCGTGTCTGAAATCAATTGGTCGTAAGAAGTAAGTTGAACAGTACTCATAGGAAAATAATTTTTTAGTAGGATAGAAAATAAAATAATATATATGAACCAAAAGTTAAGCTTTGTTTAAAGCAAAAAACACAACCAAAATTTTGATAAAAAGGTGCGTATCTTTGGAGCCTTATGGAAGAATTTTTTAACCAAATAATACCTTTTTCAACAGTGTTTATGAGTATAGCAGCGCTTTTTTTTGCGAGCTTTTCATCTTTATTTTCTGTGGTCAATCCCTTTGCAGCTATGCCAGTTTACATTTCTTTAATGGAGGGACACACCGATGCTGAGAAAATTAAGACCGCCCGAAAAGCAACAACCTATATGTTTTTTGTGCTCATTACTTTTCTTTTAATTGGTACATACATACTCAGTTTTTTCGGGATCAGCCTTCCCGGTATTCAAATTGCGGGTGGATTAGTCATTGTGCGTGCAGGCTTTTCAATGCTGAATCCTGAAAATTCAGGCCGCAAACTCACCAAAAAAGATGAAGCTGCTGCGATGGAAAAAGAAGATGTTTCTTTTAGCCCTTTAGCTTTACCATTGTTGTCAGGACCCGGAAGTATTGCTGTTGTGATCGGCTTTGGTTCGGATGCCCAGGGTATCACCGATTATTTAGTTCACGGTGTTGCAGTACTTATGACAGTTTTAGTAGCCTATGGTATTTTAAGGGTTGCTCCAAAACTTGTCACTTATATTGGAAAGACCGGCATGACCGTTATTACCCGAATGATGGGTTTTATTGCCTTGTCCATTGGCGTACAATTTGTGATCAACGGTATTTCTAAATTTTTTGGGATTGGATAATGGAACTCGACATCTTTTTGGAATATGACAAGTGGGCAAACAAAAAAATATTTAAGTCAATACAGCAAGTAAAAAGCGAGGACCATAGACCAGAAATGCAGAAGCTTTTTGCACATCTTTTAGCTGCACAAAAAATTTGGATGGCCCGGATAACGGGAAAACCGACAGAACTTGGTATTTGGCCCGATCTCATTCTTCAAGAGATCGAAAAATTACTGAATGAAAATCCTTATCAACTTAAAGCACTGATCTCTGAAAAAGATGAGACCATTAGTTACAAGAATTCAAAGGGAGAACAATTTCAGAACTCTGTTGAGCATATTCTGATGCACCTTACCATACATGGGCAACATCATCGAGCACAGATCGCTAAATTATTAAGAGCTGCAGGAATCACCCCTCCCAGAACCGATTTTATCTTTTTTATTCGTACGATATAACAATTAAGCTCTCTATTTATTAGTTTCTTCGCTTAACGATAAATAAACGGACAAGACACTGGTACAGATCGAAGAATTTCTAGCGGCATTTTCATCCTTTATGTGGGGATACCCACTCGTCATTTTGCTTGTTGGCGGAGGGCTCTTTTTTCTGGTCTCATCCGGTTTCACCCCTTTTCGTTTTTTCTTTCACGCAGTAGATCTGGTGCGTGGCAAATACGACAATCCTGATGATCCCGGTGATATCAACCACTTTGAAGCGCTTTCGACTGCACTGGCTTCCACCGTAGGAATGGGAAATATCAGTGGGGTTGCAGTGGCTATATTTATGGGCGGTCCCGGCGCTTTATTTTGGATGTGGATGAGTGCGATTGTAGGTATGGCTACTAAGTTTTTTACCTGTACGCTGTCTATCATGTACCGAGGAAAAGACACTGAAGGTAAAATTCAAGGCGGGCCAATGTACGTGATCCGTGAGGGTTTGAACAAAAAGTGGATGCCGCTGGCCTATTTATTTGCCTTCGCAGGATTATTTGGGCCTCTGCCAATTTTTCAAACCAATCAACTGGTACAAATTTTAAGAGACCTCATCTATATCCCAAATGGATTAGTGGAAGCTGACAGCGCTTTCACCGGAAACCTGTTAACGGGTATTGCTTTAGTTGGTTTAGTATCGCTGGTAATATTTGGCGGTATTACCAAGATTGGAAAAGTTGCTTCCAAACTGGTTCCATCCATGGTTGTGATCTACGTGGTTTCAGTGCTCTTTATTTTAGCCGTCCACATAGGGGACATTCCATACTATTTAGGATTGATCGTAACTGATGCATTTACCGGCAAGGCTGTGATGGGTGGTGCGGTTGGCCAGTTAATAATCATAGGAGTTCAAAGAGCTGCATTTTCCAATGAGGCCGGGATTGGAACTGAATCACTGGCCCATGGCGCCTCAAAAACTAAAGAGCCTGTTCGGGAAGGTCTGGTGGCTATGATGGAACCTGCTATCGACACCCTTCTTGTTTGTACAATGACGGCTCTTGCGATCCTTGTAACCGGAGTATGGCAAACTACAGAAGCCAATGGTGTAACCCTTACATTAAATGCTTTTAACGAAGCTCTTCCTGCTTTTGGAACCTATTTATTGTTAATATCAGTATTCACCTTTAGCGTAAGCTCCATGCTCTCCTATTCCTATTATGGAACCAAATGTCTTGGCTTTATGATTGGTGCCAAGCGACAACATTGGTATAATTACTTCTATGTATTCTCGATTATTTTTGGAGCCGTTGCTTCCCTGGATGCAGTAATAAATTTAATTGACGGGATGTTTGCTTTAATGGCTGTTCCCACAATGATTTCAGCACTCTTGTTATCATCTAAAGTCCGCGAGGCTTCCAAAAGCTATTTTAAACGGGTTCGAAACGGAGAATTCACAGAGTATTTGAATAAGTAAATTTTACAAACATAGAAAAGGTGCGAAGATAGCCAAGATCTTAAATCGATCTTGAACCTTCGCACCTTTTTTTATTGAATAATTTTGTCTTGTTAAATAGGGAATTGTTATTCCTGTTTCCTAATCCACCCTTCGTGCGCGAACGCCGAAATCTACATTATCCTCAATCCACCCAATAAAGCGGTCTTGCTCTTTAAGCGATCTGTTTGGAATATAAATTGTAGAATCTTTCCAGGAGGTCATAACTTTGGCATCCTGAGTCCAAACCTTAACTCTGCGGCGGGGGACTTCTGTTTGCCAGCTTCTTCCTGTTGAGGCATCCGTATAAAGTAAACGAATGGTGATATTTCGTGAAAGCTTTTCTAAAGGAGAAAAGTCAAGGCTTCGGAAATCAGTAACTCCGTCCTTTGTTATGTCAGGAACTCCGTCACTCAGCATAACCACTGAAACCGGCCTTAAGATCAGGTTTTTATTTCTAATGGTTAAGGCTATTTGCTCAAAGAAAGCATTAAAATCGGTGAAACGATTTTGCTGGTCTTTCGGGAATATTTCGCGAAGCTTTTCCTCAATTTCTTCTACACTTCTGTTGTCAAAAGTTTGAATTGGGTAGAAAGTCTTGGGATCATTATTATCTGACCCACCGATAGAGCTTACAAATAACACATTCGGCTTTTCAAGTTCACCCATCCCATTCAGATGAGCATATATGTATTGAGAAAGGAATTCCAATGAATTATCAAAATATCCGCTTTCAACATATGAACCACTTATATCCACCCCAATAAACATTGAAAGACGGGGATTAGGTTCATCAGTGGTTGTGCATCCTGACAATGACAACGCTCCAAATAACAATAGAAATCGCATTACTTTAATCATAGATAGTCTCTTATCCTTAATTTGCGTTTGCTGTTTTACCGGAAGCTAATTCCACTTTTTCCTCTTCACGAGTATTCATTCTACCGGTATTAGTGAGGCTTTCCATATCTGTAAGCGGTAATTCAAACATGTGTTTTCCAGCCACCAGCAGGGTGCAAAAATTTATAGCGGAAGCTACTAATTGCAGGGGAGGCAACATAAAAGCGGCTATCAATTCATCTCCTTTTTCCTGAACCCAGTCAATGTTCTCTTTGATACCATTCATGTATTCATCGGTATCAAATATTTGGGCAGAAATTTTCTTTGAGGCCCCTGATGCTTCTTTACTTTTCACACTTTCAATGCCTTTACCCTGAATGATTGCCATAATTGTAGGCGTTCCATACGAGGCAAAGAGAAACCACGATAAACTTCGAATTCCAAACCACACGAAGGTTGAAATGGCAAGGATACCTAAAATACCTATCTGAAAGTCTTCCGCATACATTGCGAACCAAGGTATCAGTGCATCCACAAACTCTCTGTAAAGAAATAGTACCTCAACCATCAACACAATCACTTCGATGGCAGCAATACCAATGATCTGAGATATATTTTTTTCCTTTATCGAGTCTACAAATGTCGAGAGTACTGCATAACTACCCAAAACTATGAAAAAGAGAAAGGTAAATAGTGCTACCCTCATCAAAGTGACATCAATAGTCTCTCCGGTAATATTTGAAAGTGTATCTAATACAAGAGGTGTAGTTACATAGGTGAAAATAGTAGCCTCGATCAGCACCCAGAATATGGTTAGAAATACGGCGATCAATGGAATGGAAGAACCCGTAACCTTTTTCCCGGCAGTTCCAAGCAGGCGAAATGGCATCAGTAAAATAGTCTGCAATACCGCCATCACTCCGAGAACTAACATCTTTATCATTCCCAATAAATAAACGACCAGATAGAAAAAGAAATTGGCCAACCCTGCCCAAAAATAGGCAATAGATTTTCCAAGATCCCACCATGTGGCAAATAGAGAGAGTGTATATTCCTTCCGGTTATGCCTGAATATAATGGACAGAACCGTTGGTATGGTAACCCACGCACCTAAAATGAATGTCAGAACAGGTAATAGTAAAAATACCCGTTTTAATGACATAGCCCACATTGGGTCACTAGCTGCCCATGCAAAAGCCAAAAATTCTTCCTGAAAAAATGTAGGAAAAAGCAGAATTGAAAAAACAATCTTAGCTATAGTAGTTGTATCATTATTCATGTTGGTCAATTTTAGTTACAAATAACTCAGGTCTAACTTAATTTTCCCGAAATTGTTCGTCAGCTTTTAGTTTGTTGCTATAGAGTAAAAGCATTTTAAAGAACTTTTGTTACATTTTTTAATCTTTGTAAAAAATGACGTCCTCGTAACATGTTGTAGCTAAACAACTTACAATATTAGGGATTTGTCTCTTAAACTCTATCCTCATTTCCTTCTTTAGACCTGCCACCGCTGAAAATCCTGTTAAACTTTAACATTTTTCTTATCGCTTCATCTTTCGGATATTCTCTTAGTTACCTATTTAAAGATTCACCATTTATAACCCTCAAATTATATCCAATGAAGCGAGCGATACTATTCCTGCTAATGGCTTTTATTTCTGTTCAAGCTATAGCTCAACTTCCTGCCATATCTGAAAAAACAGAAGGACTCACTAAGACCGAAGGCTTTTTTGATTATTACTATGATGAAGCCAAAGACCAACTCTGGTTGGAGATCGACAAGCTGGATACAGAATTTATTTATGTGAACTCATTAGCTGCTGGAATTGGGTCCAATGATATTGGATTAGACCGGGGACAGCTCGGAGACACCCGCATTGTATATTTTGAACGCCGCGGACCAAAAGTACTGATGGTTCAGCCCAATTACGGATTTCGTGCTGAGACTGACAATGAGCTGGAAAAGAAATCAGTTCGGGAAGCCTTTGCCTCATCTGTAATAGCCGGTTTTGAAATTGCAGCAGAAGAAGATGGAAAAGTTCTTTTAAATATGACCGATTTTCTGCTTAGAGATGCACATGGGGTAACAAGTACTTTGCAGCGAACCAATCAGGGTTCTTATAACTTAGATAAAAACCGTTCTGCTTTGTATAAGGAAGCGATCATGAACTTTCCAAAAAATACTGAATTTGAGGCCACGCTGACTTTTGCAGGTAATAATCCGGGTGGATATGTTCGGTCGGTAACACCAACCCCGGAAGCCATCACGGTTCGTCAGCATCATTCTTTTGTAGAACTTCCGGATGATGGATATGAAAAACGTGAATACGATCCCCGCGCCGGATATTTTGGAATTACCTATCAGGATTATGGCACGCCTATTGATGAGCCGCTCATAAAACGTTTTATTTCCCGCCACCGACTGGAAAAGAAAAATCCCGAAGCAGAACTTAGTGAACCTGTTGAACCGATCGTGTATTATCTGGATAACGGAACTCCCGAACCGGTCAGAAGTGCACTCCTTGATGGAGCCCGTTGGTGGAATGAAGCGTTTGAAGCCATCGGTTATAAGGATGCGTTTATTGTGAAGGTGCTCCCTGAAGATGCTCATCCGCTAGACGTTCGCTATAATGTGATTCAATGGATCCATCGCTCAACCCGTGGATGGTCGTACGGTTCTTCGGTTCGTGATCCGCGTACCGGCGAGATTATCAAAGGTCATGTGTCGCTCGGTTCACTCCGTGTTCGTCAGGATTATTTGATCGCCGAAGGACTGCTTGCACCCTACGCCGATGAATCTCAGGAAAACACCTTGATGCAGGAAATGGCGCTGGCCCGAATTCGTCAGCTTTCAGCCCATGAAATTGGCCATACCATCGGGATCGCCCATAATTTTGCAGCCAGTGTAACGGATGATGCTTCGGTGATGGATTATCCGCATCCCCAACCTAAAATTGTAAATGGAGAGATTGACCTTTCTGATCCGTATGGTGTGGGAATAGGAGCATGGGATAAGATGGCGGTTGCTTACGGCTATCAGGATTTTCCGGAAGGAACCGATAAAGAAGCTGCTTTGAATGAGATTCTGTACGATGCTTACGATTCCGGGTTGAAGTATATTTCAGACCAGGATGCTCGTCCGCAGAGTGGAGCTCATCCTTATGCGCATTTATGGGAATTCGGGGATGATCCGGTTGCACAGCTTCCAAAGATCATGGAGATTCGCGAAACTGCATTGGAGAATTTTGGGGAGGCCAATTTAAAAACAGGACGTCCTTTAGCGGAGTTACAGAATGTTTTAGTACCGATCTATCTCTTCCATCGTTATCAAGTAGAAGCTACCGTGAAGTTGATTGGCGGATTGGATTACACCTACAAAGTAAAAGGAGATAATCAGGCTTATCCTGAAATTGTAGATCGCGCTACACAGGAAAAAGCATTGAATGAAATGCTGGCAACTATCTCCCCGGAAGCATTGGCTTTACCGGAAGATCTGCTGGAGATCATTCCTCCACGCCCTGCCGGGCTCGGATATTCCAGAGAGCTTTTCAATGGGAATACCGGTCCTGCAATTGATGCATTGGGAATCGCCGAAACTGCAGCTGATCTGCCTGTTAGCTTGATCCTGAATCCTGATCGTGCAAACAGACTGGTGGAATACTCTGCAAGAACAGGTAATCTGAGCCTGGAGACAGTATTAGACAGATTGATACAAGTGAGTTGGGGCCAAGACTCTCCCGATGGTTATTTAGGAGCGGTTCACCGTACCGTAAAGCATGTGGTATTGAAAAATGGGATCGAGTTGGCCGCATCCAACAATGCCAATCCGGTTACTAAGGCTGTGGTCTTTAACAAACTCGCTGATCTTAAAATGCAATTGTCTCTCAATATGAATGAAGACCCGGACAGTAAGTACGGAGTTCATTTGATTGACCAGTTCCTTGAAAATCCAGAAGAATTTGAAGTCGAGGATGCCCCGGCACCACCTCCCGGCTCGCCAATTGGAAATGATGTGATGTATTATTGTGAGTTTTAATAAAAGTATTACAGTGCGAGAGTGTTAATTTGCGAAAGTATTAACGTGTTACAGTACGGTTTACTCTATCTATAACACGTTAACAAATAAACGCGGATACCCATTAACACCATCGCACTAAAAACTCAAACCTAAAGTATGCTATGCGCATCTTGCCACCCGAAAACCTTTTGGAAGCCTACGCCCAGGGCATTTTTCCCATGGCGGAAAGCAAAGATGCTGAAGATGTGGATTGGTACACCGCCCGAAAGCGGGGAATTATTCCCATAGGAAAATTTCACGCCTCAGATAATCTGGCTCGCGTCATCCGGCAGCAAAGATTTGAGATTCGGGTGAATCATAATTTCAGGGAAGTGGTAACCCAATGCGCCAACCGGGAATCAACCTGGATCAATGATCTTATCATCAACTCCTTTGATGTTTTGAATCAGTATGGAAATGCCTGCAGCGTAGAATGTTATAGGGGTGGAGAGTTGGTTGGCGGACTGTACGGCGTGAAATTACAGGCTGTCTTTTTTGGAGAAAGCATGTTCAGGAAACAAAAATGGGCGGATAAAGTAGCGCTGTATTACTGCCACGAGATCTTAGAAAAGAACGGCTTCCTGCTTTGGGATACCCAGTTCTATACCGATCATTTGGCTCAATTCGGCTGTGTAGAAATAGATGCTTCTGAATACGAGCAAATGCTGGGTGAGGCTCTGAATAAGGATTGTGAGTTTGTTTTGTAGTGTTAATGTGCCAAAGTGTTACCGTGTTAAAGTGTTATAGTTCACTCTATCTGTAACACGGTAACACTTAAACACGGATGCACTTTAACACATAAAAAAAGCCACCCCGGAACATAAATCTTAGACTTACCTCCGGAGCAGCTTCTTGGATAGGATACCAATTACACTTTAATATTCGGTAATGGTTACAGCATTTAGAGCCTCTTGTCGGGAAATTTGTCCGCGGTCGAGTTGCTCGAGCGTTGATTTCTTAAGCTGAAAATTAACTTGGGCAGGCACCAGATCCCTGTGATCCGTAATATTCGCCGTGACGATTAAAAATTGGTCGCTTGTCAAAGAATTTAAGGTTCTGCCATAATCCACCAAGTATTGCTTCATTTGATCTACTAAATTCTGATACTCCGCTTTAACTGTGTCTTCACGTTTTTCTCGAGCTTCCTTAATTTTCCGGGCTGATTCTTCAGCCTCGTCAGAACCCGCTTCCCCAAAACTTGTTATGGCTCCAAAAGTAAAAGACTGAAGACCATGTCCACTATGCATATCAAGCGTATAGTGTACGCCAAATCCATTTATATTTGTATATGAAAGAGAATTTGAATTAATGAGATGAAACGAATCTCCGTCTCCTTCTTCAAAGGCTGTATTCAAAATATTGGCCATAACTTCTAGATCCATCTGTTCCTTCTCTTCTCCACTTTCTTTAGATATAGAGAGACGGCTCTCAAAGTTATCCGATGACAGGCTTCCATTTTTGAGAGCTATTAAATCTCCCGTTTTTGCTGAAACAGTAATAACCGGAATTTGTTTGACCTCTTCATTTTCTTGTGAGTCTCCTGACCTGTTAAAAATTCGAAGCTGAGGTGCACTCTCTTTTCTTTCACCATACACAATGGTTACTTGTTCGTCTTCTTTGAGTTGCCCAATGGTTGGAGCATAGTCTTTAAAAAACTCTGTAATTCTTGTGATCACCGTTTCCTCGGTAACTTGGCTGTCACCCGAATTATCATCAGAATCATAGTAAAATGAGATGCTCGGTTCACCACTATCTTTAATAACTGAAACGGCTGAAATATTCCGTGAAAGCAAATATGGTATTTTAAAGATGATACCATATCCCGGTATATAATTGCCGGAAACCTGGTTAGACCTGGCTCCAAAAAGACTTGCGGATACAAACCCCGATCCAGATACTTCCCGGACTTGGAATGAACTGTTTGAGCTCGCATTTGTAGTATTTGATTTAGCCTCGATCTTAAAAAGCTCATTCAAAATACTTTCCATAATCTTGATATCCCGGTTCATCCGGTTGGCATCAAAATTCTGCGCAAAGGAAAGGGGAGACAGCAAAAGTGTCATCAACCCAATGAGTAGTGTGTGTTTCAATGTTTTCATAATGTATTCCTGTATAAATTTAATTTCTGGTGCTTACCGTTTGTATGAGTTCGCCTAAAACCTGATCAGTTTGCCTGAATCGGTCGTAATACACTTCCTCCATATTGTTGATTCCGGAGCTGATAAATTGTAAATCATCTCTGCGCTGCTGTTCAACATAATTCGCAAAGTTGATAAGCGTTTGCTCCAGCTTCTCATCCTGAGTTTGCTTTACGGCCTGAACCGCTTCGGAAACCATCAGCGCATTTTCTTCTCTCATTTGCTGAAGCAGATAATCCACTTGCTCGGCTGTAAATCCCTGTTGAACAACTTCCTGTTGTTCACCGAAAGCAAGTTCAAAGCCGTTTTCATTGATGGAAATATTCATTTTGGTGTAGGCTCCCATAACCACAAAAAGGATGAGGACTGAGGCCATCGCAAATCCTGCACGGCCAAATCCACTTTGTGGGATCCAGCTCTCGATAAGTTCATTCCACCAATCCTGAAATCCGGATCTTTCCGGCTCCACCATTACGATTTGTTCAGCGGGATCTTGGACCGGCAAATGCTGAAGCATACTTCTCACATCCCAAAGTTCATCCAGTTCTTTCTTCAGCTCCGGGCTTTGAGATAAAAATGTTTCTAATTCTTTTCGTTGATCTTGCTCCAGTTCATCATACAGATAATCCATGAAGAGCGATCGGGCGGTTTCTTTATTCATAATCAAACACCTCTTTGTTGATATTCCATGAGTCGAACGTCTTTTTGAGGGCGCTCAACCCATAATACAATCTTGACTTTATTGTGTTTTCGGGTTCATCTAAAATTTCGGCTATTTCTCTGAAGGTCAGGCCTTCATATTCTTTCATGATCACCACCACGCGCTGATCTACCGGCAATTGAAGGAGTGCTTTGTGAAGCAGCACCAATCCCTCATTTCTTAAAATCGTGCCATCGGCGGGAGTCGCGGTTTCGGTTTGCGGGGCTACTTTGAGCGCTTCGTAAGAAGTGGCTCGCTTTCGCCCTACTCGTTTCAATTCATCCAGGCACAAATTATTGGCGATAGTGTACAGCCAAGACCCAAATTTATTAACATCCTCCAGCGTATGTAGTTTGTGATACGCCTTGATGAAAGTTTTCTGAGTGATCTCGGCGGCGTCATCGGAACTCGCAAAAAATCGGTACGCAAAGTGATGAATGCGATCTTGCCATCGTACCACCAGCTTGTTAAAAGCCCGGTGATTTCCACCACGAAAATCCTGTACCAGTTGTGCGTCTTCCATTCGTTCGTTTTGTCGAGATCCCGAGTTCATTCTGTCCTTAAGACGAGGGAAGGTTGAATATAGTTTTAAAAGAAATGAAAGTTGAGCGTTGAAAGTTGATAAAGTGATGGTGGTTTGGTAATCTATTTTGGACTGATTAATTTTTGATATGGCATTACGATACAAAAGAAATAGTCATCTAGAGCGGCTTCACAAAATCCTCAATTTTGGGATTGATGATGCAATTCCTACCCCTTTTTATTTATTTCCCGATAGTGTCGGCTCTATAAGTATTTTAGTTGCTATAGTTTCTACACCTGTTATTTTATGGACACTTTTCAGATTAAAGAGATACGGCTGGCTCCTCTCCTTTTTTCTTTTCATTATGCTACCATACATTGCCATCTACTATTTTATCCCGCATTCGTCTTGGCACTTTGTATTAATGATCATTCCACTGGTGTTCCTCTTCATCTATTATTTTATACTACGCCT
>NZ_DASSWP010000166.1:0-2966 GCF_035704785.1 Gracilimonas sp. | reverse complement strand
CTCAATTCATGGTTCTTTTTGGATTGCTGTTCTCTATTGGTATTATGTTGAACTGATGCTAAAGCTCTATACATATCACATTCCTTTTACTTCCCCCTTTCGGGTAGCCGGGAATGAGTTTAGTCATAGAGAAGGCATCATCCTGGTTTATCAGGATCAGAATTTGGGTATAGAAGCCTATGGTGAAATAGCGCCACTTCCCGGATTTTCGGATGAAAGTCTGGAAGAAGTTAAAGAGGTTCTGCTTTTGAACCGGGAGCATCTGCAAAAAGCCATAAAAGCAGAGGAAGCTAAAGATACCTTTCTGCTGCTCGACCGGATCCATCAGTTTCCTTCTCTTAGTTTCGGACTTGATACGCTGCTCTATGATCTGGCTGCAAAGCGATCCGGAAAATCACTGGTTCAATATCTTTTTCCGGGATTTCATTCTAGTGTTAACAGTAATGGGACCTTACCTCTCAAAAAAGAATCAGCCACGCTTTCTGAAGCCGACCGTTTGGTTCGGGAGGGCTTCCAAACACTAAAGGTGAAAGTTGGAATTGATTTCAGCAAAGAACAACGTATCCTTAAATCACTTCGGCTAAAATATCCCGATATCAAGATCAGGATCGACGCTAATCAGGCTTGGTCAACTGAAGAAGCCATCAACAATTTAAAAACACTGGAAGACCTAGATATTGAGTATTGCGAACAACCGGTTCCAAAACACGAACTAAGCTCTTTAAAAGAAGTCACGAACTCCGTCAATATTCCAACAGCGGCCGATGAATCAGTGAGGAACAAAAGGAGTGCAGAAGAGCTATCAAATATAAAAGCCATTAATGTGCTGATCCTTAAACCAATGCTCATGGGTACATTTAATGATATTTTCGTAACAAAAGACGTTGCTGATACTCATAATATAGAGGTTGTTTTTACTACCTTGTTGGAATCAGCAATCGGGCGGGCTGCAACAGCAGCAATTTCAGCCGGGTTAGGAAACAAGGATCATGCTCAAGGTTTGACAACGGGTACATTTCTGCAAAAAGATGTGGCACCGGATAATTGGATTAACAGAGCTGTTATTAAATTTCCTGACAAAAATGGTTTGGGAATTTCATTAAATTTGGAAGGATTAACGGAGTTATAAACAGGTATATGTTCAAATCACGACTACATATGTTTGAGTTCAAGAAAAGTGATGCACCACAAGTGTTTCTATCCTCAGAACACGGAATGTACACTTACAGCGACTTAAACCGGTTTACCGCATTCTTTAAAGAACTGGTAGAGAAAAAAGCAGACTCACTTAAGTGGCCCGTTGCTTTCATTTCTGAATCAAGTGATGTGCTCGTGTTTTGTATTGCTGCCTGCTGGAAATTGGGAATTCCATTCATCCCTATCAATCCCAAGGTTACCAATGCTGAACTTGAGAGTTACCTTGATGTTTTAAAACCTGCACTTATCTTTTGTGATACAGCCAACAGAGGCCGCCTTGGTGACGATAACGTCATAAAAATGGATGAGAATTTTTTCCTGAATTCATTTACCCACGATACAAGAGATATGGATCTCCCGGAACAGGATGAGATTTCCGAATCTGATATCTTCGGTTATTTCTTCACTTCAGGAACTACCAGTAAACCAAAGGTCGTCCCTTTAAAAAGAAGGCAGATCATAAGTGCATCTGAAGCTTCAGCTCAGAATTTCAAGCCTGATCCCAATCACTTTTGGCTGCTTTGCCTTCCGCTTAATCACATTGGGGGGATATCTATCATCCTCAGATCTGTGATTTACGAAACAGCGATCTATCGGCTTGCAGACTTCAATGAAGAAATGGTCAAAGAGTTCCTGGCTGAAAATCAGCGTTTTCAGGCAGCATCACTGGTGCCTACCATGATTAAAAGGCTGCTGGATGATTCCCTCTTTAAAACCCACAGAGAATTCAAATCAATTTTGCTTGGCGGCGGCCCGATATCAGAAGGACTTCTGAGGAAATCAGCTGAACGGGGAATCCCGATCGTATCCAGTTATGGAATGACGGAAACCTGTGCACAGATCATAGCCAATCCCCTGCTTGCCCCATCCGGCATGTATACTCCTCTTAAAAGTGTAGGGAAACCTTTTCCACCCAATGAAATGCAGATCCGTGACGACAACGGCAGAGTACTTGGGAAAAATCAATCCGGAGCATTGTGGCTACACGGCCCTCAGGTCTTTGATGGGTATTACGACAGTAAAGAAAACGACCACAGATTTGATAAAGAAGGTTGGTTTAACACCGGAGATTATGGACACATTAACGGATTCGGTCATCTATTCATCGAATCCCGGCGATCCGATCTCATTATTACCGGCGGCGAGAACGTGAATCCCAATGAAGTGGAAGAAGCCATGCAAAAGCTTCCAACCATAAAAGAAGCGATAGTTATTGGCGTACCTGATGAGGAATGGGGGCAAAAAGTAACGGCGGTAGTCACCCTGAAAAACGGTAAAACCCCTCAATTAGACGAGATCCGCGAGCAGCTCAAGGACGCTCTCACCGATTTCAAACTTCCCAAAGAACTTAGGATCGTCAAGGACTTTCCTAAAACCGAAACCGGCAAAGTGAAGCGCTGGGAGTTAGTTAAGAAATTTGGGTAGAATTCGTTGATTTGTTGATTCGTTAATCGTTATTCGCTGTTCGTTAATCGGTTCATCCCACTCCTTCTCGTTCCGGTGCTCCGCTCCGGAATGCCCTATCGAGGCTCCGCCTCATACTCATAGATTCATGGCCCTTTATCACTTGATAGCTGGAGAGCTGTGTTTCCAGTTTTTGAACCATGATTTGCAGGATTCTAAGGATTCCCATGAATAATGGATGACCCTGCAGGGGTCAAATATGAGTAGCCCCGGGTAAGTCCGCTAAAATATTGAATTGGATTTGGGAAGCCGAGACGGACGCAGCCCGGGGATTACGAATTATTCCTAACCACAAACCTCCGCCC
>NZ_DASSWP010000068.1:0-14981 GCF_035704785.1 Gracilimonas sp. | reverse complement strand
GAGAAGCTTAAAGAAAACCGGGAATCAGTAGTTCAATACATGCGCATGGCTTTTAGCCAGGATGCCATCGGACTTTCAAAATTGGTACAAGACTGGCAAAGCTCAAACAATATTGAAGGACTTATATCTATTACCAATCTTATTGAGATGTACATCAGAGACCTGATGGTTTACAGGGAAACCGGAAATAAAAAATTCATCACAAATATAGATCAGATTGAATCGATCGAAAAATTTGTTAAATCATTGGATGATGCACGGCTTGAGGAAATGATTAAACATCTGGATTCCTACCGCCCTGCCCTACGACAAAATGTGAATCCGAAACTGATCTTTATTGTTTTGGCTTTACGATTTTCACCCCTTATGCGTGGACTTGACCCTGTGATC
Organism: Gracilimonas sp.; assembly: GCF_035704785.1. GTDB lineage: Bacteria > Bacteroidota > Rhodothermia > Balneolales > Balneolaceae > Gracilimonas. Next base: position 14,591 of record NZ_DASSWP010000068.1, on the reverse strand, counting down.
CCCGATGAGGAAAATTGGAAACATGTACCTGCGTTCACAAATTAATGAAGGAAATCACATTTCATAAAATGGAAGGTGCCGGTAACGATTTTATTGTTATCGATAACCGAAAATATGGCTTTAAACTTGATGATATCATCCGGTTTACCCCAAAGCTTTGTGACCGGAAATTTGGGATAGGTGCTGATGGAATATTAGTACTTCAGACTGCGGAAAGAGACGAGATCGATTATACAATGATCTACCGTAATGCCGATGGCAGTGATGCCGGTATGTGTGGAAACGGAGCACGGTGCCTTGTGATGTTTGCTTTTCAAAATGGATTTGGCGCTACCCAAACTTTTAATGTTCATGACAATCTGTATGAAGCAGAAGTTCACGATGATGAGAATGTGAGCGTCCACTTTCCGGTGCATGTAAAACCTGAACAGGTTACCCTGAATCGGATCGATCTCATAAAAGCAGATGCGGCCACAGAACATCTGATCACATTTGTGAGCAAAGAACAGCTGGAAAAGGAAGATGAATTAATAGAACTGGGGAGTGCCTTACGGTATCATAAAAAAGTGGATCCACCGGGCAGTAATATAAACTTTGCTCATTGCGATGAGGAAAACATTATTTCCCTTCAAACTTACGAAAGAGGAGTGGAAGGGCTAACCCTTGCCTGTGGTACAGGAGCCCTTGCATCAGCTATTGCTGCTCATCAGAAACAAGAGAAAAAGGAACTTCACTCAACTTATGAGGTCAAGGTTAAAGGGGGAAAGCTAAATGCCACTTTTGATTTTGATCCTAAGAATAATACCTACCATCAACTCATTTTAACCGGCCCTGCACATTTTGTATTTAAAGGATCATTTTCTCTATAAGCTTTTACTAATATCCGTAGTTGGATCTTATGTTATCGGTTGTTCTGCAAAAATTTCCGATTCCTTGAACAACTACGATACCTCTGATACCTATATCAGCCGGTATTTAGTTCCAAATCAATTACCTGCTCCACAAACTATAAAAAGTATTCAGCTTTATCGGAAAGGAAGCATTACTAATCCACCGATCATTGAACTTGAAAGCCCTGAAAAACTAATTCTCGCTTTCGATGAATTGTCGGATTTAACCGGACAATTCAGAGTCACCTTTACTCATCATGATCAGGAATGGAATGAAAGTAACATCCCCCAAGACTGGTATTTAGAAGGAAGGAATGAACTGATCTTAGGTAGTGGAAATAAGAATGAATTGTCACAGCCTGATTATATTCACTACAACCTTGAGTTCCCTTCCGGGCAATTGCAGTTCAAGACCAGTGGAAATTTTATGCTTCATGTGTCTGACCTTTCTTCAGGTATCCGGCTATTTTCCCTGCCCTTCTTTGTGACTGAAAATGCCGGTACAATGGTTTCAGAAGTAGAGACAAACTATAACGCAGGACAACGCTTTAATGCAGTTGACCGGCCTTTCAGTTTATATAAATATCCTGATTTCGTTGAATTTCCTCAGTTTGATCTCAGCTTTTATTTTGTACAGAATCGTTTTTGGGGAGATACCAGAAGATCAGAAAATTATGATTTCAGTGAAGAAGGTAAAGCTCAATACCATTTATCAAGTGAGAATGCCTTCGCAGCAAACTATGATTTTATACGTTTGGACCTTACAAATTTTTCAATTGACGGGAGAGATATAATTGATTGGTTTCCCGGAAAAAATCCGCCTGAAATTATTCTAAAAGAAGATGTTTTAAATTTCTCTTCAGATCCTTTAGAAATTAGAGGAACGACATTCGGTAACCCCAAAACTTCAGAACAAGCCAGATACGCTAGTGTCCGTTTCAGATTTCAGGATGGGGGGCAGTATACGGAAGACCCTGGGGTTTATTTAGTGGGCGATTTTAACCAATGGATCCTTTCTGATCAGAATAAATTAAATTACAACGAAGAATCAGGTTATTGGGAAACTACTTCCCTCATCAAACAAGGTACTTATACGTATAAATACGCAGTTAAAGACAGCACTGCTGGAATAGATGACCTGATCCTGAGTGATACTATTACACGTCAAGACCAGGAATACATCAGCTTTGTATACTTCGATGACCCTGATTACAGTTATCAGCGGTTATTATACGTTCAGGTTTTCAACAGCCGATAATCTTAAAAATCTATCCCTATTGAAAAATAATGAATTGGATCGCTGCCAAAACCACTTCGATCATATGGCCATCCAATATCATATCTAAAGGGCAAGCCAAATACAATTGTTCTAAGTCCAAAACCGGCACCAATTAAGACGTCTCCTTCTAAATAGTTAATGGGTTGACCTAATGGACGAACAACACCCGTTTCCACCTCTCGGGCATTTGTAGCTGTTTGTTGTTCTGCAACCAGGAAATTTAGTTCGCTACCATTATTAATAGTATTGCCATTTCCATCAATAATTTCATACTCAATTCCGTCACTCATAAAGTTATAGTTAATTCCTTGTCCCCATGCCGTACCCACATCTACAAAAGCTGTTCCAGTAATGTTATACAGTGGTAATATTGGAATTGCACCTGGAACAATTGCAGCAAACAGAGGGAATCTGAATTCAGCATTTATCAATGAGAAGTTACTTCCATAAATACTATTGAAAGCATATCCTCGAACCGGTAGTGCCGGAACAGTAAAGAAGGTGTCTGTTAATTTATCATATGAAAGCCCGTTTTGATTGATTCGTTGGTTTATCCATCCTAACCTTCCGCCCATAAAATAAGTTTGTTTATCAGGTCCTATAGAGGCAGCACCAGATGCTCTTAAAGCAATACTATAATCTAACCCTAGATTGAGATATTTTCTATAGTCAGCTAATACGGATGCAAACTGCGGGGCATTATTCCCAATGCCAGGGCTTCCTGAAAATCCAATTGCATATCGATTTCCACCCCTGGGTGTAAGAAAACCGGGAAGTGTTTGATCACTTGTAAATATCAATTCAGGATATAGGAAAACACTACTTTGGTTGTCAGTTTGATTCTGGCCTACCGAATAGCCTGAAAAAACTTCACTTACGGAACTATAATCACGGGTTATACCCAATGTTGTAATACCAGCATCTACTCTTTTAAATTTATTAATTGGATATTGAGCTTTTATCCCCCCACCAAATGTTCGGAAACGAATGATCTCTCCAAAATAGGTCTGATAACGGCGCGAAGAGTGGAAATAAGAGAAAAACCAGTTAGTTCTATTTTTTAAATATCCGTATTGCACTGTATAGTCACTATTTCGCAGATCTGTAACAAAATTTGTTCCTAACGCAATTTGATGATCGCCCAACAGGTCACTTATTATGAATTGAGTAAGGGCATAAGAGCCATACGTTGAAGCCACAAAACTAGGGTTATATGAAATATCAGTAGAAAACCGCAGTCTATATTCTTTTGGTTGGAATCTTCCATCTTCCGTAATATTGTTTTCCGGATTGAAACTCTCTACATCTTCAAGTTCTAATGTTGAGTCTTCCATAACCTCAGCACTGAAAACATAATTTCTGAAGTCTATCTCGGCTTCCTCTGCATTACTGGTATCTTGTTCAGTTTCATTTGAGGTTTCAGTGATTTCTTCATCAGCCAAAACAAGTCCATCGTCAAACATTTCCTGTGCATATCCTATAGCAGGCACTCTCTCCGCATTAGATTCTGTTGCTCTGCGTTGTGCCCAATAATTCAGGGAAAGATCTTGCTCTTTTTTTCTATTAAAAGGCGAACGAAGTAAGAAGATATCCAAATAGCCTTCATTTATTGAATTCAATGCTAGCCTTGTACCGTCTCCACTTATTGATATCTGAGAGGCACCGGTTTGTAAGTTTGTTAGCGGTACTGCTGTTCTTGAGCCTAAATTAAATTCATAAATGTTTGGAATTCCATTTTCATCTGAGATAAATACCAACCTTCCATCTCTGGTTGTTTGTGGAGATTTTTCATTCCAAATAGGTGTACTTGTAAGCCTTGTTGCAGTTCTGGAATTTAAACGAACTCTGTAAATATCTGTTTGATAAATACTTTCATCACTCAGTAAGTCATAATTCACACTATAATTGTGCAACTGAGTTTTTTCTCCCCTGTCAGAGACAAAATAAATATATTCAGAATCCGGACCCCAGACCGGCTGCATATCTGAAAAGAAATCACCGGTAATATTGGTTAAATTTTGCGAATCAAGTTGATACACAAAAATATCCTGATAAGGCCCGATATTCCCATCGAATGCAATTTTATTGCCATCAGGAGACCAAGCTATCGAAGCAATTGCGTCTATATTCGGGAATTCTATTTTTGTTACTTCTCCTGTCTCATATTCAATGATAGCAATATCATCCCGACCTTTTGACTTTGTAGACAAAGCTACTCTTTCTCCATCAGGAGACCACGCAATGTTAGGATTAAGGATATTAAGTTCCTCAAACTCCGGGTTATCTTCACCCCTGATCAATGTTTTAAGTTTTTTCCCATCAATTGCGCTAATAACAACTACATCAAAATATCCGCGTTTATTTGTTATAAAGGCAATTTTATCACCCTGAGGAGAAATAGCAGGACTTGTATTGTAGGAACCGAATTCACCTCGCTCTGTTAATAAAGTTGCAATTACATCTACTCGTTCTCGTTCAGCAACTTCAGGATAGTAGCGCTCCTGTAAAGCATTCTGCCATACCTCAGAAAGCTCTTCTATGTTTAGGCCTATTGATTGCTGCAAACCGAATTCGACGCTTCTTGAAGTCTTTATTCGTTGTAATATTTCTGCGATTTTCTGCCTTCCATATTCTTCAACTATATAATTCCAAACTGATTGCCCTCCCCTATATGCATAATAACCACTTAGATATTGTATGGGTGGTAGATAATTGTTAATGATCGCATCTCTGATATACATATCAGTATTAGTGTCCCATCCCAAAGCGGTGTATTCAGCTAAACCTTCTTCGAACCAAAGAGGGAACTGAAGCTGAATATTATTCCTGATAATTGAATTAATGGTACCTCCGTAGAACATATCATTGAAAACCGCATGTACTAACTCATGGTGCAGTGTGCGGCGAAAATCCGAATAATCTCCCGTAAAAGGTACTGTCATTCTGTTTTTCAGTTTGTCAGTAACACCTCCAATTCCTTCCGCACTGATAGGAAGATTTACTACATTGGTTTGGGAAAAATCATTGTGAGAGTCATAAATAATAAGAGTAATACGGTTTGAAATTTGATGATTAAAATCTTCACTGAGTTGTTTGTAGGCAGCTTCAATACTTTTTGCAGCAAATTCGGCTAATTCATAATTCTTATTACTGTAGTAATACACATCAAAATGAGTAGATTGTATATATCTCCAGTTAAAATCTTCATATTGCACTCTATTCTTACCAAATGAATAGTACTGAGCAAATACTGAAATAGTACTTGTGGCCAGTATGAGAACTGTAATTGTTACAACCGATAGTATTTTAACTTTCATAATAATATAGATTACATGTTACCGGGCTAATCCAAAATCAATTTGCCGTTTTTGCATATTTGTACTTTTAACGCGTACTCGAATTTCGTCACCAAGCTGAAATTGCTTACCGCTTTTACGTCCAACCAAAGCATGACGTTTATCATTATAAACAAAATAATCACTTTTCAAGTCACTTAATCTAATCATACCTTCACAATAAACGTTTTTTAGTGTAACAAAAATTCCGCGTTCCATTACTCCACTAATAATTCCGTCAAATGTTTCTCCGGTTTTCTTGCTTAAAAACTCGACTTGTTTCAATTTAACAGAATCACGTTCAGCATCAACAGCCACTTTCTCGCGTTCACTGCAGTGTTCTCCATCTTTTTTAAGTTGATCGTAGGTGTAAACACGAGCACCGGCGTTATATCCTTTAAGCAACCTGTGAACAATTACATCGGGGTAACGGCGGATAGGGCTTGTAAAGTGTGCATAATGTCCAAATCCGAGGCCAAAGTGACCTAAGTTATTTGGAGAATATTCAGCTTTAGCCATAGCTCTCAACATCAGACCGTTAACGATATACTCCAGGCTGGTATCTTTCACTTGTTTTAATAGTTCATTTATTCTTTTAGGGCTGATCTTCTTGCCCGGATCAAACTTAATGCCAATAGGTTTAACCTGTTCAGCTATACCCGAAAGCTTTTCCTGATCAGGCTTATCATGTACCCTATAAAAGAATGGATACAGGTCTTTTGAGCGTTTCTTATCGGATTTCTTCCTTAACTCCTCAACATGCATGGCAACTGTCTTGTTAGCCATAAGCATACATTCTTCAATCAAACGGTGGGCAAAAATTCGTTCTTTGATTATAACTTTAACTGGAGTGCCTTTATCGTCCAAAACAAATTTAGGTTCAGGATTATCGAAGTCTATGGCACCTTCTCTGAAGCGGCGATCCAATAAAGTTCGTGCAAGTTCAGCTACCATATTTATTTCTTTGCTGAACTTATGTTTTTTACCGTCTATCACTTCCTGAGCTTCTTCATACACAAAACGCTGCCTGGAGTGTATCACGGTTTCCTCAATAGAATAATCTACCAATTTTCCGTTGGGAGCAATTTCCATGAAGCAACTGTAGGTTAGTTTATCTTCATTTGGACGTAAACTACACACACCGTTACTTAATACTTCTGGGAGCATAGGAATCACCCTGTCTACTAAATAAACACTTGTGCCACGCTTATGAGCTTCCTCATCTAATACCGATTTCGGAGTGAGATAATGAGTTACATCGGCAATATGAACACCCAGGTAATAATTTCCGTTATCGAGTTTCTTAATGCTTAAGGCATCATCAAAATCCTTGGCGTCTTCGGGATCGATAGTAAACACATTTTCATCGCGCAGATCGCGACGTCTTTTGCATTCTTCCTCAGGAACTTCCAGCGGTATCTGATGGGCATAATCTTCCACTTCTTTAGGAAACTCTGCTACCATATCATTCTCTGCAAGAATGGAAAGAATATTGGCATCATTAGAGCCGGATTTACCCAGTACGGATTTTATTCTCGCTTCAGGTAATGCCTTTGGATGAACCCAGTTCACCAGTTCAAAAATCACTTTATCACCATCTTGAGCTCCATTCACATATTCAGGCAATACAAAAAAGTTGGTATGAACCGATTGTGGGTCTGCTTCGATTACAAAATTTTCTTTACTGACCTTGGAAAGAGTACCGACATAAAAATCTTTGCCACGCTCTACAATTTCCAGGATCTTACCCTGAGGCTGCCCACTTTTCTTATTCTTTCCGGTGATCCTGATCTTGACAATATCATCATTCAATGCTGTTCCGACATCACGGGATGAGATCATCACGTCCTGTTCGAGTGCTTCAGTAATAACATACCCTGTTCCCCGAACCGAGATGTCAATTTTACCTTCCAAAATGTCTTTACTTCCGGAAGACTCGCTCTTCGAAGCTTTCTTATTATTCCCTAAAAACACGTAGTTATCTTTACGGCTGACCGTATTTTTACTTGCCAAACGATTTAAGGATTTATCTAATCTGTTAATTTCGTTCTTACTCTCGAGACGCAGAACACTTATCATTTGTTCTCGCGTTAATTTATTGTCAGGGCTGTTCTTGATCAGATCAACGATCAACTCTTCAAATTTACTTAGTCTTTCTTTTTTACTCATTCAAATATCTTTATGCGGGATCTCTGTCCCGGCTATTTTCTGTTAATTCTTCTTGATTCTGTTCTTTTTTCTGGATTCCAAACAACTTTCGAAAAGGAGAGAATAATCTATCAAAAAATTCATTCCAGGAATTAAAACTTACTTTAGCTTCAAGCCCCAATCCATTTATATCCTGTGATTGTTGTGACTGTTCTGTACTGCTTAATGTTCCAAAGCCAAGAGCCTGACGATGAAAAGCGGTTAATGCAAACGTCCTATTTATTCTATAAGTAGCACCCAAATCACCAATATTAGATTGCCTACCGGTAATTTGTCCTTCTCTTCTCAGTATTAATTTGTCGTTATATAATCTCAGAGCCACACCAAGATCTACCTGATTATATGTGTTTAAGTTGAAATCCACATCTAAACTACTCAAATCACTGTTCAATAACGAATTCACCTGATTTGATAACAATGGGTTTATAACCTGACTTGAGATCAACGGGTTTAAAACAGCTGCACTTCCGGATAGATTTTCGCTGAAAAGATTCGTCTGCGCTTGTCCCGTCGAAGAAACTGGAATAAAGTTACCCATTAACATAAAATTGGCAGCCTGAAGTAACTTCAAATCTTCATCTCTGTTAATGGAAGCCAGTTGGGTTGAAAGTGTTGAGCTTTGTTGCGATTCAAAAGTATCCGGCAACCGGAAAAAGAAATTGTTTTCGATACTTGAGATGGTCCCGCCAATGTTCAAAACTAAGTCAACAGGAACGCGCTGTGAATTCTCGGGATCCCGTTCGGTATTACTTAAAGTATTAATATCCGGGCGAGCACTGTACACAGCATTCAGATTCAAACTTGCGTTAGCCGGGTCACCCTCCCAGGAAATTGTACCTCCTGATTCGAGCTCAAACCTTCTGGTAAAAATATCACCACTAACAAATTGATATCTACCCCCCTGTATATCAAACCTGCCAAACATTGAAACTTGTTCATCTTCAAGTAATATCCTGATCCTTCCTGTACCCTCTGCGGTAACAATATCACCGGTCACAGGGTCAAATATAAGCCTGACTGTCATTGGATCATTTGCCTGAAATTGCAAGTCCAGGGTAAATCGCTCCGCAAAAGAGAGGTCTACTTCTTCTTGAGCGCCATCACCATTTGCCCTGATTCTGCCTCTTGATGAATAACCGGTGCTTCGAATATCTTCAGGATCAAATGAATCTACAAAGCGAATAAAACGATTGTCTTCATTAAAGTCAGTTTCTTCCAATAAGGGGATTGAGATCTCAGAAAAATCAGAGATCTGAATAGGCCCTGCGGTTCTTAGTACCGGATCAAAATTTGTACCCGATATTATTACTGTACCTGAGCCATATGCATTGCCAAAAAATGCCAGTGTTGGATCAAATTCACTGTTCAAGAATTGAAATTCATTCATTTCAAGACTGATATTCATACTATCAATGGGTGCAAAATCATTAAAATCATAATACCCGCTGAGCGTAGAACTACCCCCGGATGGATCAATTAAGTAGATATCTTTAAACGTCAGGCCTTCATGTCTTGTAAAAGAAATTTCCCCTTGTGCATAGTAATAAGTATCTAAAAATTGAGGTCGTATATATGCTGCATCCTGTGAGCCAACTATAAAATCAGCTTTAAAGTCGTAATCATTTGCATTACCCCAGATCAATCCTTCGCCATTTGCCATTCCTGAACCTTCTGCAAATACTTTAGGCCCTATTAATGGCAAGATCCATAAGTCTATATTCTCAAAATCGACATCAAACTTGTATAAAGAATCAGCATCAGGAAAACTTCCATCTTTAGGAGCCAAAACATAACCTTCAATATCAAATTCCTGCCCCCTTCTGTCTGTATTAGCAAAATATTCAGGATATTTTACCGAGTCGGTGCTAACAGAAATATTTGTATCAAATCGATCAAACTCAGAATTATAAACACTTGAGAGATTCAAGTCTCCTACGAGTGATCCTCCTAAACTTAATGCTTCTATATTTACATCGCCCTGAACTGTAGGTACAGTAGTTAAAGTACGGGTCGTAAATCGTCCATCTAAGTTTCCTCCAAAGCCTAGGCGTCCTCCCATTAGATCGGATATATCCTGGAGATCCAAGGCAATAACATTGTAGTTAACGGAATCTTCAGGAGAAGTACTAAAAGTGCCATTTACTTCTAAAAACTGATCTTCATTATCAAATACAAAATCGTTCACTACCAATTTATCATTAGATAGGTATCTCAACATTGGCGTTCCCCGATTCACCCACCTGTAAGTATCAGTTCCAAGCTCAAAATCATCTATTCGTAATGCCAGTGCTTCATCCAATAAAATTGCGTGGCCTTCCAATAAAAAAGAAGCTTCATTTGATAATCTTTCCATAGAAGTTATAAAATCAACTGAATCTTCCTCCATATTTGCTGATAGTTCAAATCCTGTTCCTTGCAAATAATCGTAATCAATAAGAGATGCCTCGGCTTGTACCTGAAGGTTTGAAAACTCTTTTAAGGAAGCCTGTTTTCTAAAACCGCCGGTAACCTGTACTATTAATGAGTCGGCATTGAAATTTCCTATGTTGGTTTTTTGATCAACAAATGATGCATTAAAGAGCAGCTGTTGAGAATTCACATTGATCGATGAACTTACTCTTGCTGATGAAGCAAGTGAAGGCAGATCTTTAAAATAAAAATTTAACATCCCCGGGTTTTTGACCCTTCCGGTGAGCTCAAGACTCTGATTTATCTCGATCTTTGTCGTATCTCTTGTTTTTGATACAGCCTCAAAAAAGAGCTCTTCACTTATCTGTTCTCTAAAATACTCATTCCATTGGGATGACAGGGTTAAGAGCGAAGCGGGGTTGTAATTCCCCTCAACAGTTGCGTCAAATGCAGTAGAAGTAAACCTTAACACTCGGTTTGGGGAATCGGGTTCGTTAAAATCAAAATATAATTGATGGCGGCCCAAAGTATCGCTTTCCACGATCGCTTGTAATACATCCATACTCACCTGACCATAAAGCTCATCAAGGCTTGCACCCTTCAAATTAAGATCATATTCAATGTCAGCTATTACAGGACGCAGGCTTTCGTTTTGAATAATTTCTTTTACCTGAATCTGTCTGGCAGAACCCTGAAGTGAGAGTTCGGGAGTGTCTTTTCTTAGATCGACCCAACCATTCGTCGTAATTAAAGATCCATTCACATCGGCCCTTAGTTCAGGTTCAATAAATCCATCTTGCCAATTTGCTAAAACATAGATCTGATTAAAATTCCTGTTATCAAAGTTATTTTCCTCTGATTCAATAGATTCAATAGATTCAATAGATTCAATAAAAAGTCCTCCATTTGCTTCCCGGAGGTCAAATGAATTACTTTTTACCTCTCCCCTTAAAGTCAGATCCGTTTCCTGAATCCTGGGATCAAATAAATATCCTAAATTCAAAGAATCTGTTCTAAAACTGATATCAAAAGACGTTTGATCTCCCCCCCAGCTAAAGACACCACCGGCATTTAGACTTCCTCTTTCACCTTCTGCTTCCATTTGTATATTAGTGGTATCAGTATTTCCACTGATCATTCCCTGATACCTGTTTGCGGCAATGGCTTCAACCTGAATGGAATCCATACGTGATGAATAAACTGCACGCAGTTCATTTTCATTTAGAATCAGCGAAGCTATATTAACTTCATAGCTAAATGGTGAAGAGGGTTTTAAATTTTTTAAAAATCCATTAAAACTACTGAAGCTATCTCCTACTATCAGTTCCCCATTTGCAAAAGCGAGGGAATCAAGTGAACCTTTCCCGGTCAAAGAGCCATTCAAATTTGCAGGTAGTCTGGGTGTTTTTGGGAATAACCGTGATATGTATTTTGGTTCTACCATCAATCTGTCGATGCTAAAACTCAGGCCGGTATTAGAAAACTGCGACCAAATATCTCCATCTAAAATATTAACATTATCTGCTTCACCGCTAAATCTCATCAAAGAATTACCACTTCTGATATTGATGGCATTTAATTCAAAGAACTGATCATCATTATAGACCTGTCCATAGATCTCTATATCATTTAGCCCTTCTGCAGAGGTATTAAATGTAACTGAGTTCATATCTATAAATCGTTGCTCTTCGGTATATTCAAAGAACAGATCCATATTCAGATCAGTGATCTTTAAACTGCTTTCTGAAGAAATGCTGTTATTCCGATCCAGAATATTTCTAAGATCAAGACTACCATTCTGAACTATTACTGATGGAATGATAATTTGTAAACCGAAATCAAAACCTGCCTCAGGATCACCTTCTGTTACCTGAGAAGTATCGGGTTTTGGTATAAAAGCGTTATGAACAGAAAAGCTTGAATCGGGATCAAATACAGATTCCGGATCATTGATCTGTAAAGAATTTACGAAAAACCTGTTTTGTAAAAGTGACCAAACATCAATGCCGGCTGTAATTTGAGAAGTCTCCAAAACCGGAATATAAGAAGATTCGTTATGGTACACTTTAACATCATTAAGCTCCACATTAAAGGGTAACAGCCCCTTGATGGAACCAATACTGATGACTCCTTCATAATTCTGAGCAAACCTTTGCTGCAACTCCAGGGCTATTTGATCTTTTACAGGCTGAAGCTGCATAGCTCCAAAAACACCCCCTATGATCAGGGTCACAGAAAGTATCAGAACCCCAATAAAGGTCCAGAATGCATTCCAGGATTTATGTAGCCAGCGTAAATAAGGCACTATTGAAAGATCTTTAAAGTATGTTGCCAGGTTTGGTTAATGAGCTCAATCTCAGTGATCTTATGAACATAGGGGAAGCTTGGTTCTTGAAGCAAGATCAGTTGAATTTGTTCATCCTTAACTTTCTTGTCTGTTTTCATGAATTCAACAAGTTCTTCCGGAGATGATGTTATCTCATTCAAAGACAGTTCATATAACGACTTAAACTGTAATAAATTGGATGGGTCAATCTCCGCTCCCAACTCATTTGAAGCATAGACTGCCGCGATCATCCCGGCGTACACGGCTTCTCCGTGTGAATATTTTGAGTAATTCCCTTCCTTTTCAATGACATGAGCAAAGGTGTGACCAAAATTTAAATAGGCTCGTTTTCCCGATTCCAATACATCTTCAGCTACAATATCTGTTTTGATCTGAGCACTTTTTTGAATGAGGGGTAACCAGGCTTTCCCATTATTAAATTCATCGTTCTCTAACAACGAATTTACCTGTTCCAGAATTTCAGGGCTATGGATCATTCCGTATTTCAAAACTTCACTTAGTCCGTTTACCCACTCCTTATGAGGCAATGTTTCCAGATATTTAACATCAGCAAAAACGGCTTCCGGTTGATAAAAGCTGCCCACTAAATTTTTTCCAACCTCATGGTTGATCCCTGTTTTCCCGCCAATAGAACTATCAACCATGGCCAATAATGTAGTTGGGATATGTATCAGCGGAATGCCCCGTAATACTGTGGCTGCAACAAATCCGGCCAGGTCTCCGGTTACGCCACCTCCTATTGCAAAAAGCGGCGTCTCCCTCTCCACGCCTTTTTCCAGTACAAAATTGAGTGCTTTTTGATAGATATTAAAACTCTTGGCCTGCTCTCCCCGTGGAATTTCAAAAATATGAAGTTCCTCAAACTTCTTACTTAATGCCGATTCAAAATGTAAACGATGATGCTCCAACACAAAGGCATCTACCAGTACAAATGCTTTTTTTGAGCTAAAGGAATGGATATAGAACTCCAATTGGTCCGAAAGGTCGTGACCAAAATGAAGCTGATAGTTTTTTTCTGTAGATGTTTGAACGGATATCAAATCAGACATGCCGGGTAATTTTAGCTTTGGCTGCCTCTGCCATTTCCTGAACAGTTGTAAATAACGGAGTTTTAATTGTGATCTGGGCCTGTTTGTAGAATTCTTCGCGCTCGGAATATAAGGTTTTCAGCTCTGTAAAGAGAGTTTCTTTGGATTTTATTTTTCCGGACTCGTTAAACAAAATTGGCCGTTCCTCGCTGTTATAAACTCGTTCCACAATTACCTCCATGGGGGTATCAAGGAATAACAGCAATCCGTGTACTTTAAGATGATCGATGATCCGTTGGTTTTGAAGTGCCCCACCTCCCAGAGCCACTACACCTTTGAAATTTCGCGTTAAGTCTAAAAGATATTCCCACTCTTTTTCTCTGAAATAAGCTTCTCCCTTTTCCCGGAAGATCTGCCTTATCGACTTTTCTTCCCGTTTCTCTATAAGCTGGTCAAGATCAACAAATTCAAAGTTCAATTCTCCGGCTAAAGCCTTCCCGAGAGTACTTTTTCCGGAAGCCATAAAACCGCAGATAAAAATACTTTCTTCCATATTTTCTATTTTTTTCCTGATCATATACTCGGTTTTTTGGGCGTCACCATTTCAACTTCTTCCTTATCCACAAGTACAGCACCGGGAACGGAGCCTTTGGGTTTACGAACGTATTTCTTTTTGGTGATTATCACAGGGGCAAGATTTGAGCCTCTCGCCTTTGAGTTATAAGCCGCATAAGAAGCTGCCTCAAGCAGAACGTTTTTGGGCGGCATTCCTTTATCATTCCCCATTCTGATCACCAAATGAGAACCGGCTACTTTCCGGGCGTGCATCCACACGTCCTCTTTGTGAGCTTTTTGTACAAGCACGTCATTACTTTTAGCATTCTTTCCGATCCAAACAGGATACCCCTGAATTTCAAAAGTATGAAAAGGTAACTGTTCATCATCTTTATCTGAACCGGACTGGTTTCGAAACTCCTTAAGAACATCTTCATTTTCTTCTTCCCAATCCTGAAACTCCCATAGATTGGTAATGCTCTCGGCTTCTTCAAGCAACTTCTCTGCTCGCTCCTTCTCTTTCTCCATTTCAGGAATACG